>JALHPV010000001.1 GCA_022842285.1 Kofleriaceae bacterium
ACCCTCGTCGCGGCGCGGAGCGTCGTCGCGCGACATGCGGCGCGGCGGACCGTCGTCGCGGGGGCCGCGCGGCGGTGGGCGATCGAACTTCTGGGGGCGCGCCGGGCGCGGCTCGGACAGCTCCTCGGGGGAGGGACGCAGGTCACGGCGCAGCTTCACGAGGGCGGCGACCAGCGCCTCGGCCTCGTGGGTGGCGAGCAACGTGCGCGCGACGGCGCGGTCATCGAGAGGGAGGTCCGTCGTCAGCGCGATGATCTCGGGGACGAGCTGCTCCTGATCGCGCGCGAGGATCTGATCCGCCGACGGGGGCGGGCTCCAGGACACGTCGACGTGCGCCTGCGCGAACATGCGCGATGCGTACGACCGAGCGGGCTCGGCCACGAGCACGACGACGAGGCCGCGCTTGCCCGCACGACCGGTCCGACCCGAGCGGTGCACGAGGGTCTGCGCGTTCTGCGGCAGATCGGCGTGGATGACGAGTCCGAGGTCGGGGAGATCCAAGCCACGCGCGGCGACATCGGTGGCGACGCACACGCGGGCGCGGCCATCACGTAGGGACTGGAGAGCGGTGTTGCGCTCGCGCTGCGAGAGCTCGCCCGACAGGGCGGCCACGGAGAAGCCACGCTCGGCGAGGCCGTTGGCGAGATGCGTGACGCCATCCCGGGTGGCGCAGAACACCAGCGCGCCCTTCGCATCCTCGTAGCGCAGGACGTTGACGACGGCGAGGTTGCGCTCGCGCGGCACGACGGTCACCGCCCGGTACTCGATGTCGGCGTGGCGCTCGGTCTTGGACTGCGTCTGGATGCGGAGGGCATCCTTCTGGAACCGCTTCGCGAGCGCGGCGATCTCCGGCGGAATCGTCGCCGAGAACAGGAAGGTCCGGCGCTCCGGCGGCGCGGACTCGAGGAGCTTCTCGATGTCCTCGCGGAAGCCCATGTCGAGCATCTCGTCGGCTTCGTCGAGCACGACGACCTGGAGGCGCGCCAGCGAGAGCACCCCGCGGGCGAGGTGATCGGCGAGCCGGCCCGGCGTCCCGACGACGACGTGGACGCCCATCGCGAGGGCATGCGCTTCACGCCGCGGATCGAAGCCGCCCACGCAGGTCGTCACGCGCGCGCCCGTATCGGCGAGGAGCCACGACAGCTCGCGGAACACCTGCTGCGCGAGCTCGCGTGTCGGGCAGATGGCGAGGGCCAGGGGCTGGCCGGCCTTGCCGAAGCGCAGCTGATCGCCGAGCAGCGTGGACGCCAAGCCGAGGCCGAACGCGACGGTCTTGCCCGAGCCAGTCTGCGCGGAGACGAGCAGGTCGCGATCGGGCGGGGCGCCGAGAACGGCGGCTTGCACCGGCGTCGCGTCGCTATAGGCCTTCTTGGCGAGCGCCGTTTGAAGGCTGGGATGCGCGGACGCGAACGACATGGCTTCTATGCTTTCGGCGGAGGAACGGACGGACAGCGGGCGATGTAGATAGCACCAAAGCCAATGAGCGCACCGGCCGCGGCGATGGCGTAGATAGGCGCTCCGCCGAGGATCATCAAGGTCATGGAGGCAGCCATTGAGCCCCAGGCCACCAGCTTCACGGGGAGCGGGATGACATGGCCGTCCCGCCAGGCCACCAGGCGGGGCCCGAACCGGGGGTGCGTGAGCAGCCACGTCTCGAGGCGCTTGGAGCTCTTCGCGAAGGCCCAGGCGGCCACGATCAGGAAGACCGTCGTGGGCATGACGGGAAGGAAGGCGCCGATGACCCCGAGCCCCACACAGAGGAGCCCGAGCCCGAGGTACAGCGCGCGCTTCACCGTGGGGACAGGGTAGTACACTGGGCGGGACGTGGCCGTGGACGACGACGACACCTTACTGCCCGTCACGCAGGTCAGCGGGACGCACGCGGTGGTCGCCGGGGTGGCGGAGGCTCCGAAGGGTCATCAGAAGACGCTGATCGGCGCCGCCCCGCCCGTGCGTGGGCCGGCCGCACCCGTTGCCGAAGCGCCCACGCTCGCCTCTCCTCTCGCGCAGGAGGGCCCGCTGGGAGAGCCCGCCGCCGAGCCCGTCTCGGGGGTGCGGTCGACCGTCGGCAACGAGCTGAAGCGCGCCAAGCTGGAGCGCTTCGACGAGGTCACGCGGGATCGCTACGCCGTCCTCGACGAGCTGGCGCGCGGTGGGCTCGGCCGCATCTTCCGGGCGCAGGATCCGCGTACCGGCCGCATCGTCGCGATCAAGGAGGTGCTCCAGCCGTCACCCGACATTGTTCAGCGGTTCGTGCGCGAGGCGATGGTGACGGCGAACCTCCAGCATCCGTCGATCGTCCCCGTGTACGAGGTGGGCCGCTGGCCGAGTGGCGAGCCCTTCTACGCGATGAAGCTCGTCGAAGGCCGCAACCTCGACGAGATGATCAAGGAGCGGACCTCGCTGTCGCGCCGGCTGGAGCTCCTGCCGCACGTGATCGACATCGCCGAGGCCCTCGCATACGCCCACGCAGAGCACGTCATTCACCGCGATCTCAAGCCGGGCAACGTGCTCGTCGGACCCTATGGCGAGACGGTCGTGATCGACTGGGGCCTCGCGCGCAACCTCGACGTGCCCGAGGACGCCGACGAGCCCCTCGTGCCCCGCGCGACACTGCCCCCCGATACGATGACCGTCGTCGGGGCGGTGCTCGGGACCCCGTGCTACATGCCGCCGGAGCAGGCGCAGGGCATGAAGCTCGACGAGCGCGCCGACGTGTACTCGATCGGCGCGATCCTCTATCAGCTCCTCGGCGGAAAGCGCCCCTTCATCGAGGCGACCACCATGGAGGAGCTCCTGGACCTGGTCGCGTTCAAGCGGCCCCGCCCGGTGCGCGAGCTCGAACCGGAGCTCCCCGACGAGCTCGTCGCCATCGTCGAGAAGGCGATGGCCTACGATGCGGTCGGCCGCTACGCGAACGCCCAGGGCCTCGCCGAGGATCTACGGCGCTATCTGCAGGGCCAGCTCGTCGCCGCGCACCGATACACGGCGTGGCAGCTCGTGCGGCGCTGGATCGCGAAGCACCGTGCCCTCGTGGCCATGGGGGTGGCGGGCTTCGCGGCCCTGGTCGTCGTCGGTGCGATCAGCGTGCGGCAGATCCAGGCCGAGCGCGACGAAGCGCGCAAGCAGCGTCACGAAGCGGAGACGCAGCGCACGGTCGCCCGGGATGCGCAGATGCTCGCGGAGACGCGCTACGCGACGAGCCTCGAGGAGCTGGGGCGGCAGGAAGCCCTGCTCGGGCTGCCCGATCGCGCGCTGCCCCTGTTCGCTGGAGCCGTCGCGAACCGCGACGATCTCCCGTCCACGCTGAGCCTCCTGCTCGGTCAGGCGCAGCGCGCCTACGCAGGACTCATCGGCATCGCGCCCGCACATACCACCGACGTGGCGGCCGGGGACTTCGGCGTGAGGTCCTCCGTCACCATCACCGCCGATAACGGCGGACACCTACGCGCCTGGGACTTCGAAGCGGGACGCGAGCTGTGGAGCGCAGATGGGGCGTCGCTCTTCACGCGGTCGCCCGACGGCGCGCTGCTGCTGGTCGTCGACGCCAAGGGGGCACTCGCGCTCCGTTCCACCGACTCGGGCCTCGAGCGTGCGCGGTGGAACGTCGCGGGGGCCGTCAAGAGCATGGCGTGGTCACCGCAAGGCGGCCGGTTTGCCGTGCTCACGAAAGCCAACGAGGCCCTGTGGGGCGCAGTCGGTGACGGGCAACTGCACCCGCTGCGGCCGGCAGGCGAGGTGGAGGTCCACCACTTCACGTTCAGCCCCGACGGCAACCAGCTGGTCTCGTGCGGGGACGACAGCCTGACCCTGATCCACGCCGTGCCGGCGGGCACCCTCGTCGCCGAGCTCAAGGATGGCGACGGCGCGGTCTATACCTGCTCGTACACGGACCCCGGCGTGATCATCACCGGAGGAATCGACCGCATCGCGAAGCGCTGGCAGCTCGCGGCGAAGACGATCGATCGTCGGTACGTCCATACCGGCATGGTGTACAGCGTGCTGCGCACCGGCGACACGCTCGTGGTCCTCGGCAGCGGCGCCGAAGCGACGCTGTGGACGTACGAGACCGCCGTCGAGCGCGCGAAGCTCGGCGGTCACAAGCTGTCGTCCTACGACGCCCGCATGGTCGCCGGGACCCTCATCACCGTCGACGAGGCTGGCAACGTCTACGGCTGGGATCCCGAGACAGGCGAGCGCTTGCTGACCTTTCCGCGGGAAGGCACGCAGAGCTGGATCGCGAGCCACGACGACCGCCTGTTCATCTTCGGCGACGGCCGAGAGCGCCTGTGGAAGGTCGAGCCGAGTGCCCTGCTCCAGCGCGTGCCAGGGCACTCCGCGCGCGTCCGCTCCGTCACGTGGGGCACGGACAACGTGCTGTGGACGGTGTCGAACGATGGGACCGTGCGCGCGACGCAGCTCGACTACACGAAGCCCCCCCGCGTGTTCGGCACCGGCGGGTTCAGCGAGGACATCATTCCGGACCCGATGGCGCCAACCGCGCGGAAGCCACCGAACCCGAACGGCATGCGATCGCTCGCGCTCCTCCCGGACGGGGTGTCTCTCGTCACGACGAACGAGAACGGCAGCATCATCAAGTGGGCGATCGGCTCCGGCACCGAGGTCGCGCGCTGGGTCGGCCACACCGGTCGCGTGCGCAAGGTCGTGCTCTCTGCCGATGGGACCATTGCGTGGACGGTCGGCGATACGACGGTGCGGCGCTGGGACGTCGCTACCGGCAAAGAGCTCGCGCGTGCCGACGTGGGGGCGATCGTGTTCGATGTCGCGCTCGTGACGCCCGATCGGATCGCCACTCAAACCGACGACCAGCGTCATGCGCTGTGGGATGCGACGACGCTGAAGCCCATCTCAGTCGAGATTCCCTCCAACATCGTGCGCGAGCTCTACGCCGCGGACGGGATCGTGGTCGGCGCGACGGAGTACGGACTGTGGCTCGAGGAGCGCGACAAGGTGGTGGCGCGGATTCCCCACCATCAGACGTTCTCGGTACACACGACCATGACCGCTGACGGGCGGAGGCTCCTCGCTGCGGGGAGCACGCGCGGCACCGTGTCGATCTACGACATCACCGCTCCGGCGGACGCGAAGCTCCTGCGGACGCTGACCGTGGCCGAGGACCTCGTGGGGGCGGTGTCGTTCCGCGCCGGCGGAGACGTGCTCGCAGCCTCGAGCTTTCGCATGGTGACCCTCTACGACCCAGCGACGGGCAACTTGCTCGCGAAGGCGCCGGAGCTGCCGGCGATGGTCGGCCAGCTCGTGTGGTCGCCAGACGGTATGCGGCTCGCTATCGCGGGCGGCGCTGGCATCGTATGGATCTGGAACCTCGGGCCGGGGCAGCGCGACGGACTGCCGGCGTTCGTGCGTTGCGTGTCGTCGTGGCAGCTCGAGGACAGCTCGCTCTCTGCGGTGCCCAACACGCCCGACACGCGCTGTTCTAGCGAAGGGCTACGAAGTCGATGAAGCCCCGCGTCGGCTCGGTGTCGACGAGCCGCACGCGCACGCGATCGCCGACGTCGAGACCCTCCTCGTGCGAGACGATGCGGCCTTCCGCCGGCGGGTAGAACAGCCGCGCGAAGACGCCCTTCGGCGTGACGCCCGTGATGACCGCGTCGAACGTCTCGCCGATCCGCGTCGACAAGAAGGCCGCCGCGACGACCTTGCGCATGGTGCGCTCGACCTTGCGGGCCGCGTTCTCGCGCTCGGTGCAGTGCGCGGCGATCTCGACGAGCTGCTCGTCGGAGTAGGGGGCCGGCTCGCCGCGCGACGCCGCCTTCAGCAGGCGCTGCGTGATGAGGTCCGGGTAGCGGCGGTTCGGCGCCGTCGAGTGCGCGTAGTCGTCGACGGCGAGGCCGAAGTGCCCCACATCCGGCTCCCCTCCGCGCTGGAGGACGTAGCTGCCAGGCCCGAGGAGCTTCACCACCGAGAGCGACAGCTCGGGATACGTGTCGGGAGCCTGCTGGCGACGGGTGGCGAGGAAGTCGGCGAGGGCGCGCGAGGTGGGCTCGGTCGGCAGCTCGTAGCCGTGGGAGCGCGCCAGCTCGACGATGCGATCCCACCGCTTCGGCTTCGTGACCACGCGGCGGATCGACGAGCGCTGCATCGCCTCGAGGTAGCGAGCCGTGGCGCCGTTGGCCGCGATCATCAAGTCTTCGACGAGCTCGCGCGCGCGGTTCTTGCGGGCGACCTCGAGGCCAACCACCTTGCCATCCTTGGCGACGGCCCGGGCCTCGATGGTCTCGAAGTCGAGCGCGCCCTGTTCGACGCGACGACGGCGCAGGCGCCGCGCGGCTTCGTCGTGCATCGCGACCTGATCGGCGATGGCGTCGGTGTGGTGATCGTCGTCGAGGAGGCCGCCGACCTCCAGCCAGCGACCCACACGCTCGTAGACGAGCTTCGCGTGGTTACGCACGCGCGCCGGGTAGATCCTGGTCGCGCTGTCGTCGATGGTGCCGTCGGTGCGCACCACCATCTCGGTGATCGTCGCCAGGCGCTGGCGGTCCTCGAGGAGTGATGTCCGATCCTCGGACAGCTCGCGGGGGAGCATCGGGAAGATGTGCACGCCGGTGTAGAGCGTCGAGGTGTTCCGCGCGGCGTAGGCGTCGATCGGCGAGCCCGCGGGGACCAGGGCATCCACGTCGGCGATCCCGACGAGCATGCGGATCGCACCACCGGCGAGCCGCTCGCCCCACTCGATCTGATCGAGGTCACGCGAGTCGTGGTTGTCGATCGACGACCACGGCAGATGGCGCAGATCCTGGACGCCGTCGAGGGGATCGCGGGCTGGGATGCCATCGACCGGCGGCTCCGCGGTGACAAACCCATTCTCGCTGAGGACTCGTCGAGCGACCTCGACCATGTCGATGGACATGGCCCGACCATCGCACGGTCAGCGGACCTTGATCAGCCAGGTGGTGTCGTTGGTGGAGCCGGTCGCGAACACGCCGCCGCCCGCTGCGGGGGCGAGCGCGAGGATCTCGTCACCGGCGCTGCGGTCGATGCGAATCACGCCAGCCGTGCCGAAGGTCGGGTCGAGCGCCCCGGTCGGGTCGAAGCGCAGCAGCTGCGCATCCGTCGTGCCATTCGAGGAGTGGATCCCCGCGACGATGATCTTGCCGTCGCTCTGGAGCAGCGCGTCGTAGAACGTGTCGGAGGCTCCGGGCCCATCATTGTTCAGGTAGCTCACGGGCGCGAAGGTGGGGTCGATCAGGCCCGCCTCGTCGAAGCGCGCGATGATCCCGAACGGCCCGCTGATGCCGACCAGGATGATGGCACCATCCGGCGCCACCACGACGGAGTAGCCCTCGCCCTCGTTGCCAGCGAGTACGGCGCGCCCGTTGCCCGCGAAGCTCGGGTCGCGCGTGCCGTCGGGGAGATGGCGCGTGAGGATGAGGTCGTTGCTGCCCGTGCCGGCGGTGACGATCCGGCCCTGCGCGTCGGTCACCATGTCCCAGCAGCGGTTGAACTCCCCGGGCGCCTCGTCGTCGTAGCGAATGCCGTTGTTCCCGATCGTGTCGTCGAGCACCCCGGATTCAGAGGTGAACGCGAGCGCATAGTGCGTGTCATTGGCCTCGCGGTTCGCGACGCCGCACATCACGAAGCCGCCGCCCGGGCGCTCGACGACGCCGTTGGCGGTATCGGCGCCCTGAACGTCGATGTTGATCGCGCCGCCGAGCGGAACCTCGTCGGGTCCGAGGAGCGCGAACATGAAGTCGTCGCCCTGGGTAAAGTCCTCGATCCCGTCGCCCCAGATGACCGCACGTCCATCGCTCAGGCGCCGTGCTCCGTAGGCCCACGTGCTGGACGCGAGCGACACCCGGATCCGACCGGCATTGCCATAGGTGGGGTCGAGCACACCGGCCGCGGTCCACGCGGTGAGGTCGCCGACTTGGACCCCAGGCGAGGCCTCGATGACGCCGACGACCAGCACCCCGCCGTTCGCGCGCGGCAGGAGGGCGAAGCCCGTGCTCATCGCGTTGCCGTCCAGCACGGCCACGCCGCCCGCCCCGAAGGTCGGATCCAGCTCGCCGATCAGCGCGAACGGCGGTGGGCCGTCGATGGAGCTGTCGATCGAGCCGTCGCGAGCGTCGAGGGCATCGACCCCGTCGAAGCCCACGCGACCGCACGCCGCGCACACGAGCGCGACGCCGATGATCCCCCACCTAGAGCTTGATGCGCGAATTGTCCGGATCGTACAGCGGCTTGAGGGACGCGAGGGCCGGAACCTTGGTCCCAGCGACATCCACCTCCCAGGTTCCCGCCTCGATCCACTTCGCGTCGATGGGCTCGTCCGCCTCGATCATGGCGAGCCCGACGGAGCCGCCGAGGGTATGCCCGTACGACGCGGCGCGGATGTAGCCGAGCGCCTTACCATCCCGGTACACGATCTCTGCGTGGAACAGGAGCGGCTCCGGATCCTTGAGGAGGATCTGGAGGAGGCGCTTCTTGAGCGGGCCCTTCGCCTTCTGCGCGACGACCGCTTCCTTGCCGAGGAAGCCCCCCGGCTTCTTCAGATCGACCGCGAAGCCGAGCCCCGCTTCGAGCACGGAGTCGGTGTTGTCGATGTCGTGACCGTAGTCGCGATAGCCCTTCTCCATGCGCAGGCTCGCGAGCGCCTTCAGGCCGGCATGAACGAGGCCGAACTTCGTGCCCGCCTCGACGATGCGCTCGTACACGTGCACCGCCTGCTCGGCCGGCGTGTACAGCTCGTAGCCCAGCTCGCCGAGGTACGTGATGCGGATGCACAGCACGCGCGCGAAGCCGATGTCGATCTCGCGGGCCGCGCGGAAGGGGAACGCCGCGTTCGAGAGGTCCGCGCTGGTCAGCGACTGCAACAGCTCGCGCGACTTCGGGCCCTGGATGTTGAGCTGTGAATAGCCGCTCGTCACGTCGGTCACGAACGCGTGGGCATCGCCGAAGTGGCGCTTCATGTGCGTCTCGACATGGCGATGCGCCGTGTCCGACGCGACGACCCAGAAGCGTTCGTCGTCGAGCTTCGTGACGGTCAGGTCGGCCTGCAGGCCGCCACCCTCGTCGAGCCACTGCGTGTACGTGATCTGCCCGCTCGGGCCATTCACGCTGTTCGCGCTGATCCAGTCGAGCTTCGCGCCCGCGTCGCGACCTTGCACGAGGAACTTCGCCATGAACGCCATGTCCATCGCGATCACGCCCTCGCGTGCCGCCTTGTGCTCGGCGGCCCAGTACGGGAACCAGTGCTGCCGGCCCCACGACAGCGTCTCGACGACATTGCTGCCGCCCGGGGGCGCATACCAGTCCGCGCCCTCCCAGCCGGATACATCGCGGAAGAACGCGTTCTGGGCGACGAGCCGATCGTGGATCGGAGACCGCTTCGCACCGCGGGCCGTCGTGAGCGTGCGCGTCGGGTAGTGCGTCTGGTAGACGAGGCCCAGCGACTCGACGGTCCGCTTCGCGCGGTACTCGGGGTTCGTCTGGTACTTGTGCAGCCGATCGATGTTGATGCCGGTGACATCCGCGTCGGGCCGGCCATTCATGATCCAGTGCGCCACGAGGCGGCCCATGCCGCCGCCTGTCAGGATGCCGATCGAGTTCATGCCCGCGGCGACGAAGTAGTTCTTGAGCTCGGGCGCCTCGCCGACGATGGGCGCCAGGTCCGGGGTGAAGCTCTCCGGGCCGCAGAAGAACTTCTTCACGCCGACCTCCATCGAGATCGGGACGCGCGCCATTGCCGTCTCGACGTACGGCCCCATCCGCTCCCAGTCCGGCTGGATCTCGCCGAACGAGAAGTCATCGGGGATGCCACCGACGTTCCACGGCGCGCAGATCGGCTCGAACAGGCCGATCATCAAGCCGCCGACCTCCTCGCGAAAGTAGCCGTAGGAGCCCGGATCCTCGAGGACGGGCCACGTGTTGGAGAGCTCGGGGATGCGCTCGGTGATCAGGTAGTAGTGCTCGGCGGCCTGCAGCGGAATCGTGACGCCCGACTTGGCCCCGAGCTGCCGCGCCCACATGCCGGCGCAGTTCACGACGTACTCGCACTCGATGTCGCCCTGGCTCGTGCGCACGCCCGTCACCGCTCCGTGTTTGTGGAGCACGTCGAGCACGGCCACCCCCTCGACGATGGTCGCGCCCTGCTGCCGCGCGCCCTTCGCCATCGCCATCGTGACGCCGATGGGATCCGCACGGCCGTCCTCCTTCACGTAGAAGCCGGCCTGCAGGTCATCGACCTTCGCGAGCGGGAACAGGTCCTTCACCTGCTGCGGGCTGATCTCTTGCACGTCCACGCCGCACTTGCGGTTGAACGCCGACACGCGCCGGTACTCCTCGAGCCGATCGCGGTCCTTGGCCACCTCGATGAATCCGACGGGCTTGAAGCCTGTCGACTGCCCCGTCTCTGCCTCGAGCCGCGCGTAGAGGTCGCGCGAGTACTTGCGCATCTCCATCGACGTCTCGGAGAACGACCCGAACGTGACCATGAGCCCGGCCGCATGCCACGTCGTGCCGCTGGTCAGTCGATCGCGCTCGAGCAGCACGACGTCCTTCCAGCCCGCATGCGCGAGGTGATACGCGACCGACGACCCGATGATGCCGCCACCGACGATGACGACGCGGGCACGAGAGGGAATTGCCGCCATGACGGCCGCACACTACCTCGGCCACCCGGGGCCACGCACCTTCCGCGCTGACACCCCTGATGTGCGAGGCTCCGCGCCGTGACCGACTCCGTGCGACTGCATCCGGCCGAGCCTCCGCCGGTGCGCATGCCGTCGCCCTTCGCCGTCGAGGACATCGCCCCGGCGGCCCGTCGCGCCGCCCTCGAGCTCGTCGCGGCCGTGGACCCGGCCTGGGGCCTGGACCAACCTGGCGGCGGCAAGATGTTCGGCGTCCTCGTGGTCCGGGCCCCGGACGGACGCCTCGGTACGCTGCGCGCCTTCTCGGGCATGCTCGCGGGCTCCTGGTTCGTCGAGGGCTTCGTCGGTCCTACCTTCGATGCGGCCGAGCGCGACGCCTGGTGGCCCGCCGAGGAAGCGGCCCTCGATCTCCTGGACCCCGTCGCCCGCTCCGCTCGCTCGCGCGTGCTCCTGAAGCGGATCCACGACGGCTACCGCCTCGCCAACGCCCGCGGCGAGGTGAAGGCCCTGCGCGACCTCTTCGCCCCGGCCGAGCCTCCCGGCGGCGCTGGCGACTGCGCCGCGCCGAAGCTGCTCGCTCATGCCTATCGCGAAGGCCTCACGCCCCTCGCCCTCGCGGAGATCTGGGTCGGCGCGCCCCCTGCCACCGGCGGTCGCATCCACGGTTCCTTCTACCCGGCGTGTCGCGGCAAGTGCGGCCCGATCCTGACCCACATGCTCCTCGGCCTCGATGTCGAGCCCGCACCCGAATACGGCACCGCGCCCATCCCCGCCGACGAGCCGCGCGTGATTCACGAGGACACCACGATCCTCGTCGTGGTGAAGCCGATCGGCCTCCTCTCCGTCCCCGGTCGCACCGGCCGCCTCCAGGACTCCGTGCAGACCCGCCTCCGCGCCCGCTACCCCGACGCGACCGGGCCGCTCGTCGTGCACCGCCTCGATCTCGACACCTCGGGCCTCATCCTCTGCGCGAAGGACTGGGACACGTACAAGGTGCTGCAGGCGCAGTTCGCCCGCCGCGAGATCACGAAGCACTACACCGCCTGGCTCGACGGCCCCGTCCCCGCCGACAGCGGCACGATCGATCTCCCTCTGCGCGTCGACCTCGACGATCGCCCCCGCCAGCTCGTCGATCCCGTCCACGGCAAGCGCGCGATCACCGAATGGCGCGTCGTCCGGCGCGCGGACAATCGCACCCTCGTCGAGCTCCGCCCTCTCACCGGTCGCACCCACCAGCTCCGCGTCCACTGCGCCACCGGCCTCGGCGTCCCCATCGTCGGTGATCGCCTCTACGGCCAGCCCGGCCCGCGCCTCCTCCTCCACGCGGGCTCGCTCGCCTTCACCCACCCGGTGACCGGCGCGCCCGTCGAGCTCTCGGCCCCGCCGACCTTCCCGCTCTAGGCGCACCGACAGGCAACCGGCGCACCTTGGGGACCGAATGGCGCTCTCAGCCGCTCGCACTTGGCGTATGAAGCGGCGTGACGACATCGACGCTCGCATTCGCTCTCGTCGCGCTTGTCGGTTGCTCCAGCACCGCCCCAGGCACCACCGACGACGGCTCCGCGATCGACGACGGCGTCCCGACGGACGACGCCACCGACGACTCTGCCGAGCCCGATGCCCCCGCGCCCCTCGGCTCGCGCTGCACCGAGCTTGCCGGCGAGATCACCTGCGATCACGCGACGACCACCATCGAGCTCGGCTTCGGATCGGTGCGGGACGTCCACTACCAGGTCCCGCTGGGCACGGCTCCAGCTGATGGCTGGCGCGGCGTCATTCTCTTTCAGGGCTCCCTGGTGTCCGCAGAGCGCGCCTGGTCCGCCCGTCTCGGCGACCCCTTCGGCGCCATCCACCAGACGCGAACCGTCCGCGATCTTCTCGACGCCGGATACGCGGTCATCACGCCCGAGGCCCGCTTTGACGGCTCGACGTACTGGGACACCAACACGCCCGCGTACGCCTATGCCTGGGCGGCTTCGGAAGACGCCGCGCTCATGCAGGCGATCTTCGATCGTCTCGATGCTGGCTCGCTCGGTCCCATCGCGCCCACCCACCTCGGCGCCATCGGCATCTCGTCGGGCGGCTACATGACCTCGCGCGTCGCGATCACGTATCCCGATCGCTTCTCGGTCGCGGCCGTGCACAGCGCCTCGTACATGACCTGCAGCGGGGCCCTGTGCGCCGTCCCGGCACTGCCTGAAACTCACCCGCCCACGCTCTTCCTGCAGGGCACGCTCGACGCGGTGGTTCCCGCTGCCTCGGCACGCCTCTACTACGACGCCCTCGTCGACGCCGGCCTCACCGCGCAGTGGTTCGATGATGCGAACGCCGGCCACGAGTGGCTGTCCGCCGCGCCCGCCGAAGCCCTCGCCTGGTTCGCGGCGAACCCATAGTCAGCGACGGATACTTCGACTCGCCTCAGCGCCTGCGCGGGAGGATGTGGACGGCGAGGGGGTGTCGCAGGGGTCGGACCCCTGCGACACTTCAAATCGAGCCAGAGCGTTGCGGCCAGGCGATCGCCATCGGACTCGTGCGCTCGAGTGCCGCAGTCAGTGCGTGGGCGGGACGGTGTGGACGCCCGACTGGCGCGGGTCGTTGTCCTTGGGCGGATAGAAGAACTCCAGGGGGCGGCGGAGGAAGCGCTTGAAGACGGCGGCGGGGAGGCGGAGGCGCTCGTTGCCCGAGACGTCACGGGCACGGAGGGCGACGACGAGGGCGAGGGCGAAGGAGACGCCGAAGTTCATGAGGCCGATGATCGCGATGCCCGAGGCGGCGGCGAGGAAGTGAGACCAGCCGACCGCGTCCATGCCGAGGGACGACATGGAGAAGGTCAACGACGCTGAGGACAGCGTGATGTGACGGACGTCGAGGGGAAGGCCGAAGAACTTGGCGAAGACGGGGACGAGGCCGAGGAGGAAGCCGAGGGCGATGGAGCCGCCGAAGCCGGAGGCGTGGCGCTCGAGGAAGCGGGCCCACTTGGCCATGCGGGCCTTGCCGATCTGCTTGCCGAAGCGATGGTGCTCGATGGCCTCGGGGAGGCGGCGGTAGACGATCCAGTTCTCGAACCAGCCGGCGAACAACGAAGAGACCCACAGCAGGACGCCGGTGAAGGCGGCGAAGAGGATCGTGCCGGAGTAGATCGGATGGAAGGAGTCGATCGTGCTGGCGGAGGCCTTCGCGTCGAGAAAGTTGTGGCCTGTTACGAGCACGATCAGCTGGTCCACCAGCAACGTGGTGGCGATGCAGGCGGTGACGTTGCCGACGGCGGCGGCGAACTGCGAGCGGGCGATGCGGGCGATGAGGCGGACGAGCTCGTCGAGCTGGCCGGGACCCTTGCGGTCGCGGATGGTGCCGGCGAGGGCGGCCGCGGTCATCGAGGGCTGCTTGGTGGCGAGGGTGAAGCCGAGCAGCTGCATCACGAGGAAGCTGCCGGCGTAGACGACGGAGGAGAGGAGGCCGTCGATGAACGGAGCGAAGTGGCCCCACTTGACGAGCCACTTCATGATCGCGGTGCCGGTGGTGAGGACACCGCCGCCCGCGGCCGTCGCGAGCATGTGCCAGTACTCGCGGCGCGAGGAGGTCACGTAGTGCTCGCCCGTGCGACCGGCACGCTCGATCACCTTGCGGGCGAGGAGGCGCATGTTGTCGCTGAGGAGCTGCATGAAGCTGCGCCCGCCGACGAGGCCGCGCCCCAGCGTCTCCAGCAGATTTCGGATCTCGACGGTGGGCTCGATCTCGTCGTTGGCGTCGACGAACGGGAGGAGCGCCTCGACGCGTTCGAGGCCGCGCTCGATCGAGTCGATGGCGTAGACGACGTTGATCGAGACGCCGCTATCTTCGAGGTGCTCGCGGACCTGATCGAGGTGCTTGCGCGAGGCCGCGATCAGCGCGGGCATGTGCGTGGGCTGCGCGCGCGTCATGAGGTAGAGCGGTGACTCGCGGATCGCGCCGGCTTCGGTGCGCGTGCGGAAGGCCTCCTGCATGCCGAGGCCGGCGATGCGCGTGGTGATGAGGCTGATCGCGTCGAGGACGGAGCTGCGGATCGGGTCCCACGCGCTACTCGAGACGGTGGCGAGCCGTTGCAGATACGGATCGGCGGAGACGCCGAGCCAGGCGAGGTCATCCTTGCTACGGAAGATGCGGTTCGCGAGTGCCCAGAGCTCGTGGATGGCCGGCGGCTCGGGGAGGAAGCGGCGCGCGAGGCGGTCGGTGGTCTCGGCGAGGAGGCCGCGGTCGTTCGGTAGACCGATCTCGCCGAGGAGCTTCACGGCGCGCGTTTGCGAGAGGACGGAGCTGATCGTGCCGGCGAAGCGGCGGCGCGCGGCGGGGACATTCTCGAGCGCGAGGATCAGGAGCTCGAGGCGAACGAGCGTCGGGTGGATCTCGATCGCCTTGACCGACGGCCCGGCCACGACGAAGCGGCCGAGCTGCTCGACGGTGACGAGCTGATCGACGAGCGTGGCGTCGGGGGCGAGCTTGGCGAGCAGGACGCGGAGGAGTCCCAGCGTCTTCGAGTCGCCCTTGCCGACGAGCTTGCCGAACTCGTCGCGACTGGGGAGCTGGTCACTGGGTGGACCGACGAGCTCCGGGTCGTCGAGTTTCAATGCACTCGGCAGCACCGCGGGCGAGCGTATCACCGAGGACGGCTGATCACGGGCCAACGGCGTCGGCGATCGCGCCCCGGGTAACGGGGTGGTACAGCGGCGCCGCGCGCTCGAAGATGGAGAGTGCGAGCTCGCGCCAGGCGGGCCGCTGGAGCATCTCGAGGTAGAGGCGTCTGACCATGCGCAGGCGACCGACGTGTGTGAGGAACTCCTCGATGGCGGGGACGGCCTCCTTGCCATCGGCGCGCACCATGATCGGGAGCCAGTGCATGGCGATCTCCGGATTTGTGGTCGCCGTGAGGCGATGCGCCGCGTCGAGCGATTGCAGGCGTGCGAGCGTGATGTCGGCAGGCAGGGCGCGCAGGAAGATGACCCAGTCGAGCGTTGACCAGTCGCGCGGCGAGAT
This sequence comes from Kofleriaceae bacterium, assembly GCA_022842285.1. Classification (GTDB taxonomy): domain Bacteria; phylum Myxococcota_A; class Polyangia; order Haliangiales; family Haliangiaceae; genus JABFXX01. The sequence goes on from JALHPV010000001.1 coordinate 15,639, forward strand.
CGCCGTGCCGGCCGTGACGAACGCCCGCGCTTGATCCTCGATCAGCTGGACGCGCGGCGGAATCGGCTCGGGGACCGGCATCGGCACGCCCGGATCGTGGAGCCACGCGCGCAGATCGGGGAGCCCGGTGCGATCGGCCGTGCCGTAGAGCTGCGCCGTCGCCTCTGCCTCGAAGGCGCGCGAGTCCGTCGCCTGGAACGCACGGCGGTCGAAGCGCGCCTTCAGGAAGGCATCGAATCGCTCACGACCGAACGCGCGCTCGAGGGTGCGGAGCAGCCACGCCCCCTTGTCGTAGGCGTAGCCACCCGAGACGTCCTCGGGATCGCGGGTCACCGGGATGTCCTGCGCGAGCACCGAATCGGGATCTTTCCCGTCGTGCCCGCCTTCTCTCAGCATCCTCGCGAGGTCCTGCGTCGACAGATACCACTCGACCTCGACGTGCTCGGCGCCGCGCACCCGCTCCATGATGCGGCGCTCGACGTACGTGGTGAACCCTTCGTTCAGCCACACGTCGGACCAGGTCGAGTTCGTCACCAGGTTCCCCGACCACGAATGCGCGAGCTCGTGAGCGATGAGCGACACCAGCGCCCGATCGCCCGTGATCACGGTGGGCGTGAGGAACGTCAGCATCGGGTTCTCCATGCCGCCGTAGGGGAAGCTCGGTGGCAGGACGAGCACGTCGTAGCGACCCCAGCGATACGGCCCGTACAGCTCCTCCGCCGCCGCCATCATCTGATCGACCTCGGCGAACTCCCATGCGGCCTTGTCGACGAGCGCCGGCTCCGCGTACACGCCCGTGCGCGCGCCGATCGGCCGGAACGCGAAGTCCCCGGCCGCGAGGGCCATCAGGTACGACGGAATCGGATGCGGCATCGTGAAGTGCCACGCGCCGTCGGGGCCCACCGCCGCCGGATTCTCCGCCGACATGAGCGCGCGCAGTCCCGCCGGCACGCGGATCGTCGCCTCGTACGTGAAGCGCACCCCGGGCGTGTCTTGCAGCGGGATCCACGACCGCGCGTTTCGCGCCTGCGATTGCGTGAACAGCATCGGGTGCTGCTTGCCCGACGTCCCGGCGGGCTCGACCCACAAGAGCGCACTCGCATCCGGGCCGGTCCGGTAGGTGACCTCGACGCACGCCGCCTCTCCGAGCGTGATCGCCAGCTTCTCACCGAGCACGGGCGCCGGCGGTGACAGCGTGAAGGGCAGCGCCTGCTTCGAATCGCACGCGACGACGCCCGACACCGTCAGCCCGTCGGCATCGAGCAGAACCTCCGCCGCGCCGGGATCCCGGCGCTCGAGCTCCAGCCGCGCGGTTCCGGCCAGCGTCTTCTGCGCGAAGTCGACATCGAGCGAGAGCACCAGGTGCTTCACCGCGACCCGCGCCGGCGCGGCGAACGAGTGCACGTCATGGCGCAGCGGCTCGATGACGACGACCGGCTGCGCCGGCTGCTTGGCCTCGCCACAGCACCCCGCCACCAGCGCGAGCGGTGCGATCCGAGCCAACGACATCCGCGGACTCTAGCTTGTCTCGCGAGCGCTTCCATGGGATCGAAGGCCATGAGCGAACATCCGACCGACTTCGTCGGCTCCGTCGAGGAGGCCGTCCGCACGGCCGTGGTGGCCAAGCTGCCCGACGCCCAGGTCGAGGTCTCCGGCGGGGGTGGTCACTGGAAGATCGACGTCGTCTCGGCGGGCTTCGCCGACAAGTCACTCCTCGAGCGCCAGCGCCTCGTGCTCGGTGCCATCAAGCACCTGATCAACGGCACCGCGCCGCCGATCCATGCCGTCGACGAGCTGAAGACCCGTACTCCCTAGAGCTCGAAGAGGCGCGCGACGCCGATCGTACCGGTCACGATCGGCAGCGTCTGATCGGCGCCCACGCGAAGCTCGACGCCCGCATCGAGGGTGAACGCCCACGTCGGCGTCCATGCCAGCCAGGCTCCGACGCGCCCGCCGACGAGCCAGGTGCGTTCGAGGGTGCTGTCGAGCCGGTTGTTGTGACCGAACGAGCCGGTGAGCTCGATCGCCGCCGTATCGTGGAGCAATGGAAGCCGCGCCCCGGCGACGAGGTGGCCCGCCAGCTCCAGGTTCCCGTACTCGCCGCGCACACCCGCCAGCACATAGCGATGGACGGGGAACACGACGGCGAGGCTCGCGACCCGAGCTCCCGTCCACCCGATGGGGGCGTCCTCGTCGAGATCGCGCTGTCCAGCACCACCCCCGACGGCCAATCGCACCTGCCAGCGATGCAGGACGGAGTAGCTGTCGTCGACGCCGGCCCCCGAGGTTCCCAGGGTCTCGTCGACGACGGCGAGGAGCTGGGCGGCCGTGAGTCGGTCGTCCTTGGCGGTCGCGATCTGGCGATACGCGATCGTGCCGCCCCGCCGGAGCAGGACGATGCCGGGGATCGTGTTGTCGGCCCCGTCGATCCCCACGTAGGCCTGTGACAACGCACCCGCCTCGTCCGCGAGCAGTGGAAAGGAGATCCCGTACTTGTCCGCGAGATCGCTCGACGCGAGGACGTCGTCACGGCTCACGCCGACGAGCTTCACGCCGCGGCTGGCGAAGGCACTCTCGTTGCGGGCCAGCTCACCGAGCTGGTGGCGACACCACAGTCACCAGTGCCCGCGATAGAAGACAAGCGCCACGTCCGACGCCGCCGTCAGGCGGGCCAGATCGACGATCTGACCATCCTGCGCGGGCAGCGAGAACGCGGGTGCGGATGCCTCCGTGCTCACCGTGGCCGGAGCCACCGCGTCGATAGCGGTCACCCCACAGCCCGTGGCGAGCAGTATGAGCGGGAGGGATCTCAGTCCTCGTCCTTCTCGGCAGGCGCGCCTGCGTCACCCCCGGCGGCGCCGTTCTTGATCGACTGCACCTCGGTGCGGACCGACTGGGCGAACGTCTTCAGCTCCTGCATGGCGTTGCGGACGCGGGTTCCGGCCGCCTTGTTGTTGTCCTTGTAAAACTTCTGGAAGTCCGCCTGCATACCGGCAACGAGCTTCTGGAGCTCGGCAAAGCGCGGGACCTCGTTCGTGTTATCGCTGTCCATAGGTGGGCCGTACCTTGCCCCACGCCTGTGACAACTGCAATCCGTCCTCACCCGACGTAAGCTGCCGCCCTACGTGAGTACGCCGTCAGACCCGCCTGTCATGTCCCCCGGCCCAGGGGGGGATCCCGAGGAGCGTTGGCTCCGTGAGGTTTACAAGCCTGACGCGACCAACCTCACGGTTCGTGCGGTCTTGCTCGGAATGCTCCTGGGTGGGGTGATGTGCCTCTCCAACCTGTATGTCTTCTTCAAGACGGGCTGGAGCATCGGCGTCACGATCACCGCCTGCATCCTGGGGTTCGCGCTGCTGAAGGCGCTGCACAAAGCGGGACTGACCAAGACGCCGCTCGGGGTGCTCGAGAACAACGCGATGACGACCGTCGCGTCCGGAGCGGGCTACATGACGGGCGGCGGCAACATGGCCGCATTCGGCGCGCTGCTGATGGTGACGAGCACCGCCTACAACCCGTGGGCGATGGTGCTCTGGTTCGGCGTGATCGCCGCGATGGGCGTGTTCGTCGCGATCCCGATCAAGCGCCAGCTCATCAACCGCGAAGCGCTGGCGTTCCCGACGGGGACAGCGACGGCGGCGACGATCGAATCGATCCACTCGGAGGCGCCCTCCCAGGGCATCTCGAAGGCGACGCTCCTCCTCTACTTTGGATTGTTCGGCGCGTTCCTGTGCACCGTGCGCGACATCTTCAAGTTGATCCCCGATGCACTCGCGCCGGGCCTCCTCCTCGTCGGCAAGCCGCTCGTCGAGTGGGGGATCTCGCTGAAGATGGAGGTCATTCTCCTCGGCGCCGGCGGGCTCATGAGTCTGCGCACCGGCTGGTCGCTGATCGTCGGCGCGATCATCACGTACTTCTTCATCGCGCCCCCCGTGGTCGACGCCGGGCTCGTCGAGAGCGTGAAGTACAAGCACGTCGTGCTCTGGACGTTGTGGCCGGGCGCCGCGATCCTCGTCGGGGCCGGTATCACGTCGTTCCTCCTCGACTGGCGCAGCCTCAAGCGGGCGATGTCGGGGATCGGCGTCGTCATGATGCCGATCGCCCGGCTCATCCGCGGCAAGGCCGGCCAGGGGCGCGGCGCGGACGGCCCGAACGTGGTGCCGACGGCCATCTCGGAGGTCGAGGTTCCGACGTGGTGGTTCCCGGCGGGCTTCGCCGCCCTCTCACCGATCGTCATCTTTCTCATGTGGGCGCTGTTCGACATCCCGGCCTGGGCGGGCGTCGTCGCGATGTTCCTCTCGATCGTGATGGGCTTCATTGCCGCGCGCGTCACGGGTGAGACCGACACCACGCCCACGAAGGCCCTCGGCCCCGTCACGCAGGCGGCCTTCGGCGTGATGGTCCCGGGGAACATCTCCGCGAACATCATGTCGGCCAACGTCACCGGCGGCATCGGCCTCCATGCGGCCGACCTCCTCACGACGATGAAGACGGGCTGGCTCCTCGGCGCGAAGCCGCGGCACCAGGTCTACGCGCAGCTCTTCGGCGTCATCGCGGGGGCGATCGTCGTCGTCCCGGCGTTCCAGCTGATCATCCCCGACCCGTCGCTGTTCGGCACCACCGAGTGGCCAGCCCCGTCGTGCATGGTGTGGGCGGGGGTCTCGAAGGCATTCACGCAGGGCCTGGGCGGCCTCGGTGAAGAGGCCCGCATCGCAATCATGATCGGCCTCGTGATCGGTGTCGGACTGTCGATCATCGAGAAGATGGCGAAGCCCAACCTCCGGCGCTTCATCCCGTCGCCGGCGGGGCTGGGCCTCGCGATGGTGATTCCGTTCGCCAACTCGCTGTCGATGTTCATCGGCTCCGTGATCGCCGTCATCATGGTCAAGCGCGGACGCGAGGCGTGGGTGCTGCCCGCGGCGGCCGGCCTCATCGCGGGTGAGAGCCTCATGGGCATCATCGCTCAGGCGCTGAAGGTCTCCGGGATCCTGTAATTGCCGCAGATCATTCACTGCCGAGTTGGCAGTCACATCCGGCATGTGACCGAAGATTTCGGCCCTTGCGTATCGGCCCGGCGCTTGCTGTAACCACCCCCATGATGAAGACGCTACCGCTCGTGCTCGGCCTCCTCCTCGGAGCCGGGGCCTGCAAGAAGTCCGAGTCCACGGCCACCCAGGCCCAGGGCAGCGGGGCCTCGGCCGCGAACGGCGGGGCGATGGCGGGTGGGAGCGGCGTCGGGACGGGGCGTGCGCGCAGCGGCAAGATCGAGTGGAAGCCCCTTCGCAAGGACCAGCTGGGCAAGGCCAATATGGGCTCCGATCGGGATGCCGAGCTACGGGCCATCCGGGGCGAGCAGCGTGCCGAGCGCATGAAGCAGATGGACAAGGATGGCGATGGCACCGTCTCCGAGGCCGAGAGCGACGCCTTTCGCAAGGAGCGCCAGGCCGAGATGATGGCGCGCCTCGACACCGACGGCGATGGCGCTGTCTCCGAGGCGGAGCGCACCGCCGCGATGAAGGACCGCGCCGAGCACATGATCGGGCGCCTCGACACCGACGGCGACGGCAAGCTGACGGTCGCGGAGATGGAAGCCTCGCGCTTCAAGCGGATGGACCCGGCGGCGATCGACAAGGACCACGACGGCATCATCTCGACCGAGGAGCTCCAGAACGGCATCCCGGCCCAGCGTCCGCGCTTCGGCGGGCCCAATGGCCCGGGTGGCCACGACCAGATGGTCCCCCCGCCCGCGCCCGCCCCGACGAAGTAGGTCAATGGGGGCGGCCCCCGTGCTGTCCGGTGGGCGGACTGTCAGACCGGCGTGGTAGCTGGAGGCATGATGGACCGATTTCCGCGCGGGACGTTGCCGCCTTCGGCATTCGTCCCGATGACCGCGAAGACGCCCACGCAGGTCGAGCCGCCCAAGACCACGCTCGCGGCGAACCTGGCCGCGAAGGCCGAGGCGCCCCGCGGGTCCTGCGACCTGTCGATGACGTGCCCGCAGTGCAGCACCCTCATGCAGCCCGAGCATGCGCACTATCGGTGCCTGACCTGCGGCTATCGCGATTCTTGCTGCTTCTGACGGTCACCGCGATCACCCAGGCCAGGGCGCCCATGACGCCGACGACCCAGGAGAAGGTCGTGACGGACGCGCCGCCGATCTTCGTGGTCGCCCAGCCAGAGATGGAGCCGGCGGTGGTGATGCAGAAGCCGAGGATGCTGGAGGCCGTGCCCGCGATGTGAGGGACGGGCTCCATGGCGATGGCCGAGGCGCTGGGGCCCGTCATGCCGCTGCCGAAGAAGTAGATCATCATCGGGATCAGGAACCCGGCGATGCCGAGATCGGCGACGTGGGTGGTGATGGCGACGAGAATGCCGCCGCACAGCAGGAGCGACGCGCCGACGACGATCATGCCCGAGGGCGCGCGACCGGCCCGGAGCATCGCGCGGCCGGTGAAGGCCCCGAGCATCAGGGCGAGCGCGGTGAGCGCGAAGTAGTAGCCGTAGTGGCCCTCGGACACGCCGTAGCCCTCCATGAGGATGTAGGGCGAGGCCGCGATGTACGCGAACTGTCCCGCGAAGTTGCAGCACGAGATCATCATCGGCAGCGTCGTGCCAGGCGTACGGAAGAACGTCCGGAACCCGGACACCATGCCCGCGAAGTTGGCGGGCTGCGGAGTGACCAGCGTCTCGTCGAGGTAGAGCCACGCGATCACGAAGAGGATCGTGCCGGTCGCCGCGAGGACGGCGAAGATGCCGTACCAGCCGCTGATGTGGAGGAGCACGCCCCCGATCGTCGGAGCGATCATGGGAGCGAGGGCGAGGATCGCGAGCATCGCCGACAGGAGTCGGGCTGCGCTGTCGGCGGGCTGCGTGTCGCGGATCATCGCGCGTACGATCACGGGGGCGGCGGAGGCGGCGAGGCCCTGCAGGATGCGGCAGGCGATCAGCATCTCGATCGACGTCGCGAGCGCACAGGCGGTCCCGGCGAGGGAGAACACCGCGAGGCCGGTCAGCAGCACACCGCGGCGCCCCAGGGCATCGCTGACGTAGCCCACCAGGAGCTGGCCGACCGCGAAGCCGCCCAGGAACAGTGACAGGGTGAGCGCGGCCGTGTCCTTGGACGTCCCGAACGTCGCCACGAGCGTGGGCTGGGCGGGCAGGCTCATGTCCACGCCCAGAGCGACGATCGCGTTCAGGGCAGCGAGGATGCCGATCCAGGCGCGGCTACCCGGAGCGACGCGCTGGACTGCCACCGAGGCAGTGTCGCAGAAAGGTTTGTTCCGGGTAGTGGGGGTGGCGGAACGGTCTGTCAGTCTTACCCTCACGCCCCATGAGCGCCCAGAGAAGTGCGATCGCCCAGACCGTCAAGCTCGGGAATCCTCCGTGGCCCACGCTGGACCCGTTTCTCTTCTGCGTACATCACCACGACACCTACCCTGCGGGGAACTCGCAGTTCGGCCCCGCCGTCTCGCTCGAGGGCCGCGATATCGGTCAGGACTTCGCGGGCAAGGACGGGTGGCGCATGTATCACGGCGAGGTCGTGCCCGGCTTCCCGGGCCACCCGCACCGCGGCTTCGAGACGGTGACCATCGTCCGGCGTGGCCTCATCGATCACTCCGACTCGCTCGGCGCCGCCGCGCGCTTCGGCAAGGGCGACGTGCAATGGCTCACCGCCGGCAAGGGCATCGTCCACTCGGAGATGTTCCCGCTCCTCGATCAGAAGGGGCCGAACCCGCTCGAGCTGTTCCAGATCTGGCTCAATCTGCCAGCCGCCGACAAGCTCGCCGATCCGCACTTCACCATGCTCTGGGACCACACGATCCCGCGCCACGTCGCGCGCGATGCCGCGGGTCGCCAGACGGAGGTGCTCGTCGTGGCGGGCACGATCGGCGATGTGAAGGCGCCGCCTCCGCCGCCGAAGTCGTGGGCGTCGCGCGCCGACTCCGATGTCGCGATCTACTCGATCCGCATGGAGCCGAACGCGGCCTTCACGCTGCCGGCCGCGAAGAGCGCCGAGACGAATCGCGTGCTCTATGCCTTCGCGCAGGGCGGCCTGCATATCGACACGACCCCCATCGCGCTCGGCACGGGCGTCGTCCTCGATCCGGAGGCTGCGCCCGAGCTCGTCGCGGGGGCGGACGGCTGCGACATTCTCGTCCTGCAGGGCAAGCCGATCGGCGAGCCCGTCGCGGCACATGGTCCATTCGTCATGAACACGCGCGCCGAGATCCAGCAGGCCTTCACCGACTACCAGCGCACCCGCTTCGGGGGCTGGCCGTGGCCGAGCGACGCACCGGTGCACGCCCCGACAGAGGGCCGCTTCGCGCGCCACGCCGACGGCCGTGTCGAGACGATCTAGTTCCGCGAAGTAGCTGGAATAATTACACCGACGACCGCGTAACCCTTCGATGCTTCACCTCGGCGTCCTGCTCGCGGCGGCCACCACCACAGCCGGCTCCCGCGTCGAGGTCCCACTGAAGACCGGCGACCAGCTCGCGGTGTACGGGATGGAGTTCGGCGGTGACGGCGCGCTCTACGTGGCGGGCACGTTCTTCGGCAAGGTCACCATCGGCAAGAAGTCCGTGCGTGCGGTGAAGCGGGGCTGGATGGATGGCTTCGTCGCGAAGCTCGATCCCACGGGCAAGGTCACGTGGGCGGTGTCCACGCGCGGCCTGACGACGGTCAGCGCCATCGCCGTCTCGGCGACGGGCGAGGTCGCGATCGCCGGTGCCACCGAATATATCGTCGGGAAGGAAGACGGCCCGGCCACGGACTGGCGCATGACGGCGACGATCCTCGTGCTCGACCCGACCGGGAAGCAGGTCACGCGGACCGCGTTCGCGTCCGAAGACCGCTCGTGGGTCGGCGATGTCGCCTTTGCGAGCGACGGCACCGTGGTCGCCTGCGGCGGCTACGCGGGCAAGACCACCTTCGGTGACCGCGAGGCGTCGAGCTACCAGGGACCGCACGTCCCGAGCGTCGATACGTTCGTGGTGCACCTCACCAGCACGGGCGTGGTCGACTGGCTCGCCACCGGCGGCAGCCCCGAGGACGATCGGGCGGAGTCGATCACTCTCGGTCCCGCTGGAGACGTCTACGTGGCGGGGTCGTTTGGCACCGACGCGAAGTTCGGCTCGCAGAAGCTCTCCGGCCCGACGGGGGCCAGTCACCAGCGAATCGCAAATCCATCATGGCCCTACCTCGCCAGCTACTCGCCGCAAGGCGTCCTGCGCTGGGTGAAACAGGTCCCGGCGCGTGACTTCACGTACATCCCGCACGATGCGCTCGTCCCGACATCGACGGGGGTAGCCGTCCGCGTGCGGACTGACCTGTTCGGCGGGACCACGACCTCGCACCACGACCTCCTGTCGGTGAAGGCCGATGGCACGGTCTCGACGCGCCCGATCGTCGAGACGTCCGCGAGTACCACCGGCGCCCAGGGGCTCGTCACCGTGCACGTCACCGACACGGAGCTCGCCCTCGACGAGCACGACGCCAGCGCGAGCACCTCGCTCTCGCTGGCAACGCGCAAGCCCAAGGTCGCGCTCGAGGTCCGGGCCCTCGCGCGCGCGAGAGACGGCCGGTTCGCACTCGCCTCGATCGTCGGCTCGCCGACCGACACCGAGCGCGCGGACCGCTCCATCTCGACCTCGTACCGCTCGGTCTATCCGACGATCACGATCGGGGGCACGGCGGCCGAGCTGGTCCCGAAGCGCGCTAGGTAGCGCGGCGGTAGTGATCGACGACCTTGTAGCGACGAGCGTAGAGGCGGAACACGCCCGCCACGACGAGCGCGAACACGGCGAAGAAGAACATCAGGAACGCCGTCTCCGACAGGCCCGTGCTCGTGATGGCGCCGGTCACGGTCTCGTTGCGGATCGCGGTGTTCGTGAGCAGCACCCAGAGGCTGCCGATGGCCGTCGTGAGGTTCCAGAAGCTCATGATGACGCCCTTCATCGACGGAGGCGCCTGGCTGTACGCGAACTCGAGGCCGGTCGCCGAGACGAGGACCTCGGAGAAGGTCAGCACGATGTAGGGCAGCACCTGCCAGAGGATCGAGACCGTGTTCTTCTCCGCATCGTCGATCTGGAGCTGGATCACGCCCGCCACGACCCAGGCGAGCCCCGAGATCGCGAGACCGATGTTCATGCGGCGGATCGACGAGATGTCCCAGCCGCGGCGCCGCAGGAACGGATACAGGATGATGTTGTTGAACGGGATCAGGATCATCACCAGCGCCGGGTTGATGGCCTGCATCTGCGCCGGCTGGAAGGTCGTCTCCCACACGCCGAGGATCCAGAGATCGATCTCCCAGGCCGGCACGTGCATGTCGCCCCCCTGAAGGACCCAGGTCGTCGCCTTCTGATCGAACAGCGAGTGGAACGGGGTGACGAGCGCGAACACGATCAGGATCCGCAGCACCGCGCGCACGCCCTCGATGGCCTCCGGCGGATGTTCGCCCCGGATCGAGTCGAGGCTCATCGACGCTCCGATGCCTCCGAAGGCGATGACGAACACGAGCGCCGAGCAGAACGCCTCGACGAAGTCGAGCCCCAGGAACGGCATGCCGAGGCCGAACGCCGCCGCGCCGAGCACCGGCCCGATGATCGCGACGACGAGGCCCGCGCCGCCACCTTTCAGGAGCGCGGTCTGGCACACACGCACGAACGAATGCGGATCGCGTGGGGGCCGCGGCACCATCACGTACCGCTTGCGACCGATCCACAAGACGATCGTCGCGACGAGCATCAGCGCGCCGGGGATCCCGAACGCAATGCTCGGGCCCCACGAGGCGAGAAACACGGGCATCAGGAGCGATGCGAAGAACGAACCGAAGTTGATGATCCAGTAGAAGGCGTCGAAGACGACCTTCGCGAGGTGCTTGTTCGTCTGGTCGAATTGATCGCCCATGAACGACGCGACCAGCGGCTTGATGCCGCCGGCCCCGAGGGCGATCAGGAACAGGCCGAAGAAGAAGCCGTTGACGCTGTCCTCGAACAACGCGAGGCACGCATGCCCGGCGCAGTAGATCAGGCTGAAGCCGAAGATCGTGTTGTACTTGCCGAAGAAGCGATCGGCGAGCCACCCGCCGAGCAGCGGGAAGAAGTACACGCCGATCACGAACGTGTGGAACACGTTCTTGGCCTCGGCCTTCCGCATCGTCTCGTCCGGCATGAACGCGAGGAGCGTCGTGACGAGGAACGGGGTGAGGATGTTCCGCATCCCGTAGAAGCTGAAGCGCTCGCAGCCCTCGTTCCCGATGATGAACGGGATCTGGCGAGGCATCCGCGCCTTCGGGTCGGGCGCCGGCTCACTGGCGCTCACCACACGCGCGGGTGGGATCTGGTCATCCTCGGGGCTGCTCACGGCCCGCGGCAATAACATATAAAGGCGCGTGCCCACGCTTGGAAGTTGGCTGGCCGAGGGCCCGTTCGGCCTCGCGATGTCGAGTGGCTTCTTCTCGTTCTTCGCTCACACGGGCATGCTGTCCGCGCTGCTGTCACGCGGTCACGTCCCGACGAGCGTCTCGGGGTCGAGTGCAGGGGCGATGGTGGGCGGGGCGTGGGCTGCGGGCATCGCGATGGAAGACCTCGCCGCGACCCTGAATGGCCTGTCGCGGGACGACTTCTGGGATCCGGCGCTCGGCGCGGGCGTGTTGCGCGGCAAGAAGTTCGACGCGGTGCTGCGGCGGATCTTGCCGGTCACGCGGATCGAGGCGTGTCGCGTGCCGCTCGCGATCAGCGTGTTCGACATCCTGCGCCGTCAGACGAAGGTCCTCGAGCGAGGCGACCTGTCGGACGCGATCCGCGCCTCGTGCGCGGTCCCAGGGATGTTTCACCCGGTCGTGATCAACGAGCGAACGGTTTCAGCCAGCGGCGCCGAGGGGTTGATTTCCCGACGCCCGTACTGGGATGGCGGCATCAAGGATCGGCCGGGGATCGCGGGTGCGCGCCCGGGGCGGCTCCTGTTCCACCACATCGCCGCGCATGCGCCCTGGTCGAAGCCCACGTCGAGCGCCCTCGAGATTCCGCGGCGCCCCGAGATGACGACGCTCGTGCTCGAAGCCCTGCCACGCAGTAATCCGTGGCGGCTCGACCAGGGGCGGCTCGCCCTCGAACGGGCGCGCGCTGCGACCCTGCGTGCCCTCGACGAGCCGATCGCTGGGGACATCGTCCGCGTCATTGTGTAGGTCGCACGCGCGTCGCATCTGGACGGCCTGTGCTCGCTCGGTAGAGTGAATCGCACGTGAGCCGTTCCAACCCCGCGAGTCGTGACGAACGGTTGGTCGGGCTGTGGGGCGGGGCGGCGTTCGGGTTCGTCCTCGCCAGCTACTCGGCGTTTCGTCCCGTCCGTGACTCCGTCGGGCTGGGCGGTGCCGACGAGAAGGTGAAGTGGCTGTTCCTGGGATCGTTTATCGCGACGCTCCTCGCCTCGGTCGCGTGGAGTGCGATCCTCGCGCGGGCCGGGCGTCGCCGCAGCGTGCCGGTGGCGATGCACGTGTTCAGCGTCTGCCTGATGGTCTTCGGGGGCCTGCTCTCGACCTCGCTCGATCCAGAGCTGACGGGCCACGTCTTCTACATCTGGGCGGCCGTCTTCAACCTGTTCGTGGTCTCGGTGCTGTGGAGCTTGTTCGCCGATCTGCTCGGCTTCGTCGTCGCGAAGCGGGTGTACGGGCTCATCGCATCCGGCGGCTCGATCGGCGCGATCGCGGGACCGGCACTGACCCGCGCCACGAGCGAGTACATCGGCATCCCGGGCGTGCTCTTCACGAGCGCGGTGATCCTGCAGCTGGGCATCCTGTGCATCTGGCGGGTGAAGCGGCTCGCGCGGGCCTTGCCCGATGCCACGCAGGGCGATGATCGCCCGCTCGACGGGGGACCGTTCCGCGGGCTCGCGAGCGTGGTGCAATCGAGGTACCTGCTCGCCATCGTAGGGTTCGTGCTGTGCACGGCGATCGCGGCGACGTTCATGTATCTCGAGCAGCGCAGGATCGCGTACCAGGCGTATCCCGACGACGCCGAGCGCACGAACCTGTTTGCGACCATCGATCTATTCACCAACATCGGGACGTTCCTCGTGCAGGTGCTGGGGACCGGCTATCTCCTGCGCCGGCTCGGGCCGACGGTGCTGCTCTTCGCGTTGCCCGTGGCCCAGCTCGTCGGCATCACGACGGTGGTGCTGGTGCCCGGCATCGTCGTGCTCGTGGTCGTGCAGACGCTGACGCGCGTCGTCACCCACGCCATCAACCGCCCGACGCGTGAGCTGCTCTTCACCGTGGTCTCGACGGACGAGAAGTACCGCGCGAAGAACGCGATCGACACCGCGGGCTACCGGCTCGGCGACCTCGTCAGCTCGTTCGTGTACGACGGGGTCAAGAGCGTCGGAGCGGGCGCGACGCTGCTCCTGGGCGCCCTCGGCCCGCTCTCGCTCGGCTGGTTCTTCCTCGCGTGGCTCCTGGGCCGCGAGTTCAAGCAGCGTCAGTAACGCGAGCGCGGTCGCGGGGCATTGGCCCACTTCCGGATCACGTCGTCGTCACCGCAGAGGACCTGGTACTGCGCGCCGTAGTTGCGCGCATCCAGCCAGCGCCCGTCCATCACGTAGAGCTTGATGAGCTCCTGCGCGCGCGGCAGGTCGCAGCGGTTACCGAGCAGGATCTGCAGCTCCTCGATCCGGAACTGGCGCTCCTTCACGAGCCCCGCGATCTCCTTCCGCATCTCTGCATCGGGATCGACGGGATCTTCGGCGGTCATCGCGGTGGCCCACGTGAGCACACCGAGGCCGAACACGGCCGCGACCGCGGCCATCCGCAGGCGCTGCCAGCGACTCGCGATCGGCGCATGCGAGACGAGCTCGATGGTGCGCTTGGCGATGGCGGCCCAGTCTGCTCCCGGGACGCTGAGGCGCAGCTCTTCGAGCGCACGGCGCGCATCATCGAATGGCGCCAGATCGATCCAACCGCGCCGCCCTCCCTCGTCGCTTCGGGCGCCCGTGACGGGCTTGGCCTCGGGCGAATCGTCTACCGGCAGGGCGGGGACGACGTGCTTGCGGAGCTCGTCATACCCGAGCGTGTTGATGCCGCGGCTCGCGAGGATCCGGCGAGCGCTATCCAGGTGCTGCCAGATCGCGAGGTAGTCCTCGCCGATCTGCACCGCCACGCGCCAGCGGTCCGGCCGGTCCGGGGCGGTTAGCTTCGCGTTCGCGAGGCAGGTAGCGATGAGCCCATCCGCAATCTGGATCGAACCGACGGCCCGGTCGTGCTCGTCCAGGTGATTCGCACGATCGCGATACATCCTCGCCCAGGATACTCCCTTATGTGGCTACCGGCACTCGGTCGTTTTCGAGTAGGCGAAGCCCACGTTCTTGCGGGCGACGCGCTCGATCAGATAGAGCCCGAGGGGCTCGAGCTCCTCGAACTTGCAGACCATCTTGTTGTTCGGCCCGCCATACACGGCGCAGTAGCCACCCGGGTACCCGCACTCGACGCTCTTCGGGAGCGAGAGCGCGAGCAGGATTCCGAAAATCGCCGCCAAGCTCTTCCCGCGGCTCGTCATCCCGGGGTGATTCATCGCGGGCGACAGCATACGACTACTGCTGGATGCGGGCGTGATTCCGGAAGGCTGCGAACCAGGTCTTGGGCGCCAGTCTAACTGGCTGAAACGACGGATGGTTCGCGGTGGCACACCCACTGCAAAAGCGTTCGTCACCATGACGAACAAGCCCGTGACCGACACCATCGCGAACATCGAAGCTACCGCCCTCGAGACCGTCGCCGGCGGCTGCAAGTCCTGCAACAACAACACGACCGTGATCAACAACTACGGTCCGCGCTGGGGCGGGCCGCCCCCGTGGTACGGCCGCGGTTGGGGTGGTTGGGGCGGTGGCATGTCGGTCTCGACCACGACCTCGATTGGTTAATCGTTGGACGTCAAACGAACGAGCTTGGCGCTCGTCTACAACTGAAGAACGCGATCCCGGTCGGTGCGGAAGCATCGGCCGGTTCGCCGTTTCGGGCGCGTGCGATGGCGGTGCTTCGAGGCTTCGAAGCCGACTACTCGACGAGGCGGATCGGCTCCGCGTGGTTGCGGCCTCGGATCCTCACCGCGTCGCAACGCTGCAACAACACTCGAACGCGACGTGGCACACGCGCTGCTAGGTACTCACACCATATGACTAAGACTAACGAGATGGTGCTGCGTGCTGCGCGCGCTAGGTAGGCTCGCCGCAATTCCAATCACTTTGATCCTCCGGCTATTTCGAGGGTTGACCTCGAGGACCAGGATGGAGAGAGTGACGCCCCCGTGCGGCGCTTCCTGTCACTACTTTGGGTGCTCGCACTCCTCGGCGCGGTCCCGACGTGCACGGACGCCGACCCCGGGGCTGGCGATTCGGCCGACGACAGCGGGGATGCTGCCGATGGCGATGACTCCAGCGGGGACGGGACAGTTCCGAGCTGCGACGCCGCCCTCGGGCCGTACGAGGGCGAGGCGACGTACTACGCGGCGGACGGGTCGGGCAATTGCAGCTTCGATCGCAGCTCTGATCTGATGGTCGCGGCGCTCAACGACGAGCAATACGCGGGCGCCGGCTTCTGCGGTGGGTGTGTCGAGGTCACCGGGCCCGACGGCTCGGTCGTCGTGCGCATCGTCGACAAGTGTCCGGGATGCGTCTCGGGCGATCTCGATCTCTCCGAAGAAGCCTTCGCGATGATCGCGCCGCTCTCGGCCGGTCGCGTCGACATCTCGTGGACCCCGGTCGCGTGCGATGTCGAGGGCTCGCTCGAGTACCAGTTCAAGGACGGCTCCTCGCAGTACTGGACCGCGATCCAGGTTCGCAATCATCGCTATCCCGTCACGAAGCTCGAGGTCCAGACGGGACCCGACGCGTGGCTCGAGCTCGAGCGCCTCGAGTACAACTACTTCGTGGAGACGGATGGCCTCGGCGTCGGTCCCTACACGCTGCGGGTCACCGACTCTCGCGGCCACGTCGTGGTCGATGAAGGCATCGCCCTCGGGGATGACGTCTCGCGCGCGGGCTCCCAGCAGTTCCCCGTCTGCTCCGGCGACTGATCGTCTGCTACACCCCCAGCGCAGATGTTCGGCGCCTTCGTTCTTGCTGTCGGTCTCGCCATGGACGCGACAGCGGTGGCCGCCGCTCGCTCCGTCTCGGGCGTCTCACGTCGCCCCCTGATGTTCCTCGCCCTCACGTTTGGGGTCGCCCAGGCCGCTATGGCGGCGCTCGGCTGGCTCCTCGGGGCCTCGGCCGCGAGCTGGCTCGCGAACTGGGACCACTGGATCGCCTTCGGGCTGCTCCTCGCGATCGGCGGCAAGATGCTCTACGAGGCCCTGCGTGGTGGACATGACGACGCTGAGCAGGCGGCGCGCCCGCTCTCGGCCCGCATGGTCGTGGTCCTCGCGATCGCGACGAGCATCGATGCCCTCGCGGCGGGCGTGACCCTCCCTGCCGTCGGCGCGCCGCCTGTCATCGCGCTCATCCTGATCGGCGTCGTGACGTTCGTCCTCAGCGCCGTCGGTGGCCTCGTCGGCGGTCGCCTCGGCCGGCACCTCGGGAGCAAGCTCGAGATCGTCGGTGGCCTCGCCCTCATCGCCATCGGCGCGAAGACCCTCTTCGATCACCTGTCGGCCTAGTCGCTCTCCCCCGTCATCCCGAGCTCGAGGTTCGACAGCTGGAGCAGCCCCGCCCAGCTCCAGAGCTCACCCATCGCACCGAGCGACGCCTTCGCTTCGACGACCTGGCCATCCGCATCGAGCGTCACCGTGAACGGAATCGGCTCGAACCGCGGTGCCCCGATCGGAATCACCGTGTCGGCCAGCGCGAGCGACCACGACAGCTCCAGCGGGGCTTCGAAGCGCACGCGCGCTTGCTCGCTCCCCATCCACGTCGTCGTGCCCTGCACGGGCGTCCGCAACGTGATCTCGATCTGGGTGAGCTCCGCCTCCGTGCCGAGCAGCTCCTCGGGCAACGCGATCGGCGCGAGCAGAATACTCGCCGCCTCGAGCCCGATGGCCGCGCTGTCCGCACTGAGCCGCAAAGCTCCGCCCTCGATCTCCAGCGGCACCGGCACCGGCATCCACTTCCCACCCTCGCGCTTCGCCACCGCGATCGCTCCCGCATCCGCGAGCGGATCGATCTCGACGTGCACCTCCTCGGCGAGCAGCTCGCGCAACGTGACCGCGGGCTCCATCGGCGTGTCGATCTCGCGACCCTCCACGCACGCACCCACCAGAATCAAGACCAGGACCCAATGCTTCGTGTTTCGCATGGCGCGCCACGACAGCAGGATCGGCACCACCCACGCGACCATGCGTGATCGCGGCGTTGCGGCGCCTCGTGTCCGAGGGCTGGACAGGCTGGCTACGAAAACTGCCGCGAACAAACAACCCGAACCGATCCCGGTGTCGCAGGGGTCGGACCCCTGCGACAGCCGATCCCGGTGTCGCAGGGGTCGGACCCCTGCGACAGCCGATCCCGGTGTCGCAGGGGTCGGACCCCTGCGACAGCTCATCTCGCCGCAACCCAAGGACTCGCCAGGGAGGCGCTGGTGGTCCAACCGCAGCAGGGGCGAGGGGCGGGGGAGGCGGGGTAACTCCTGATCGGGCCCCGCGGCGGTCAGCGCGTGCCTCCGATGGGAGGCGGCCCTCCAACTGATCTGAATCCCACGGGATGCGATCTGTCCGCCCCGGTCATCGTGATCGACGAGGGTGGATCGGCCTGGATCAAGGGGTTTGGCGGTGGCACGGCCCCTGCTCTACGAGCTGTCACACCACACCCCTCGCAGCGCTGCCCAGCGCAAAAGGACCCAGGCCCCATGTCCGATCAGAACGACGAATCGCCCATTGTGTCCCTCGATATCGCCCTGCTCGAAGCCGTGACCGGCGGCGGCAGTAGCCCCATCGGAGGCTCGAACAACAACATCGACGTCCTCCTGAAGCAGCTCAACGAGATCACGGGCTCCATCAAGGACGTCTCGAACAAGACCAAGGGCCTCGGGCAGACCGAGATGCTCATGCTCTGTGCCCTCGCGATGCGCAACAACCAGCGGACGAACAACGTCGTCGTGGTCTCAGGCGCCCCGCGTAAGGGCTGGTGCTGGTAAGCGCCCCCGCGCGGTGAGTGACACGGTGCCGGGCTGCCCAGCCGTGGCTCCGCTAAGCTCGCCGCATGCGTGTGGTGACGATTCCGCGGTTCGGAGGACCCGACGTTCTCGCGATGGCCGAGCGTCCGGATCCCGTCCCCCAGCGGGGCGAGGTCCGCGTTCGGATTCGCGCCACGGCGGTCAACCGAGCTGACCTGCTGCAGAGAATGGGTGCATACCCGGCGCCGGCGGATGCTCCGCCTGATGTGCCGGGACTCGAACTAGCTGGCGACGTCGATGCCGTGGGACCCGGCGTCGACCGCTTGGCGATCGGCGATCGAGTCTTCGGACTCGTCGGGGGTGGTGCCTACGCCGAGGCGATCTGCACGCACGAGCGTGCGCTCGCGAAGATTCCTGCCGGGCTCTCCTGGGAGGAGGCCGCAGCGATTCCGGAAGCGTACGTGACGGCGCACGACGCGCTCGTGACGCAGGCGAAGCTGACGGGCGGCGAGTCCGTGCTGATCAGCGCGGTGGGCAGCGGCGTCGGAACGGCAGCGGTGCAGATCGTCCGGGCTCTCGGCGGGCTCTCGGTCGGCACCGCCCGGACGGCTGACAAGCTGCCGCGCGCGCAGGAGCTCGGCCTCGATCACGGCATCGTGGCAGCGGGCGGGACGTTCGCCGACGCGGTGAAGCAAGTCGTCCCCGGCGGCGTGCACGTGGTGCTCGAGCTCGTCGGCGGGAGCTACCTCGCGGAGGATCTCCGCTGCGTGCGGACCCGCGGTCGCATCGCGCTCGTGGGGCTCATGGCCGGCGTGCGCACCGAGCTGGACCTCGGTCTGATCTTGCGCGGCCGGGTGACGATCATCGGGACCGTGCTCCGCGCGCGCCCCCTCGAGGAGAAGCTCGCGGCGATGCGGGCGTTCGAAGATCAGGTAGTTCCCCTCATCGCACGGGGCGCCCTGAAGCCCGTCGTCGATCGCGTGTTCTCGCTCGACGAGGCCAGCGCCGCCCATGCCTACGTGGCGGGCAACACCGGCTTTGGCAAGGTTGTCCTGAAGGTGTGACTACTGGACGTCGATCTTGACCCAACCGGAGTCGGGATCGTTGCCGGCCATGTCCAGACCGGCCTGCACCTGCCACGTGTGGTCGATGATCTTGCCGTCGAACGACGGGTTCACGTTCATCGGCAGCTCGAGGCGCGCCTCCCACGTGTACGTCTGACCGGTCTTGATCTCGGAGGGACCGGCGACGTTGATCTTCGTATCGAAGCTCGTCTTGCGGCCGCGGACCGTCTCGGTCGTGTGCTTGTTGCCGTCCCAGTCGCTGTCCTTGACCTCGCAGCTCTCGACGGCCTGCACGAGCAAGTAGACGCTGTTCAGCTTCGCGTCCGCCTTCGCGGTTGCCTCGATGCGAATGGACGTCGCCTGACCGCGCCGCACCGTGGTGCTGTTGACGCGCACATCCGCCGCGCCACCCGTCATCTTGTTCTTCAGATTGCTAAAGAAGCCCATCTCGACCCTCCTGCCGGGCAGCGTAGACGGGAACGGCTCAGGGGACGCGATAGACCGGGACCAGATTCACGCGCTCGTCCCACGCCGGATGGCGCTGGTAGAACCAGTACCGGCGCGCCATCGGATCGGCGGCGAGGGCCGGATCGGCGGCGAGGGCGGCGTTGAACTCGGCACCGAGGTCTGGATCCTCGGCGATCATTCGCCGCGCTTCCTCCTCGAGGATGTACGGCTCCATGTACTCCTTCTCCTCGAAGACGGCGTTGAAGAAGCCCCACTGCACGAGCGAGTCCGGCGCCGTCGGCTCGAACAGATGCAGGATCAGTCGCGCGGCTGGCTGCGCGAGCGGGACGAAGATGGCGCCCTGCTCGAGCGTGCGGGCCTCGGCGGTCCATGCGCCGTCGAGTGTCGCGCGCTGCCGGCCTTCGTACGGACGACCGAAGCTCGTGGTCGTCGCGCGGAAGGTTTCGATATCGACGGCCCCCGACGGAATCAGGCCGCTGTGCTGGATGCCGTGCGCATCGAGGATCGGCGTGACGATCGCGGCGAAGCCGCCGTCCACGATGTATCCCCCGCGCGGTGCGCGCACGACGAGCTCCGGCTCGAGCTCGTCGTACAGGGGAAGCGTCCAGATCTCGGGCTTCGTCTCGTCGTAAACGATGTAGGGGAGGCCGGAGATGGTCGAGGTGCGGTGCTCGTACGCGTAGCCGCGGAAGTCGATCGGATGCGACACGTCGGTGGCCGTCCACGCGAGCACGACGTCGGTCCCACCGAGTTGCTGGCTACGCTTGGTAGCGGCAGCGCTGACCGCGCGCCACGTAGCGGCATGCTGGGTGGCCTCTTCGAGGAGGGTCTGGAGCGCGTGATACGTGCTTTGCACGCGCTCGGCGTACGGGCGCCAGCTGTGCGTCTCGACGAGGACCCCCATGCGATCGCGCACCGCCGCGTAGTAGTTCGCGAAGCGCGGCGGCGCCTCACCGACGGAGAACCCGGATTGCGGGTCGTCGGGGTCGTTGAACGACGGGTAGAAGGGCACCGGCAAGTGCCCGAGCTCGGTCATCCGGGCCTGGACGCGCTGCGAGAGCTTGGCCGCCGTGTCCTCGAGCTCGTCCTCGCGCGGTCCGAGTGGACCGACGAGCACGGCGATGTCTTGCTCGAACTTCGCCCCATCGGTCGTGTGGAGGTCGACGTACAGCACCGGATCGAGATCGCGCAGGAGACCCACCACCGCCCGCGTCTCCGGCGCATCGAGCTTCACGTAGTCACGATTCAGGTTGAGACGCTGCGCCGTCACGCGAAAGCCCATCTCCTCGGGGCCGCGCTGATTGGGCCGGTGATTCGCGCCGAACCGCTCGTGGCCGTCGGGGTTCAGCACCGGCACGAACACGATGCGCACGTGATCGAGGACACCGGGTGCGAGCTTGCCGTCGAGGACATCCCGCAGCGCCGCGAAGCCAGCGTCCTTGCCTTCGATCTCGCCGGCGTGGATCCCGGCCTGGATCAGAACGACCGGCAGGTCCGGCTTCCGCGCGATCGTCAGCGCGAGCAGCGGTCGGCCGCCGGGCGTGGTCCCGATCTCGACGCACGTCGTATCGCTATAGCTCGTCGCGAAGTCGTGGCAGAGCCGCACCGCCTCCGCGTAGCGACCGGTCCGTAGGTACTGCGACTGGGCCGCGATCGTCGTCAGGTCGGCGCGCTTGCGCGTCTGCGGGGTGGCGCATGCGCCGAGCACCAAAAGCAAACAGCCCACGTGCCGGATGCACATGGGCTGTCGGTATCACGTCTCGTGCTGGCTTAGCGGCGACGAGCACCACCGCCGCGCGGCCCCGAGCGCATCGGCGGGCGAGCCGGGCCGCTGGTGCCGCGAATCACCGTACCGTTCCCGCGACCGCGGTAGCCCTGGCTCTGGACGGGTGGACGGTAGGTGGTGCGACCCGGGTTCGCGCGGTGATCGCGAACGACCGGGCCGTTGTTCCGGAACCCGCCTCCGCGGTTCACGTATCCGCGCGGACCGTAGTAGCCACCGCCGCGGACATAGCCATTCGGACGATAGCGGACGTACGCGCCCGGAGTGCGGATGTTGACGATCCCGTACGGCGCAGCGGCCGAGACCCAACCGCCGGTGTAGTAGCCCGAGCGGTACCAGCTGTTGTTGTAGTTCCGCCAGTAGAACCCGTCCGAGTAGAAGATGGGCTCGTTGTAGTCGGCGATGACCGACACACCGGGAGCCACGTACGCGAGATCAGGCTGGGCGTAGTACCCGGAGGAATAGCCGACGGTGCCGCTCGTGGTGCCGTAGCAGCCAGTTGCAAGTGCCGCGGCGACGGCCACAGACGCGAGGGTGAGACGCATGGACCCATCATGCAGCATCCGCCGTGCCATGCCAGCTAACATGGCGAAAAGTGCCGATCGGGGTGCGCGCGATCGCACCGATCGAGAAGCGCCGGCGCCACAGGGGGTGTGTCGCGTGCGCGGCACCGCACTGCGCCAACCGGGTAGGCTCGCCGCATGGTCTCGTCTCCTGCCCAGACGGTCGCCGCGTACCTACATTCACTTCCCTCCGACCGGCGAGCCGTCGTCGCCACCGTGCGCGACGTCGTCAACGCGAATCTCCCCGCGGGCTACGAGGAGTGCATGCAGTACGGAATGATCGGATGGGTCGTGCCGTTCTCGCGCTACGCGCACACGTACAACGGCCAGCCGCTCGCCATGGCCGCGCTCGCCGCGCAGAAGACCGGCTACTCGCTCTACCTGACGGGGCCGTACACGCTTCCAGCCATGGCCGCGTGGTTCGTCAAGGCGTACCAGGCGACCGGCAAGAAGCTCGACATGGGCAAGTCGTGCGTGCGCTTCAAGTCGCTCGAGCAGCTTCCACTCGAGGTGATCGCCGAGGCGATCCGCAAGGTCCCGGTCGATGACTTCGTCGCGGCCCACGAAGCGGTGATGGCGCCGGCCGCCACGAAGAAGGCCGCCACAAAGAAGCCCGCCACGAAGAAGCCCGTCGCGAAGAAGCCGGCCGCCACGAAGAAGCCCGTCGCGAAGAAGCCCGTCGCGAAGAAGCCGAAGAAGCAGTAACCCAGCGGGGGCAGCGCGGCATGGCGATTGCTGACCTGGACCGCCATGGAGATCGTGCTGCAAGAGGAGACCGCCCTCGAACGCGTACCGGGCGCCGAGGTGGTCACGCCGCCGAAGTTCGCGACCGCGTGGAGAAAGCACGCGCTGTCGGCCGCTGCGATCGGCGTCCCTATCGGAGTGGGCATCCTCGCCGCGGGGCGAGGAGAGCGCAGCATCGGTCGTGGCATCCTGGCGGGCGCAGGTGCGGCGCTCGCGCTCGGTGCGCTGCGGTGGCAAATGGCGCGCTGGTTCACGGCCGCGCCCGCGTACAGCGTGCTGGGCCGCATCGGCGACATCGAGCTTCGGTCGTATCCCGATCTCGTCGAGGCGCGTACGGAGGTCGATGCACCGCACATCGAGGACGCCCTCGATGCGGGCTTCGGTCGCCTCGCCTGCTACGTGTTCGGCGCGAACGCACAGCACACCGAGCTGCCGATGACGGCGCCCGTGCTGACGGAGATGCATGCCGGCCGCTACATGATGACGTTCGTGATGCCGCCGGGCCGCGCGCTCGGGACGTTGCCCACGCCCGACGATCCACGCATCGAGCTTCGCGTCACGCCGTCCCGCCAGATCGCCGTGCTGGCGTTCCGCGGTCGCTTCACCGGAGCCAACATCGGCGAGCACGAGCGGGCACTGCTCGCCGGCGTGGTCGATGCGGGACTCGGGGGACGTGGCAGCGTGGTGTTCGCCGGCTACGACGGACGGACGACACTGCCGTTCCTGCGGCGTAACGAGCTCTGGCTCGAAGTGGTCTAACTAAGCAGTCGGCTGTCGCGGCCACCGACGTTACGCGGCACACAACCGCCCCGTCGACTCACACTCCATCAGGGCTGCTCTCACGAGGTGGGACTGTGTGATGGGCGAAGCGGCAGCCGCGGCGAGGAACGCGGCGCGCATCGCCGCGTTGCGAATGTGTCCAGGGTCCATCGGGAACCGCCGCGCGAGGCTCGCGAAATCAAGGTTCTTTCCGCGCGGTGCAGTTGCGGGCAGCGCCTGCTTCCACACTCGGCACCGGCTCTCTTCGTCCGAGTGCTCGAAGCGGATCAGGCTGGCGAGGCGGCGCTTGAAGGCAGGGTCGACCTGGGTGTCGTGATTCGTCGTGAGCATGCAGACGCCGGTGAACGTCTCGAGGCGTTGCAACAGGTAGTTCGTCTCCTGATTCGCATAGCGGTCGTTGCTCGACTTCACCTCGGTGCGCTTGCCAAAGAGCGAGTCGGCCTCGTCGAAGAGGAGCGCTACCTGCCCGGATTCTGCGGCGTCGAACAGGTCAGCGAGACGCTGTTCGGTCTCGCCAATGTACCGTGACACGATCTTCGAGAGATCTACCTGGTAGAGATCGAGCGCGAGCTCGTTCGCGATCACGTGCGCGAGCATGGTCTTACCAGTGCCAGGCGGTCCGGAGAACATGGCCGCGATGCCGAGACCCTTCCCGACCTTCTTGGAGAACCCCCATGACTCGTGAACGCGCGTACGGTGCACGACGCGCATGATCAGCTCTTGCGCCTGCTCGGCGACATGAGGGTCGAGCACTAGATCCTCGAGACGGTGGCCGGTGTCGACGCGCGTCGCGAAGGTCCCCAGCTTCTCGCTCACCACCGCGCGCACCGCCCCGGAGAGGTCCGAGGATGTGACCGAGCCGCCTCGCTGCATCGAGCGGATCGACGCGGCCGTCTCCACGATCACGGCCGGTGCAAGCGGGTATTGCTCGGCCACGGCATGGGCGGCGGCGAGCGAGCTCAGCCCCAGCTCGCGGTGCCACAAATCCGCGCGTTGATTGGCCGTCACCGATGGTAGCTCCACGACGACGACCGGTCGGTCCCACCGGAGGGAGACGCGTGGGGACGACATCGTGAGCAAGATGGGTCGCTCGACTCGACGCACGAGCTCCGTTTCGATGATGCCGAGCACGTCATGCTCGCGCGATGGCATCGCATCGAGGTCGCAGAGCATGGGGACGGCACCCAGCAGGTGGCATTCGCGCACCACAGCGCCGAGTTGGTGCCGCAGCAGCACCGGATCCGGCGAGAGCTTGCGTGAATCGACCTCCAGGACTCGATGTCCCTTCTCGGCCGCGACCGCGCCCAACACGGTCCGCCGGCCGCGGCCACGCACGCCCGCAACGACGACGATGCCGCGCGCTCCACACGCGTCGAACGCCGCGCGGACCTCGGCGAGTGCACCGGGAGGGACGGTGAGCGTCGCGGGATCGAGCGCCGTGGGGAGGGCGAGGTGCTCGTCATGCAGCTCCAGGTCTCGCCCGAGCGCGACCGCGAGGACGCGATCCGCGAGCCTCACGCGTCGCCGGGTGACGCTGGTTCGTCCGTCGTCGTCGGGAGTCTCGAGCAGCCGGCGGTAGAACAGTGGTGCGGTCGGATGGAGCCCACGGGCGAGGCCCGTGCGTGTGCAGCCGTACGCGACATCGGCGAGCGCGCCCACGGTCAGCTCGAGCTCGCCGGAGAGGCTCTCAAGGCGCTGGGCGATCCGGCGGTCCACCTGATGCGCGACGAGCACGCAGAGGACGAGCTCGTCGGTGGGGTCCAGGGCCAAGCCTGCGAACGGTCCGTTGGCGGGGGGAGAGAAGTCAGGCATCGTCGCCTCGGCGTCCCCCGACGCACGCCTGCAGGCGAGGTCGACGGCGAGGTCGACGAGTTCCATCCACGAGTCGAAATCGGGCAACTTGACGCTTGGCATGGACCGTTCGTCGGCCCGCCCCGCCGCGGGTTGCTCAATATCCGGACGGCTCCGCTGGCGCTACCTCGCAACCCTCGAGGGCGACATAGGAAAACCCGCTGTTTTCTCTCCGGATTACTCGTATTCCTTGAACGGTCGTCTGCCACAGCTGCTTCTTAGGCTGGGTCGAGACGGCTGCTGCGAGTTGGCTTCCGATCGCGGGGTCGCTGGCCACCGCTCCAATGAGCTCGGGTGGGATGGCTCCGCCTCGCACCGGCCCGAACCGGATCGCGCAGACGTTTCGCCACCTTCCGTCGACCGTCGCCTGAAGCTCCACCCAGAGCTCATCGTCGCGCCCCGCGAAGCGCTGGCAGAGGATGAATTGGGTGCTCATTCTCGACCGCGGCAACGAGTCGTTCAAAAACCAGACAGGACTGCGGGCCATGTAGCAGAAAGGGCGGAGCGCATCCTCGACGCCGGAGTCGTTCGCGAAGTACGTCGTCGTCATCGGGCTGTCGGCGCGACAAGCCGCAGACATAGCCAGGACCGCGGCGAGCAAGGCGGATTGTCCGTGCCTCATGACTAGAGGTTCGCAGTTGACTTGTTCCGGAGCAACGCGCGGAACCGGTTCGCAACCGCTTCGATCCGCTCGGCGGCGACGTCATCGAACTCCCCTGACAAGCCGCCTCCGATGCTCGAACCATTGATGACCTGTCCGGACGCGAGGATGGCGAGGCAGAGCCGGGTCCGCTCGCTCATCAGGCTGGCCTGAAAGCCGAGGTCGGGCCCGAACCCGAACGACACCCGTTCCTTGCCGGGCACGAACCCGAGCTCGAACCGCTGATTCAGCGCGAGCTCGGCAAGAGGGAGCGTATTTTGCCGCAGGTAGCTGAGCGTGGCGTGCTCGGCGTCGATCAGCTTGAACGAGGTGAACGCGACGTCGTCGAGCTGCGCGGGATCGCTGCTCGCGAAGCCTTGCACTTCGAGGACGCCCGCGATCCCCGCGCGGTCGACGCGCGCATCGCGGCGGCTGCGCTCGGGATCGCCCTTGCCAGTCCCGAGGAAGGGCTTGTCGGCGTAGCCCGCGTTCGTGGTCGCCTTGAAGTTCTGCCACTCGACCAGGGTCTTGCCGTACTGCACTCCACGGGCAGACGTGGCCACCTTCGAGACGAGCTCGTCCGCGAGCTCGTTCAGGCCCTCGAGGTCCGCCTGCAAGAGGGCGGGCATGAGGTCCACGAGCTTCAGCTGCATCGCGAGCCCTTCGTCGGAGACGAGGTCGCGCTGGATCTGCATGAAGGCAGACGCGGGCTTGCTCGACAGCGTCCCCGCGTCGGTGAACGAGCTGGTGATGCCATCGAACGAATTGAGTACGAGGGTCTGCATGGCCTCGCTCGCGCCGCCCGCCACCGCGGCGCGGACGAGGGCCCCCTTTGCGAGCCCGGCGTCCGTGATCAGGGCGCGCTCTTCGTCCGTGAGCGCGGCGATGGCCCGCTCGGACAGTCCATGGCGAGCGGCGCGGCCATCGAGCGCCTTCTGCGCGATGCCTCCCACCAGCGTTCCCAGCGCGCCGGCCACGTACGAGAGCGTCAGCTGCCCCAGAGTCTTCATCACGATCATCGCGGCCGACGCGTCCTCGGGCGGTGGAGGGTCTTGGAGGTTCCCGCCGAGCTCGTCGATGGCCTTCAGGCGCTTGTCGTAGATGGCATTCATGCCGATCGCGATCTTGGCGACGGCCTGCTCGGGCGTGGCACTCGTGGTCGCTCCGTCCTGTTTCTTCGTCGGCGCAGCCCGTACGATTTCGAGGGCGCGCGCCGGGTCGACGGTGCCCGAGTACGGACGCGGTCGTGTCACGAGACCTTGCGCCGCCCGCAGACGGTTCTCAGCATCGAAGGTCGCGGCGAGCGTGGCATGCCACGGCATGCGGGGGGACATGGCCATCCACTCCGCGATGGCATCGAGCTCGACGCTGATGGCCTCGACGTGGGGCTTCAGCCGAGTCCGCGACTTGCGGTCGCCGACGGCCACGAGCTGGCTCGTCGTTGCCTGCATGGAGGCGGCCAGCGACACGCACGCGGCGATGATCTCGTCGCGATTGTTCGCGCTCGCCGTCGCCCGTGCGGCCGCGGCGCTCGACTTGAGCGCAGACAACTCGAAGGCCACCAGCTCGAGCTTCTGTTCGTTCCCGCCGGTATCGAAGGTCGCGTCCTTGTTCGGGGTCGCGGACCGCATTCGCTCCGCTGCCTTCGACGGCATCCGGGCCGCGAGGAGCGTGATGCTGGCGTCGACCTCGTCGGCGACCACGCCGAGCTTCTGCTTGCGCAGCCGGCCGTCGAGCAACTGGAGCGCCCCGTACATCGCGGCGAGCGAGTCGCCGAGCGGCTCCCATTGAACCTTCTCGTCGCGGGCCAGCTGCTCGACGAGCTGGGAGACCTTCGACCCGGCGATCCCGACCACGGTCTTCGAGGCCTTGAGGCCCGACATCGCTTCAGCTCCGATCATCTGCACCAGTCGAGCGGCGGCCTCGGATGCATCGATGACCGCGACCGCGGTTCCTTTGCCGGTCCCGGTCGGCTGCTTCCTCACGCCGGTGTCACGGTCTGGCTCGTCTCGCGTAGCTGGCTTCTTCACCTTCGCTTCTGGTGCCATACGTGCGTGCCTCGGCCTTCCTCGGCGCGGGTTGCGACAAATCTTCAAGTCCGTTGGCGCGCACGTAAGGGGTAGGTAAAGGACGAGCCACCCGAGCAACGGCGCACCCCGTCGGAGTGTCTCCTCGCCCGATGGGGTGCGCGGGTAGATCCGAGTACGAGGCCGTGCGTTCCCAGCCTGTTCGTCGAAAGGAGGAACCATGCAGGTCCGGGTTGCAGCGATCTTGGTGATGGCGATGGGGTGCAGCGGGAACACGCCGAAACAGAAGGCGGTGGTTCCGAAGCCGGGGACGGTCACCACCGGCACCGAGGCGCCGCAGGGCGAGATCGTGACCGCCGAGGTCGAGGAGATGAACAGCGCCAAGTACGGCCGCCCCCCGACGGAGTTCCAGAAGGGACACCCCACCCCGCGTGCGGCCCCGAAGGCGACGCGCACCGCCGACGGCTTCCAGGTGCAGTTCGAGAGCCACGCGACCATCACCACGCCGACGGTCTACGAGCGCGCGGTGATCGTCTCGGGCGGCTTCAAGAGCGAGCAGCTCTACGCCTTCGACAAGGTCACGGGCGACTCGATCTGGGCCCTCGACCTCCACGACGACGGGCCTTCGAGCCCGGCGTGCGAGCGTGGCGTCTGCGTCGTCTCGACGGAGTCCTGCACCATCTTCGCGATCGCCGCCGAGACGGGCAAGGAACTCTGGTCCTTCTATCTTGGCGACCCGCTCACGAGCGCGCCGACGATCGCCGGCGATCGCGTCTTCGCGTCGTACCCGGCCATGTCCACCTCCGACGGCAAGGAGAAGCCGCCCACCGCGAGCCACGCCCTCGCCGCCTTCGATCTGAAGTCCGGGAAGATCCTGTGGCAGATCTGGCTCGACAGCGACGTCATGTCCGCGCCCGTCGCCGTCGGCGAGTTCGTCTACGTCAACACGTTCGCCGGCACCGTCATCAAGCTCGAGCAGGCCACCGGCAAGATCCGCTACGCCATGCGCGCGGCGGCCACCAGCGCACCCGTCGTGCAGTTCGACAGCGCCGGCGTCGAGCAGATGTACTACACGAAGCGTGGCGTCGCGGCTCCGGCCGCCGATGGCCGCCGCAAGGCCACCGAGTCGATCATCCGCACCGACCACAACGAGCCGCAGACCAAGTACGAGTCGAACAAGCGCGACGCCGACTACATCGACTCGGCCGTGCAGTCGTCGAGCGGGCACGCGCAGAAGGCCGCCGCCGAGGACTCCGCGAACGGCTTCTCCGGGGGCGCCCCCGTCGCCGCGAACGCCAGCGCGGCCTTCAGCAACGTCGGCGTCACGAGCGTCTCCTCGATGCAGAGCTTCCAGGGCTCGCGCATCCTGAAGCTCCGCGATCGCAGCGTGAACACCATGGGCGACGAGGTCATCGCGACCGATGCCGAGACGGGCGCCACCCTCTGGACCTACAAGCTCTCTGGCAACCTCGCCGCGGAGGGTGGCTTCCTCGGTACCGCCCCCCTCGCCGCCGGTAACTCCATCATGTTCGGCACCCTCGAGGGCAAGGTCGTCCGTCTCGACGAGGCCTCCGGCAAGACCCTGAAGACCTGGGACGTCGCCAGCCCCGTCCGCTCCCAGCCCGTCGTCGACAGCGGCTGGATCTACGTCGGCACGGACGACGGCAAGCTCATCGCCATCAACACCAAGGACAAGTCCGTCACCGGCTGGCCGACCTGGGGCGGCAACGCGCAGCGCACCGGCATCGCAAAGTACTGAGCCCCAAAAATCTCGTGACCTTTGCGTGCCTGCCGTCCACTGGAGCGCCATGGAGGTATGCGCCGACACTCTGCGCGCCCAGGCCGAGCGCGCCACCGCCGACCGGCAGTGGGCCCTGGCACGGGATCGCTGGAACGTCCTTGCCTGCTCCGACCCCCGGAACAAGGACTTCCGCGCGAACCTGGCCTACGCCCGTGCCCGGGAGCGCCTCGAAGCCGGCGACCGTGCTGGGGGCATCGAGCAGCTCGAGTGGGTCCTCCGCCTCGCGCCCTCGCATGCCCAGGCCCGCGAAATGATGAAGGAGCTGAGCCCCGTCCGCTTCGGCCTCGGCCGCCTGCTCCGCCCACGCTGAGTCACCCCGCAGGGGTGAAGTAGCCGGCTAAACTTTCATAGCAACCCATGGGACCATCGGGCGAATGGTGGCGCCATGGTGAAGCTCAACGCTCTCTCTCTCCTCGCGGCCGCGCTCCTGGCGGGCTGCACGAAACCCAATAACGCGACCTGCGCGGACGACTACTGCCAGGACGAGACCCTGCCGTTCTGCGACAAGGACGGCTTCCTCGAAGGGACGGAGAACGCGTGCATCGCCATCTCCTGTACGCCCAGCGAGCTCGTGGCCTGCCACACCGCGACCGAGGCGTACTACTGCAACGCGACCGGCAACGACATCAACATCAGCCCCTGCGCCAACGGCTGCGACGAGGCGATGGGCGGCTGCATCGACGAGATCATCGTCGAGGAGGCGTGCATCGCGAATACCGTCGAGTGCGACGGCGACGTGGTGAAGCGCTGCAACGCCGACGGCGTCCTCTCCGTCGAGGCGTGCGACGTCTCGTGCGTCTCCGATCCCGAGCCGCACTGCGCGTACCTCGAGCCGAAGTACCTGCCCGACATCTGCGATATGCCGGCGACGGGCCACGTCGACTTCGGTCCGTTCGACACCAACATCGACAGCCAGTGCACGGGTGGCATCGTTACGCAGGTCGATGGACCCGAGATCTGCGTCGTGCGCGCGGCAACGATCTCGATTCCCACCGGGGTGATCGCAAAGGTGACCGGCGCCCGTGCACTGGCACTCGTGGCCGACTCGAGCCTGCTGCTGGAAGGTGAACTCGACATCAGCGCCGATGCACGCAGCAGTGGCCCAGGCGGAGCGGTCCCAGAGTGGACAGTTGGAGAAGGAACTGGGTCTGGCGGCGGTGGCGGTGGCGGGCTCGGAGGCCGCGGTGGAAATGGCGCTAGCTCGACTGTCGACGGCGGTGCCATGAACGGCGGCCCTGCCTACGATCCGCAGTCCGTCATAACGTTTCTTGCTGGAACCGGGCGACGGCAAGACCCTGGCGTCCAAGCAGCGCCAGGTGGAGGAGGAGGGGGAGCCATTTTGGTGGCATGTCGCGGACCTGTCGTGGTCTCGGGCATCGTCGATGCTGGTGGCGGCGGCGGCCTCGGAGGGAGGGACAGGGATGGACGACCCTCCGTCGATAACATTGTTGGCGGCGGTGGCGGCGGTTCAGGTGGCCACCTCGTCGTGCAAGGGATGGGCGTGTCGACTCTCGGCCAGTTCTTCGCAAATGGGGGAAGCGGCGGAAACGGGTGGTTCTCCGAGGGGCTCACGACAGGTAACGTGACTCCAGGCCAGGACGGTCTTGACGGTGTGCGTTCGCAAGCATCGGTGACGTCGCCTGTACCCGCGAGTGTGCAAGGCCGAGGCGGTGCGGGTGGCTCCGCTATGGCAAGCCCCGGTCACGGGACACGCGGCGGTAGTCAGCTGCCCACTGCGGGCGGCCCTGCTGGCGGGGGCGGAAGCGTCGGAATCTTCCAGGTGTACACGCCCGCTGGTGTCACTCCTGCGCTGAATGTGACGGTGGCGTCTCCCGAGTTCGCTCCGCCTCTCTTCGTCAACGTTCGGTGAGGCTGACCTTGTTCCGGGACCTTCGTCTTCACCGTTCTTGCTAGTGCAGACCATGCCCAAGCGATAGCCGAAGTGCCAAGGTCGCCGCCGACTCTCTGAACGGGAGCCGAAAATGGGGAGAGCCCCGACGAAGCGGGGCTCTCTCTATCGGACCAGGTTACGTTCTGGCTAGGGAGCGGTGAACGTCGACGCGCAAACCTGAACCGTGTAGTCACGCGGGAACCCGTCCGCCGCAGCGTCAGGAGCCGCGATGTCAGGCATATAGCCGCCGATGATCACCTGGTACGTCGTGTTTGGCTTGAGACCGGCCGTACCGTACTCGGGCTGCCCCGAGATGTACGTATCGAACGCAACAAGCGTGGTCGGCACCGCGGCGCCGGCCTTCTCGTACACGTACATGTCGAGGTCAGCCGGGGGAGCCGTCGTGCCCCAATCGAGCCGCACGCGACCCTCGTTCACCGCCGGACCGGTGGTGAACTCGTAGGTATCGATGTCGTAGTACGTGTCGGTCGTGATCGCGTTCTGCGTCGCAGCGGTTCCGGCGATCTTTGCGTTGGCACCGGCTGCGATAGCAGCAGTGACTGTATTGGGAGCGTCGGCCCCCGGCGTGAGGGTAATCGTGCCATCAGCGGCAATGCTGAACGTGTCGTTACCCGTGTTGTTGGCACCGTCGGTTTCCGTGAGAGTCGCAGCACCAGCGCCTGCGGGGCAGGTCGCCGCGTCGGCCTCGACAGTGATCCGGAGCTTGTACGTCGAGGTGCCGGGCGCATCGGCGGTGTCATAGACGCCGGCGAGGAGGAGATAGTCACCAGCCGGCACGGAAAGGGCCGCGGCGGACGCGTGTTCGTTCAGGAACAGGCCGAACGTTACCGCGTCACCGCTCGCGAGGTCGAACACGGCGAACTGGGCGTTCGGAGCCGTCTCGAGGCCGGTACCGGACAGCGAGAGGTAGATGTTGCCCGTCGCGGCCAGCGACACCTGGTAGGCATCCTGGTCGACAACGCCGAGGTCGCCGGGCTCCTCGGCAGGCTCGAAGTGGCCGTTGTTGAACGTGCCACATGCCGTGTACGAGGCCGTCACGCTCGCCTGGGTAAGCTCCCAGGCGCCAGCGGCATTCGCGCCGTTGCCGACGTCATTCAGCTCAGCCCAGTCGCAACCCGCGGGGAGCGTCGGACCATCGATGGGCGCGTCGACATCGTCACTGCTCGCGTCGGGGATAACGATGTCATCGTTGTCGTCCGCATCGGCGTCGTTGTCATTGTTGTCCGCGTCCGCGTCGTTGTTGTTGTCATCCGAGCCGGAGTCGTCGCCGCAGGCACCCGCGAAAATCGCGGAGACGGCAAAGAGGGTTGCGCCAATCTTCTTCATGTGAGTCCTCGTAAGGGTTGAGCCGGGTTGCCGGAGGGGGACTCAAACACGGCCCGGGGGCCGAGGTCCACCTCATTTCACCGGTCGTTCACGCCCGTGTGACGAGTCGGCAAAAATGTAGTTGTAACGAGGGGATCCGTGGTCAGCGAGACCGTGCGGAGGGGCACACGGGCGACCGGCCGGATGCGTGATCCGAGGCACGTAGCGCGGAGGCGGCGACGGGCCGCGACAACGCGCAACGTCGCAGGTCAGTAGGTCGGGGTCCAGACGCCGTTGTCGTAGTTCCAGGCCTTGGGCTGGGCCGGCTGGGCCGCGGCCTGGGGCTGGCTGCCACCCGAGTTGAGGGCGACCATGAACATCATCATGTCCTGCATGCGCAGGCCGCCGCCGCTGCCCTTCGACGACGCGAGCGCCGACAGGGACTCCTGGATGCTGCCGAGGGCCGACATGAGCTGATCGTCGCCGGACGAGGACGACGAGCCGCTGCGGCTCGCGCCGCCCTGAACGTTGGTCATGGCCGTCGGGTCGATCGTCTGGAAGTCGGTGGGCGAAGGCATGGTGAGTTCCTCGGGGCTCGGGTTGCGACGACCAGAGGTAACAGCAGCCTCCGTGCCACGATCGGACGATCGCGATCTCCAGAACTTCGGCGATCGATCGGGGTGATCACCGGGGGAGGCGGGGGCCGGACTCGTATACCGGGGGATTCGATCGGAGGAGGGGCTGGGACTAGCGGCGCCAGAGGCGGCGCACTGCGTCGGTCCACTCGACTGCGTTCTCGGCGGCGGCGCGGAAGAGGCTGTACATCGGGCCGAGGGGGCCGGGGTCCGCGGCGTGGGGCGCCGCAGGCTCGACGCCGGGGATGGCCAGCTCGATCGACATGATGCCGCCGCCCGCGTGGACCGTGCGGTCGGGTGTGATCGCGTCGACGAGCTCCTTCATCTTGGTGTTGGAGCCGAGGACCTCGCAGCGGAAGCGCTCGAGGCCACGCTCGGCGGCGGCGGCGCAGATGCGCAGGAAGAGGAGCTTGCCGAGGCCGCGGCCGTGCGCTTCGTCGGCGACCGCGACGGCAGCTTCGGCGATGGTGGGTTCGTCCGGCAACCGGATGAAGCGCGCGATGCCGAGGCCGACGCCGTCGCGCGTGGCGCCGAGGGCGAAGTGGCTCATCTGATCGACCTCGGTCAGATACGTCAGCTCGTCCTCGGAGAGAGAAGACTTGGAACCGAGGAAGCGGGCGTAGCGCGACTCCTGGCTGAGCCGCTCGAAGCCGGTGCGCAGCAGGTCGCGATCGGCGGGCGTCACGAGGCGCAGCTCGCACGTGGTGCCGTCACGGAGCGTGGCGACCTCGCGGTAGTTGGCGTCGAAGAAGTACGTCATGCCCGGAGCTCTTTGCGAATGACGAGGCGGAGCCCCGACCAGGTGTCGTCGATCGCGCAGACCTTGTTGTCGACCAGGCCCGTTGGCAGCGCGACCGCGCGAATGGTGTCCTCGGTGATGTCTGTCGTGACGCCCGAGGTCTGCTTCGGCCACGCGATCCACAGGCCGCCGTCCTGCGCGATCTGCGCCCGCCACCTGCTGAGCTTGTCTGCGAGCACGGCGCGCCGCTTCACGAACGCGACGAGCACGTTCACGTTCTTGCCCGACGTGCCGACGGGCACACCGAGGTCGAACCCCGCGGGCGCGCCGACGACCACGACCTTGCTCCTATCCTTGATGCCCAGCTTCTGGGGCAGGGGCGTTCCCGAGTATCCGGCGGCCATACCCGCATGGTGCATCACCTGCTAGACCGCGGGCAGGTCGCGATCGCTCGATCTACTCGGCGTCTACTGCACCAGCTGCTTGCTCGGGCGCCGTGGGGGCTCGCGATCGGGCTCGACCCACGAATGCTCGCGCAACAGGCGGGTCGCGCGATCGAGGAGATCCTGCGGCAGGGCGTTGCGATGGGCGGCGGCGAACGCGGCGGCGAGCTGGCCCGCCGTCTGGAAGCGATCGTCACGGACCTTCGCCATGGCCACGGCGAGGAAGGCCTCCATGTGGGGTGACACGGCGCCGAGCGCGGACGGGCGCAACGGCATCAGGTGCACGACGGCGTAGAGGAGCGCGGGCGTGTCCTTGGCCGTGAAGGGCACGCGGCCGGTGAGGCAGCGGTAGATGACGGCGCCGAGCGCGTAGGTGTCGGCGCGGTGATCGACGAGCTCGCCCTTGGCCTGCTCCGGGGCCATGTAGGCGGGCGTGCCGATGACGCCACCCTGGGTGAGCGTGCCGCTGTTGTCGGCGTGCACGGCGACCCCGAAGTCGACGACCTTCCAGACGCCGTCCTCGGTGCGGAAGATGTTGTGCGGCTTGAGATCGCGGTGCACGACGCCGGCGAGGCGGGCGCGCTCGAGGGCACTGCCGACCTGCTGCACGAGCTGCGCGAGCGAGGCGCCGGTGAGGCCGCCTGCGCGGAGAATCTCGCCGAGGGTCTGGCCGCGGAGGCGCTCCATGGCGAGGAACGGCAGCTGATCCGTCGGGGCCGACGAGTCGAGGACCTGCACGACGTGCGGCGAGTCGATCGCGCCGGCGGTGCGCACCTCGCGGAAGAAGCGCTCGACGTGCTGGGAGTCGCCGAGGAGCTCGCGGCGCAGGAGCTTCACCGCGCCCTCGGCACCCGTGGAGGCGTGCTTCGCCTCGTAGACCTCGCCCATGGCGCCGCGTCCAAGCACCGGACCGAGCTCCCACGAGCCCACGACGTGACCGCTGAAGCGACCGGGGCCGCCGATCTGGAGCGCCTTGTCGAGGTCCCGGCGCAACTCGGCCACCTGCAAGTCGCGCTGGGCGGCGAGGCGCGTGGCGCGCTGGAGCTTCTCGAGGGCGGTGATCGAGGTACGGCGCGTGCCGCGCGCGAGGAAGAAGCACATCGCGTACATCTGCTGGATGCTGAGCAGGGCGACGATCTGGGCGCCGAAGGGGCAGCTATCACCGACGCGGTAGAAGCCGGTGTCGGGGAGCACATCGAAGACGACGAGCGTCGAGAGCAAGCCGTGGGAGCCAGCGGCCACGATGTAGACACCGACGGCACTGGCGAAGGACTCGGTCCGGCAGAAGAAGTACACGCCGAGGGCAACGATGATCGACGCCGCGGAGAACGTGCCGACGTAGAGGATGCCGATCTGCGTGACGATCACGGTCACGAACGCGAGGATGTTGAGGTGCTTGGGGTCGAACTTCGACGGCGTGCGCAGCCGGACGTAGACGCCGAAGCTGCCGACGATGGCGATGGCCGTGCCGATCGCGAGGGCGAGCGCGATTCGACGATCCCCCGGCAACACGACGAGCGCGAGCAGGACGCCGACCGCGGCGGCCCACGCGAGCTGGATGAACGTTCGCGTCCGCGCGACCTCCTCGTTGCGCAGCGCATCGGCCGGCGACGTGAACGTCGTCGGGGCGGGCTCGGTCACGCGCGGGAGGGGCGTGTGGTCCATCAGACGAGGCTCCACGGATGCTTGCGGATCAGCGCGTCGGCGTGGCGCCGGAAGTTCGGGGAGAGGGAGTCCTGGATCGCGTCGTCGAGAGCGCTGGCTTGCTGCGCGCCGGTGGCGAAGCGCGCCTCGGGATCCTTGGCGATCGCGATGGCGAACCAGCGGTCCAGGTCCGCCGGCAATTCGAGAAGCGCACCGGGGCGCGCGGCCATGGTGTGGACGACGGCATAGAGCAACCCCGGCGTGTCGCCGGCCTCGAACGGCAAGCGGCCGGTGAGCGCGCGGTACGCGATCACGGCGAGGGCATACAGATCCGCGCGGCTGTCGACGCGCTCGCCCTTCGCCTGCTCGGGCGCCATGTAGCTCGGCGTACCGACGACGCCGCCTTGCGTGAGCGTGCCGCTGTTCTCCTCGGCGAGGGTGGCGACGCCGAAGTCGAGGATCTTCCACAGCGGGGGTGGGCCGGCGACGAGCATCAGATTCTGCGGCTTCAGATCGCGATGCACGATCTTCGCTGCACTCGCCGCATCGATACCAGCGCCGACCTGCCGGACCAGATCCGCGACGGCGCGGGCAGACAGCCGCGGCTCCTTGCGGAGCTGCTCGGCGAGGGTGGTGCCCCGCAGACGCTCCATCGCGAGATAGGGCAGGGCCGCATCGGGCGTCGACGTCTCGATGACCTTGACGATGTGCGGCGAGTCGATCGCGCTACTCGTCTTCACTTCGCGCAAGAACCGCGCGAGGTGCGTCGGGTCGGTGAGGAGCTCGCGACGCAAGAGCTTCACCGCCGCGGGCTCGCCGGTGCCGCGATGCACGGCCTCGTAGACCTCGCCCATGGCGCCGCGCCCGAGGAGTACGCCGAGCTGATGCTCGCCGACGATCTGGTCGGTGTGCCGGCCCGGCGAGCCGATGCGCAGGGCGCGCTCGAGGTCGACGCGCAGCTCGTCGAGGAGGGCCTGGCGCTGCGAGGCGAGGCGCGTGGCGCGGCGAAGCTGTTCGATGGACTTCAGCGACGCTTCGCGGAACGCCCGGGCCGTGGTGTACGCGAGCACGTAGACGCCGAGCACGAACAGCGCGCCAGCGAGGCGCGTCCCGATCGTGCCCGGGTAGTCGCTCGCGAACACGCCCGGATCCTCGACGACCCCGAACACGATCGGGGCTGACACGAGCACGTAGCAGGTGATGGCGCTCGCCATGGCCCCGCGCGCGAGGCGTTGCAACTCGGTGCGTGCGAAGAAGTGGATGCCGATCACCACGATGCCGGGGCACGCGGTGAACACGCCGTAATAGAGCACCGTGAAGTGTCCGTTCACGACGCAGATGACGGTGAGCATCGCAAGGCGCGCGTCGTTGTACTTGGCCGGATCCTTGAACTGCTGGTGGAACCACGCCGACAGCACGATGCCCAAGAGCAGGCCCGTGACGAAGATGATCGTCATGAGGAGTGACGCCTTGAACAGCGGCGTAACCGCGATGGCCGCGACGCTGATCACCCAGCCGTAGCGAATGAACAGCCGGGTCCGGTCGATCTCCTCATCGCGCAGGGCGTCCGCGGCGGTAGTGAGCGACGCCATCGTCCCCATCCCCGGCTGGGTCGCGACCGCCTCGCGATCCGCGAGCGCCGCCTTGAACTCGGGGGGCGGCCACGGTGGGGGCTGACCGGTGGGCAAGCTCGGGGTGAGCGGGATCGTGGCCGGTGCTTCCGTGATGGGCTCGGTCCCCGCACTCCCAGGAGTTGCGGGAGGTTGGTCCGCGACGGTGGCGCCGTCGTCGTCGTCCCCGGCCATCAGGGCGTCATCCTACGCCGAGCGCCTACAGGTGGCGAATCCGCCGACTATCTCGATAGATCGGCCCGTCCGGTGGTGCGTTTCTCAGCCAGATGCGCAGACGCCTCGTCGATCTGTTTCTCCTGCTCCTCCTCGTGACCGGGTTCTCCGCCGTGGCGTTCGCCGACGCGCTTGGCACCCTCGAGATCGATGTGACCGGTGGCGGTACGCCCATCGCGGGCGCCTCGATCACTGTCACCTGCGGCGCGAAGACCCGCACCGCCACCACGGACGCCTCGGGGCACGCCTCGCTCGCCAACCTGCCCGCGGGCACCTGCACGGTGATGGCAAAGGCCACCGGCTTCAAGGCGAAGTCGGCCAAGGCGAAGGTCGGCACCGGCACCGCGGCCACCGTGTCCCTCGCGCTGACCGGTGTGCCCGCGAAGATCGAGCCAGCGAAGGACGAGGACAAGACGGTCTCGAAGGAGATCGCGCCGGCGAAGCGAGTGGCCAAGAAGCCCAGCATGCCGTCGCCCTCGGTGGCTCCCTCGCCGCCTCCGCCTCCGCCGCCGCCGACGGTCCAGGTGGTCGATGGCAACGACCCCAATCACAACACCGAGGCGTACTCGAAGATCGACGACAACCCGTTCTACGCGACGGCCACCGCGCCGCTCTCCACGTTCTCCGCCGATGTCGATACCGCGTCCTACTCGAACCTCCGCCGCTTCCTCCGCGAGGGCAAGACGCCGCCGCCCGACGCCATCCGCATCGAGGAGATGATCAACTACTTCAAGTACGACTACCCGGCCCCGGCGAAGGGCGAGCCCTTCTCGATCACCACCGAGGTCGGCCCGGCGCCCTGGAACGCCAAGCATCAGCTCGTCCGGATCGGTCTCGCTGCGCCCCCCATCGCCGCGTCGCAGGTCCCGGCGCGCAACCTCGTCTTCCTCCTCGACGTGTCGGGCTCCATGTCCGACGCCAACAAGCTGCCCCTCCTCAAGCAGGCGATGAACCTCGTCATCGAGACGCTCCGCCCGCAGGACTCGATCGCGATCGCCGTCTACGCCGGCGCCTCGGGCCTCGCCCTCCAGGCCACCAAGGGCAGCGAGAAGGACACGATCCGCCAGGCGCTGTTCTCCCTCGAGGCCGGTGGCTCGACCAACGGCGCAGCCGGCATCGAGCTCGCCTACCAGGTCGCCGAGAAGAACTTCAAGAAGAAGGGCATCAACCGCGTCATCCTCGCCACCGACGGCGACTTCAACGTCGGCACGACCTCGGAAGGTGACCTGACCCGCCTCATCGAAGAGAAACGCGAGAAGGGCGTCTTCCTCACCGTCCTCGGCTTCGGCATGGGCAACTACAAGGACTCCACGATGGAGAAGCTCGCCGACCGCGGCAACGGCAACTACGCGTACATCGACACCATCGAAGAAGCCCGCAAGGTCCTCGTCAAGGAAGCCGGCGCCACGCTCGTCACCGTCGCCAAGGACGTGAAGCTGCAGGTCGAGTTCAACCCGGCCATGATCGCGGGCTACCGCCTCATCGGCTACGAGAACCGCGTCATGCGGAACGAAGACTTCAACGACGACAAGAAGGACGCCGGCGAGATCGGCGCGGGCCACGCCGTCACCGCCATCTACGAGCTCGTCCCCGCCGGCCAGGACGTCCCCGGCGCCAAGACCGACGACCTCAAGTACCAGACCAAGGGCACCACCAAGACCGACGCCGCCGCCTCGAAGGAGCTCCTGACCGTCAAGGTCCGCTACAAGAAGCCCGACGGCGACAAGTCGACCCTCCTCTCGCGCGCCGTCTCGGGCTCGGTGGCCGACCTCGCCAAGACCACCGATGATTATCGCTGGGTCGCCGCCATGTCCGCCTTCGGCATGCTGCTCCGCGAGTCGCCCCACAAGGGCAACCTCACCTGGAAGCAGGTCGCCTCGCTCGCCGAAGGCTCGAAGGGCACGGACGCCGAGGGCTACCGCGCCCAGGCTCTCGAGATGATCACCCTCGCGACGAAGTTGAAGAAGTAACCGCCTTCAGCAGCGCGCGCCGCGGCGCACCGGCCAGCACCTCGTGCAGCCGGCTGCGCCGATCGTCGCTCAGTCGCGCGAACGCCGCGGCGAACGCATCGTCCGGCGACCGGACAGTCAGTCGCTTCCGACACGCCATCGCTTCGAGCGGCGTCAGTCCCGCGAACAGGTGCCGCAGCTCGCGCTCGCGCCGCTCGAAGGTCATCGCATGCGACTCGCCCGGCTGCCGGGGCGCCCGGATGACGTCGATGACCCGCTCCACGAACGAGGCGGGCAGCTCGGTCGTCACCGCCTGTTGCGCGCGGATGCTGTCCGACGTCAGCTCGTCGCTCTCGACCGGCTCCCAGATGGCCGACTCCCCGGCCACGAGCTCGAGCTTCCGGGTCTCCATCCGATCGGTGAGGCTTTCCGCGATGTTGCGCATGGGCCGGCGCTTCGGCCGCCCCTTGCCGTGGTTGCGCAGAAAGTTTCGGCAACCCACGGGCGCCCCGGCCGAGCAGCGACCCATGTCGGAACCTACCCGCGACCCCCTCGTTCCAACTCCTGCGCCTGGCTCTGAGCTGGCAACGCCTTCTGCAACGGCACCAGCGCCTCGATTGGCTCGCATCCCCGCGCCTGGATTGTTCGAGCAGTCGGCGGCGCCCGCACCCATCGCGCCCGTCGCACCCATCGGTCACGCCTCGCACGAGGTGAAGATTCAGCTCGCCGAGAAGGGACATTTTTCCGGGGAGTTCGTCGTAACTCTCGAGGGCGGGAAGACTGGCGTGGGGGTCGACGGGAAGACTCTTGACGATCGCGTGTCCGGATCGATCAAGACCCTCGAGAGCACCATGTCGGTGAAGTTGAACGACTTCGCGGCGAAGGTGGAGACGTCGATGGTGTCGGGTGAAGTGGACGCCGCGATCATCGACAACCTCAAGTGCGCGGTGGAAGTGACCGGGGCCTCTGCCAGCGTCAGTGCAGACGGTGTCGAATTCGACCTTGCCGCCATCAGCGTCAAGGTGGTGGGAGATATCGGGAGCTGGCTCGATCTTCCCGATGGCATGACGGCGACGGTCGATGGGCGCCTCACGTATGCAATCGGGCCCGAGCTGCTGGCGAAGCTGGCGCCCGTCGTCGCTCGCAAAGCCGAGATCGGTGCGCTGGCCGCAGATGCCGAGCGATTCACGAACGAGCTGGCCGACCACGGGCGAGCCCTCGAAGCTGCGAAGTCCAAGCGCGCCGAGCTCGTCGCGAAGGGAGCGGGTGGTGAAGCGCTCGAGAAGATCGAGCGGGAGATCGCCGAGCACACTAAACTGCTACAGAGAAAGTCGGGATTTCTCAGGTCAACGCTCGGCAAGCTCAAGGAAGCCAAGAAGAAGCTCGGGACCGCGATCGGCGCGGTGAAGGGCAAGGCCGGCAAGCGCATCGCGCGGCTGGTCGGCCAAGAGGTTGCGGAGCGACTCGGCAAGTTCATCGCCAAGGCGATCCCGATCTTGAACATCGTGTCGACGATCTTCGACATCGTCGAGATCGTTCAGGCGATTCATCAGATCGCGACCGGCGAAGCAGGCGGTGGTGGGAATGAAGAAGGAGAGGGAAAGAAAGGCGGCACCGGCGGTTCGGACGGCGACACCGGCTCGACGGGCGGGTCTTCCGACGAAGCACAGGAGAAGCTCGAGCGTGTGCCGGAGCGCGCACGCGAGCTGCTCACGTCGATCAAGCGTGGGAAGGGCGTGAAGCTCGACGAGGACCAGCTGATGGCGCTTGGCCTGATGCTCCAGGGGCTGACGGATGGCGAGCTCGAGGCGGTCAAGCGCGAGCTCACGCATGGCACCACCGCGACAAACGCAGAGCAGCTGTTTCGCTCGGTGAGTGACGTGATCGCGAAGATCAGAAATCCATCGGGGATGGTGAGCGTGAAGGTCGGCATTGATGGCTCCGACGTCAGGGAGCGCCGCGACATCTCGGTCGATATCGCAGACCACGAGGCCGGCGAGAGCTCGAGCTCCGGGCCGACGACAGATCTGACACCGATGACGAAGGAAGAGACACCGAGTGTTACCGTGAAGACCTTCGAGCAACCGGATGGACCCATCACGACGCCGAGCCAGGTGATGGACCCGGATGACCCGATGAACGTGATCAACGATCCTCCCCCAGCGCTGCTCCACCAGTGGTTTCAGTTTCAGGGTGACAAGCTCATGAGCACGGGCGCCGACATCATGTGGGCCCTATCAGTCGGTAGCCGCACGTTCAACGTGCAGACGAAAACTACGACATCCCTCGAAGGAGGGACGTGGCACGCGCATATCGAGTTCAACGTGAGCAACAAGGGTGCGGACTCGACGTACATTCATCGCTACTGGGTGACGCGCAACGAAGGACAGATGGTGTTCGAACCGTACGGGTTGTTCGATGACCTGTGACTGGCGATTCGTCGTTGCCGTGCTCGCCGTCTCGGCCGGCTGCTGGGGCGGTCAACCGAAGCAGAGCGCGCCAGCGCAAGAAGTACAGGCTGGCGAACCAGCCGTACCGAGGTTCAGGGTCGACTGCGATGCAAAGCATGCCCCTCGCCCCGAGCGGGATCCGACGCCGATGTGCTGGGTTCCGGCTGGCACGATGCTGATGGGCGCGCCGGCCCATGCGGATGCTCCCGGCGATGGGCCCGAGCGGCACGTGACGATCTCCCGGGGCTTCTATCTGGATCAGTATCCGGTCACGCGCGCGCGCTTCGGGGACTTCGTGCGCGCGCAGCAGAACCGGTGCCCCTCGGGCCCAAATGGAGCCTGCGCGGTCGACAGTGGTGCCGGTGTCGACATCACGCCTGGAAGTGGATTCCCGACCGATCCTCGGTTCGCACATCTGCCTCCTCACGTTCGACACGAGTTGGCGGTCGAGTACTGCGAGTGGGCCGGCAAGCAGTTGCCAACCGAGGCCGAGTGGGAGCTTGCCGCCCGGCGGGATCCGGCGACGGGGGCGGTTCACACGTACGTCTGGGGGGACGATCCGAAGCCAGACGCGGAATCGAAACACGGCGTCTCGGCGGTCGGCGTCCACGACCTCGGTACCGGCAACAGGGAGGCAGTGCGAGACTGTTATTTGGAACGAACAGCATGCGTGTCGCCGTGCGTCGATCCGATCGCGACCACGTGCCCCGAACATTTCTTCTCGACCTCACGGCCGCCATTTCGGGCGGTTACGCACGTGGATCGAGGTGGCTGGGGGCATCCTGCGAAGACCCGTGTGCGTGGACTTCGCAGTACGTGGAGCTTTCGCTGCATGTATCGCAAGTAGGTACGCAACCGAGCCTCGATGCGGCCGAGGCTCGGCCCATGCCGCATCGCATCGAGTTCACGTACCGCAGGAAGTGGGCACTGGGACGGATCGCGAACCTGATCAACGAAGGCCGTCAAGCGTGCTGGCTCGATGGGGCCCAGCGGTATCGGGTCACCGCTCCTGAAGAAGTTCTCGGCGAATGTGACGCGTATGTCGGCTCCGAGCAGACGCCCATGCGCGCACTGCAGCACGCACTCAGGCTGAGCGACAGTGCAATGGATGCGCTGTGGTTGCTCGCTTGCGTGGAGATCGATCCCAAGGCCACGCGCGGGATCGAGCCGCTCCTCGCCGTCAATACAACGACCCTGAGCTTGCAGACCCTCCAGCTGCTGCTCGGTGACTCCGACCACGGCTTCGAGGTCGAACGGATGGAGGCGACCGCACTGGTCGAGATCGAAGCGGGGCGCGGGGTCGGTATGCATCGACGGGCAATTCGTGCCAGTGATCGGGTGATCGAGCTGGCGCGCGGCGTGATGGAGCTCGACCGAGTGGTGCGTGGCGTCGCGACGATCGTCGAAGGCGACGGCGGCCCGGTGGCGGAGAGCGTCGGCAAGGTCTTCGCGGCGAAGGATCCGACCGTGGTGACCGCGATCGGGGCGGTGGGGAGTGAGCGCGAGGCGATGCTGATCAGGGCGGCAAAGCGGGTGCTGCGCGTGGAGGTCGCGAAGCTGCCGACGGATGGCGGGGAGCTGTCGCGGGTGCTGCGGGCGATCGCACGCGAGAGCAAGCTATTCGCGGCG
The DNA here is from genome assembly GCA_022842285.1 of Kofleriaceae bacterium. Classification (GTDB taxonomy): domain Bacteria; phylum Myxococcota_A; class Polyangia; order Haliangiales; family Haliangiaceae; genus JABFXX01. The sequence continues at coordinate 60,004 of JALHPV010000001.1, forward strand.
CCGGTGCTGCTCGAGGGCATTGACGACGCGGGAGAGCGGATGCGGGGGCTCGAGCGCGAGCTGATCGATGGGTGCGATGGCGTGGTGATGGCGACGGCGCGCGCGGCGTGCAGCTGGTCGACGCCGGTGCCGGTGGTGAGCGTCGAGGTGCCGGCGCTGAGCGAAGCGGAGCGCGAAGCGGTGTGGAAGCGGGCGCTCGGCGACGACGGCGAGGTGAGCAAGGAGTGTGCGCGGCGGTACAAGATCTCGGCAGGGCTCATCGAGAAGAGTGCGGCGGCGGCGGTGCGTGCGGGGACTGTCACGGCGGAGAGCGTGCAGGCGGCGGTGCGGGCCCAGCTCGAGCGGGGGATCGCTGGGGTCGCGACGCGGATCGAGGTGAAGCAGACGTGGGACGACCTCGTGCTGCCGGTGGATCAGTTCGAGCTGTTGATCGAGCTGGTGGCGCGCGTGCGGCATCGCGGGCGCGTGATGGAGGACTGGGGGTTCGGGGAGACGGTGGGGAAGGGGACGGGCGTGGCGGCGCTGTTGTCGGGGCCGCCGGGCACGGGCAAGACGATGATCGCGGGGCTGGTGGCGAAGGAGCTGGGGCTGGACCTGTATCAGGTGGACCTGTCGCGGATCGTGTCGAAGTACATCGGGGAGACGGAGAAGCAGCTCGCAGCGCTGTTCGATGCGGCGGAGGCGGGACACGCGGTGCTGCTGTTCGACGAGGCGGACTCGCTGTTCGGGAAGCGGACGGCGGTGAAGAGCAGCAACGATCGGTACGCGAACCTGGAGACGAACTATTTGCTGCAGCGGCTGGAGGCGTTCGATGGGGTGGCGATCCTGACGAGCAACCACGAGAGCGCGATCGATCAGGCATTCATGCGGCGGCTCGCGATGCACGTGCGGGTGCCGATGCCGGCGGTGGAGCAGCGGGCGCAGCTGTGGAAGGCCCTGTTGCCGACGAAGGCCGAGGTCGAGGCGGACCTCGATGTCGGGCCGCTGGCGGAGCAGTTCGCGATGAGCGGTGGCTACATCAAGAATGCGGTGCTGCGCGCGGCGTTCCTGGCGGCGCACGCGGGAACGGCCATCGGGGCGACGCATCTGCGGCGGGCGGCGCGCGCGGAGTACGAGGCGATGGGGAAGCTGACGTTCGGCAACTAGGGGGCGTGATCAGGGCTTGCGCTTGGCCAGGAGGCTCGCCTTGACGGCGCTGCGAACGGCGTCGGAGTACGGCATCGCATGGGGCTTCGCGGTCGCGGTCACCAGGCTGGGCTCGAGCTCGAGCACCAGCGACGTGGCGACGTCGGCGAACGTGTAGCTCGTCGAGATCGACCCGGAGAGGGTCGAGCCTCCCTCGATGGCAGCCACGACGTCGGCCTTCTCGAACCACGGCACCACCGCGGACAGGAGGTCGGGGCGGGCAACGTGGCGAAACAGGCGCACGAGCTCGAGCACATCGTCGGCGCGAGGCCGCGCGAACCAGGATACGAACAGCTTGGTCTCGGCCTTGCCGTTCGCCTTCGTCATCGCCGCCACCCAGGCCCGACGGGCGTCGCCGCGGCGAGTGCTCTTCCGCAGGGTGCGGAGCTGGGCGAGCGTGGCGCCATGGGAGCTGGCGGCGAGCACGAAGATCGATCGCGTGACGTCGTCGCTCGTCTTGGAGGCCAGCTTCAACGCGAGCGCCCGGGCGTTCGCATCGGCGGAGCGGAGGGTCCCGAGCGCGTTCGCGATGTCGATCAGCAGGTCGGCGTCGTCGGTCAGGCCCTTCTGCTGGCTGATGAGCGTGGTCGCTCGCTTCGAGTCGAGGTGGAGGAGCGCCTCGAAGAACAGGCCGCGTCGACTCGCGTCGAGGGTTGGCCACAGGTCGACCACCATATCCGCGTAGGTCGTGGCCGTCTTCGAGTCGAAGCTCGTGGAGTAGCCACCGCCTGCCCACGTCATGAGCGTCTGCTCGAGCTGCTGGGCCGTGGGGCGGGTGCTCTGGAACAACGGCTGTCCTCGCTTGCCTTGGCCGGCGGGCTGCACCGCACCGTTGTAGAAGCCGAGCGCGTCGAGATCGTCGTCGATGGTGCACTCGACGACCACGACGTTCAGCGCAGGTGCGCAACCCCCACCGGGCTCGCACGTCACCGGCGTTTTCGCGGCGGCGGCCTGGAGCCGCTTGGCGCGCTCGAAGGTGGCGTCGAACGTCGTCACGCACACCGCCACGGACACCGGCGGACACGTGCACGGCCCTGGGGGCTCGACGAAGTACCGGGCTCCACCGGGCGCGGTCTGGACCTTGTAGGACGCCTTCCCGGTGAGCGCGCTCGCCAGCGCATCGGCGCGCTTCGTGTCGTTCGCGTCGGCTCGGGCAGGTGCCGGGGAAACGACGCTCGCGGCCAGGACGAGAAGCGAGCAGACTCCGCGCATTCGTCGATCGTAGGTGGCGTGTGCCCTTGGAGCAACCTCGATGCACCATGTCATCGGATCTCGCTCAGGGGTTGAGGCGGAACCCAGTGCGTTCATGGGACCCCAGCGATCGCGACCTTTCTGTCGTGGGTCCAGCCGGTCGGTCTCAAGAGAGCCGACCACTTGGCTCACGCGCGGGGTGGGCCTCTACGTTGCACGGGCTGGCCGCCACGATGGTCAGCTCTCCCCAGTTGCGCGCGCTGTTGTTCTCGGCGCTCGCCGCAGGTTGCACGGATCGGACCCCAGACCCAGGTCACCCGTACATGCTCGGCGTGACCCCGCTCGCGCACGACGATCTCGGGCGGCCACAGTTGCTCGTCGCGGCGCCAGCGGCACGTCAAGCAGGGACGAAGCTAGCTGCGCATGCACGTGACCATGTGGCTCGACTCGCGCCGGCATGGCGCGTCGACGCAGACGCCTTGCCTGCCCTGAAAGATCTCGGCGTGGTCAATGTGGCAGGGGGCTCGATCACACGGCTCGGGATGGAGATCGACGGACTCCAGGTCGAAGGGGAGCTGCGCGTCATGACGCGGTCGGGAGGCGAGCTCGTGGCTATCAACGGCGCGCTCGTCGGCACCGACACGCCGCGCTCGTCCGCCATGTTCCGCGACAACGAGGCCTCCGCCATCGCCCGCGCTGTCGCGCACACGCACCACGGCGCGACTGATGCGGTCGTGCGTGACTCGCTCGCGCGCCGCATGTGGGTGAGGAGGGGCGATGCCCTGGTGGCCGCGTGGATCGTCGACGCTTATTCGCGTCTACCTGGTGACCGCGAGGTTGCGTACCGAACGATCTTGCGTGGGCATGACGGCGCCGTGCTCGCGCACGAGTCACTCACTCAGGCCGCGGCACACCAGTATCGGGTGTTCGCGACCGCAGGCGAGGTCACACCGGCAGATAGCCCGTTCGACGACTTCTCGCCCCATCCGTCGGGGGTTCCCGACCAGGTGTTCCCCGACGATAGCGAGGCCATCCTCGTGGAGGTTGATGGCCTCAATCATCCCGCCGGCCAAGCGACGCCAGATCCTTGGCTACCACCCGGCGCGAACGCGACCACGGGCAACAACGTCGATGTGTACGCCGACGTGCAGTACGACGGCGTGCCCGATTTTCGTCCCTCGCCCGTCGGCAACACGTTCGATTTCACCTACGACCTGACGCAGGACCCACTGGCCGACCCGAACCAACAGTCGGCCGTGATGACCCAGTTGTTCTACACGGTGAACTACCTGCACGACTTCTGGTACGACGCAGGGTTCACCGAGGCCGCAGGCAACGGGCAGGCTGACAACTTGGGCCGGGGAGGGGTTCCTGGCGACCCGGTCGTCGTCGTCGCGCAGGCGGCGGCCAACTTCTTTAGCGACAACGCCTTCATGACGACGCCAGCGGACGGCATGTCGCCGACCATGAACATGTTCCTCTGGAGCCCTGCCGCCGTCGATCGCACCCTCGTGAGCATCGCCCCTGCAATGCGATACCCCGAGCATCGCCTTCCGAATACGTTCGGGCCCACGACCTTCGATGTGACAGAGTCCATCGTCATTGGCACCGACGGTGGTGGCGCGGATCCGAACGACGGGTGCGAGCCGTTCGCGAGTGACGTCAGCGGGAAGATCGTGCTGGTCCGGCAGCTCGAATGCCCGGGACAACGAGCAGTGCTTCATGCGCAGGAAGCCGGCGCCCGCGGAGTGCTGCTGGCCATGGCCGCCGACGGCCCGCTAGACCGCCCGTCCCGCGATCCCTCTGTGACCACACCGCTCACGATTCCTAGCGTGTCCATTCGTCAGGGGGAGGGCGACCAGCTCGAGACCGAGTTGGCCACGGGCGCGGTCTCGGTGCATTTGCGCCGTCGTCCTGCGGTGCGCACCGACGGTGGTCTCGACGCGACCGTCGTGGCTCACGAGTTCGGCCACTACATCCATCATCGCCTCCAGAACTGCGGCTTCAGCGGATACTGCGGCGCGCTTAGCGAGGGATGGGGAGATCTGGTGGCGATGCTCCTCATGGTCCGTGAGGGCGATGACATGGGCGGTGCCTACCCCCTCGGGGCGTTCGCATTCAACCAGGACGCGAACAGTCCGTACTTCGGACTCCGCCGTACGCCGTACTCTGCATCGCGCTCGGTCAACGCGCTGCGCTACGGACACATGCGTGACGACACGACGTTGCCTACGACGCACCCCATTCGCCACAATGGCCAACCGAACAGTCAGATCCACAACGCGGGATCCGTCTGGGCAAGCGCGCTGTTCGAGGTCTACGCAGCGCTCCAAGCGGCTCACCCCGGCGACTTCGCAGCCACGCGCAAGAAGATGGCCCAGTACATGGTCGCTGGACTCATGCTGGCGCCGACGAGCGGGACGGCGACCGAGGTCCGTGACGCGCTCCTCGCGGCGATCGCGGCGGCAGATCCCGCCGATGCCGCCGTGGCTGCTCGTGCGTTTGCGGGGCGTGGCTTTGGGACATGCGCGGAGTCAGGGCCGCGCTACCTGGAGACCTTCGGGGCGGTCCGGGATGACTCGAGCCTCACCGGTCGCGTCACCGCCGGTGATCCGAGCATCGAGCGCACCGAGGACTGCGATGGCGATCCGAATCTCGACGCGGGCGAGACCTTCACCATCACGCTGCCGATCACGAACACGGGCACCGAGCCGCTCACGAACGTGCGCGTGATCGCCGCCGCCGACAGCGCGGCAGCGATCGCGAGCGAGCCAGTGGTGCTGGCGACCCTCGCACCGCACGAGTCCAGGATGGTCACTGTCCGTGCCACCCTCGCTGACAACGAGCTCGCGCGCGGGGAGCTCGTCGTTCAGGTCGACTCCCCCGATGGGTGCGCAACGACATCGATGGTTTCGCTCCCCGTTCGCCTGAATGTGGATACCGTCCCGGCCGCATCGGCGGCCGACTCGTTCGACTCGGATTCGGTCTGGACGACGGAGGGCGACGCCTGGAAGCAGGTGCGCATCGGATCGGGCGATCGCGCATGGCACGCAATCGATCCGTCGATGGCTCCGACCTCGAGCCTGGTTTCTCCACCCATGACCGTGCCTGCCGGGGCCGCGGTTGTCGTGGCGTTCTCCCACCGTCATGACTTCTCCATCTTCAACGAGTCGCCCGCAGAGGGCGGCGTGATCGAGATAACCACCGACGGAGGGGCGACCTGGCAAGACGTCAACTCCGGCGACCCTCGCGTCGATCCGTACGACGACGTCATCGATGACTTTGGAAGTATGCTCGTGGGGCGGCGCGCCTTCACGGGCCGGAGCGAAGGGTATCCAGTCCTCGTCGAGGAGCGGCTCGACTTCGGCACCAAGCTCGCCGGGACGACGTTTCAGCTTCGATTCGTGTCCGCGCCCGTGCCCCTTGCGCCCTCGAGCGGCTGGGAGGTCGACAAGGTGGTCGTGACCGGTATCTCCGATACGCCGTTCCCCAGCGACACGGATGAGACCGAAACGTGTGCGCCACCGGACGACGGCATGCCTACGGATGGCAGTGACACCTCCGCGGGAGGCTGCTGCCAGACACCGTCCGAGGCGCCCGCCACCTCCGTCGTGCTTGGCCTCGGACTCGCGGCGCTGCTTGCTCCACGTCGCAGGCGCCGGTCGGCCACCACGACCGGTCGGAGGTGATGGTCGCTGGTGTTCGGGCCTCGTCACGATCGTGGGCACGCTACGGGTTGGCGAGTGGCGGCTTCGCGGCGTTGATGTCCGGATCGCACGCCTCGAGGATGGTGTTCACGGCGTCCTTGCAGATGCCGCCGAAGCCGTACTCGCCGAAGTCGTACTCGCCGGGTGTCATCATGTCGGCGACGCAGCTCAGATCGACGTTCGCATGCTCGGGGAACATCGCCTCGAGGGGCACGCAGGACACGCCATCTTGCCCGCTGTCTCCGAACTGGTCGTTCATCGTCGTGTCGAGCGGATCCCAGGTGAGGGGCTGTGTTCCGAGCCCCGCCTCGGTCGTGCCGTTCTTGAGCCACCAGTGCTCGATGTTCGTCGCTTCGCCGATGGCCTCCCCGATCCCGAAGGCGCCGCGCGAGCACACCTCGAGCCCCGACTCGCCGAGTGGCTGATCCGAGAGCTCGTCGGGGAATTCGCGGAAGTCACTCTCGTTGAAGAGCTGCGAGCCGAGCACCGCGCCACCGAGCCCTCCGAGCGCCGCGCCGTCGATGGCGCCGAGGCCCGCTCCCACGACCCCGCCGTTGATCCCCCCTACGCCCGCTCCCAGCAGTCCGCCCACGAGAGCGCCCGGGAGCCCGAGCGTCGCGCCACCGACCACGGCTCCGGCGAGGCCGCCGCCGACCGCTCCGAGGCCGGCGCCGAGCATGCCTCCGCCGAGCATGCCGGCGACTCCACCGCCGACCACGCCGATGCCACCGCCGATGCCGGCTCCCACGAAGGGATCTCCGATCTTGTTCTGGTACTCCATGGCTGATCGTCCTTTCTAGAGTGCGAACGCGAACGCGTTGACGTCGGTACTGCGTGGTGTGGTCGCGCGCCGGATCCGGAGCACGGAACGCGCGACCTCCTGGAGGACGCGTTCGACATCATCCGGTGCGACGACCGCCCGGATGCACATGGTGGCGCCGAGCAGCACGACCGGGGCCCCGAGCATGGTCGCGGCCCGCATCATGGTCACCAGCTGGGACGACGAGCCCCGAGCGATCGGTGCCACGACGATGCCGAGGTCGCCACGGCCACGCACCACCATCGGCACGCGTTCGTGCCCGAGGCCAAGGACGAGGCGCACCTCGCGGTCGTGCACGCGAGCGTGCTCGTGCCGGTTCAGGATCTCGGCCCTCAGATTCTCCCAGCTCATCAGCAGGGCTATCGAGCAAGGGCGGGACCAGCGCTCTCCCCATACTCTCGCCGTGTTGCGAGGCGAGCGGATCGAGCACGCCGAATCGGCGCGCCGGTCTGGCTGCCGCGTAAGGGCGCGAGACCGCGAGCATTCGGGTCGGTGCGGTCAGTGCAATGCCGGACCGCATGAGCTTCTACATCGATCCGATCGAGCGAACGAGTGGTGGGTCCTTGCCTGCGTCCGGTGGCAACGTCCAGCTGGACCCGATAGAGCAACAGGGCGGCCGTGCGCTCCCGGCGTCGGGAGGCTTCCAGCTGGATCCGATCGAGCAACGCGGGAGCCAATCGCTGCCCCAGCGACCTGCGTGGGGGGCTCCGATGGCGCCGCCGCCCGCGGCCCAGTACAGCGAGCTCTTCGACATCTTCTTCGGGGGCGAGTAGCCGCCCTCCGCGACCGGTGGCTGGTCGAGAACGAAGCGCCGCGTGTAACGCGTGGGCGGGTGTCGACACTACCAAGGCATGGGTGACTTCGACGTTCCGCCTCCCGAGCGCTTGGCCCTGCGTTGCCCCACCATCGGTGACTCGTTGCCGCGGCCTGCGAGCCCTCACTTGCTGCCGCCCGAGGAACTTCGGCTCGGAGGCCCGCCCGCGACGGTCACACCGCCGGGCCGCCGGCCACGGGTCGACGTGGCCGATCTGATGAGCGCGGTCGGGCACTACACCGAGGAGCCTCCGCTCGTTGGTCCCGTGCGGACCTCGCGCGCCATGCCTGTCGCACCACCGGCTCCCGTCAGAGAGCCCGCGGTGCGGCTCGAAGGCGAGGCGAGCGGCCGTGCGACATCGCGGGGGCCGACCGGCGCGGGTGAGGTGCGGGCCTCGGTCGGGAGCGAGCACACCCGCGTGGCTGCCCATGGTGGAATCGAAGCAGGGCGCGACGCTGAGGGGGCCACGCTCGAGGGGTCGGCCGGTGGCTCGCTCCACCACGAGGGCCACGGCGGCTCGGTGGAGCTGGAGGGCGGCGTGCACGGGCTCGGGACCCGTCACCTGACGGGGTCTGCCGCCGCGCGCGCCCGGCTAGGACGCGAGAGTCGACCGCACCTCGAGGTCGGGGTTTCAGGCGAGCATCTGGGAGGTGAGCACCCGGAGGTCTCCACACGCGTAGGTGCATCTACCGGCGACACCGGCATCGCGGGCGAGCTCGAAGCGGGCGGCGCCCTCGGCGAGGCTCCGCGGGTCGGCGGCTCCGTGACGGTCCGTCCCGATCGCGCGACCTCGCTTCGGGTCGGTGGGTCGGGCGTGGTCGGCGGGCGTGGGCCTGATGCCCGCGCGAGCGCCGAGCTTCGCCGGCGGATCGCGGCCGGCGTCGATCTGACGGCCGGCGTCTCCGCCGAAGGGATCGGAGGATCCGCCCCCGCCGTCAGCGGGACCCTCAACGTGGGTGGTCGCTTCTGAGCCGCCCATCACGCACACAGTGATCGTGGGAATGAAGCCACGTTTCGCGTAACTGCCGTCAATCACGAGCCTCGAGGATGGAGTCTCGTTTGCAGGCCGTGCGCGCAACATGGACCTAGCAACAGACAAGTCGATCGAGCTGCCACCTAGCCCCGATGTCCTGCGGTGGGTGGTGCGACCGCTCGGGATGATCGCGATCGCGATCGCGGCGGTGCTTTGCACCAAGATCGTGATGACCACGTATCAGGGGGTGAAGGTCAAACCCGAGAAGCGAACCATCAAGGTCATCGGCTCCGCGAAGAAGCGGATCGTCTCCGACCTGATCGAGTGGAACGCCATGCTCGAGGCAAGGGCCCCGGATCGCACCGCGGCCTACAAGCAGCTCCGCGAGCAGCGTGAGAAGACGGTGGCGTTCCTGACGGCACAGGGGATCAAGCCCGCGGAGATCCAGCCCCAATCGGCGACCTTCGACGAGGAGTGGGACGTCGAGCCCGAGTTCAAGGTGCTCCCGGGAGCGAAGGAAGCGGTGCGAATCGACAAGCGCATCTTCCGCGGCTTCGTGACCCGCGAGACGATCTTCGTCCGATCGACGGACGTCCAGACGGTGGAGAAGGCCTCGCGCGAGGTCACCTCGCTGCTCGAGCAGGGCGTGTCGATCACGTCGGGGCAGCCGGCGTACTACTACACGCGGCTGTCCGAGCTGAAGGTGGAGATGCTGGCGGCGGCGGGCAAGGACACGCGTGCGCGCGCGGACAACATCTTGAAGTCCGCCGGCGGGGCGGCGATCAAGAAGCTGCTCGACGCCAACATGGGCATCATCAACATCAACCCCGCCAACTCGACGGAGACCTCGCACGAGGGCAACAACGACACCACCTCGTACGAGAAAGACATCATCACGATCGTCCGCGCCGAGTACGAGCTGGAGTAGCTCGCGGGTGCCCAGGTACTAGGTCAGGACGAGGCGCAGCAGGAGGAAGAGGGTGCCCGAGAGGATGATCGACACGGGGAGCGTGAAGATCCAGGCGAGGGCGATGGAGCGCACCGTCGAGGAGTTGAGACCCGACTTGTTGGCGACCATCGTGCCGGCGATGCCGGAGGAGAGGACGTGGGTGGTGGAGACGGGGAGGCCGGCGGTGGAGGCGAGGCCGATCGCGGTGGCGGCGACGAGCTCCGCGCTCATGCCCTGGGCGTAGGTCAGGTGGGACTTGCCGATCTTCTCGCCGACCGTGACGACGATACGCTTCCAGCCGACCATCGTGCCGAGCCCGAGAGCGAAGGCGATGGCGAGGAGAACCCAGACGGGCGCGTAGTCCGTGAGGTCGCGCAGGGTACGGCGCTGCGTCGCGAGCTGGGCCTTCTCCTCGGCGGTGAGGCCGAGGTGACCGGCGGCAACGAGCTTGCCGACGGCGCTGTCGATGAGAAGGATCTCGCGACGGATCTCGAAGCGATCGGCTTCGGGGACCTCGTCGACGGTGGCGTGGGCTCCGATGCGCCGCTGCATGTTGGCGAGGCGGGCGCGGACCTCCTCGATCTTGGCGGCGCCTTCCGCGTCGCCATGGAGGGCGAGCATGGAGTCGATCTGGACGATCGCAGCCTTGGTGGGGACGGTGCTCGCCTCGCGGTCGAGGGCGAAGCCGCCGGGGAGGAGGCCGATGAGGATCAGCATGACGAGGCCGACGCCCTTCTGCCCGTCGTTCGATCCGTGGGCGAAGGAGACGGCGGAGCACGTGCCGATGAGGACGGCGCGCGTACCCATGGGGGGCGGGCGGTCCTTGGGCGGCGTCTCGACGAGCGTGCGGTTGCGCGCGTAGCGCTTGAAGAGGAGGTAGAGGAGCGCGGCGGCCACGAAGCCACACATGGGGCTCACGAGGAGAGAGAGGCCGATGTCCTTGGCCTTGCCCCAGTTCACGCCGTCGCCGAAGGCGTGGCCGGCGGTCATCGAGTTTGCGATGCCGACCCCGAGGATGGAGCCGATGAGCGTGTGCGAGGAGGACGACGGGAGGCCGAGGTACCAGGTGCCGACGTTCCAGATGATGGCCGCGAGGAGGAGCGAGAGGACCATCGACAGCGCCATGCCCGAGCCACCTTTGACGAGGAGCTCGACAGGCAGGAGCTTGATGATGGCCATCGCGACGGCGATGCCGCCGACGAGCACACCGATGAAGTTGAAGATGCCGGAGAGGATGACGGCGACACGCGGCTTCAGCGAGTTCGTGTAGATGACCGTGGCGACGGCGTTGGCCGTGTCGTGGAAGCCGTTGACGAACTCGAAGCCGAGCGCCAGCAGCAAGCATGCGAACAGGAGCAGCGTGCTCCCCGTCGAGAGGGAGTGATTGAACAGCGCGTCCACGTCGCCTCGTTGATACGCGGAAACACCCTCCGTTCACTGAGGCGAATGGGCGACATGTTCGTCACCGAACCGTCACCGAACCGATGCCGTGCCGATGCTGACAGTTAGCTGGGCAGGCGCGAGCGAGCTTCATCGATCGCGGTGCGCGCGGCGATCCGTAGGCGCGCCAGGTGCGCGAGCTGCTCGGCGGTGACCTCGCCAGGCCGCTGGTACCATTCGTCCAGCCAGCGCAGGGCCGCGAAGGGCGACACCACCGCGATGGCGGCGGCAGCGATCGATACCGGCGGGGGGAGCAGGAGGAGTGCGCCCCCGACGAGGCCGGCCGCCCACAGGGGATACACCACGAGCGCGGCGCCGAGCTTGATCGTCGAGACGGCGTCCGCATCCTTCGAGCGAGCGACCCAGCGCGGCACGAAGTAGGGCAGGGCATAGAGCGCCACTCCCGTCGCGGCGAGCGGGGCCATCGCCCACTTCTTCCAGCGCGCGGTGGGTTCGCGGTCGGGGGCCGACGTCGCGGTCACGTGGCTGTCGGCGAGGCCGAGGCGGCCGAGCTCGTCGTAGTACGCATCGACCTTCTCGCCGACCTTCGCGACCACCGCCGGATCCACCGAGTGCAGGGTGCGCGAGGCGAGCCCGACCTGGCGGCCGATGCCGTTCCAGCGTTCGAGCGTGCTGTGGCCCAGGTCGTCGTTCGCCAGAAGCTCCGCGACGCGGGCGATCCGGCGCTTCTCCTCGTGGGTCTCGCCCTCGACGAGGAGCTCGCGGAGATCCGCGTCCATCTGCGCCGTGGCCGCGCGGACCTTCTCTTCGCCCTCGCCCGGCACCTCGTCGAAGCGTCGAATGGGTCCCCACAGCACCAGCGACCGCGACCGGAAGTCGGTGCGGTCATCGAACTCGAGCGCGGCCGCCTGGAACGTGGGCGGCACGCCTCCCTCCGCTTCGGCGGCGAGCAGCATCCGCGCCGCGCCACTTCGTAGCGGGGCGAGCTGCGACTCGCTGTGGCTCGTGCCCTCGGGAAAGATGAGGATGTTCCCGCCACCGGCGAGGTGCTTCGCGATCGCGGAGAACGTCTCGTCGTTGGCGCTGGTGACCTTGTCGGGCGAATCCTTGCGCCGCACGATCGGCACCGCACCGGCGCGATCGAGCAGCCACGACAGCCCGGGGATGTCCCAGAGCGTCGACTTCGCGATGGGGGCGATATCGCACTCGGCGCCGGTGATCACCAGCACCGGATCGATGAGCGCGTTGTAGTGGTTCGAAACGATCACGCGACCGCGCGTGTCGGGCCCGGGCGCCTGGCCGACGCGTTCGATCTCGCGGAAGTAGAGCCGCATCAAGCGGCGGAACGTCGCGACGAGCGCACGCCGAACCGGATCACCCACCCGACGAGCGTACTACGCGGCGCCCTCGCGCTACACTGGGGTCGGTGAGTGCGCGTGATCCCAAGGCTACGGAGCTGCGGTCCGTGGTCCCACTCGTCGTGCTCGGGGCCTCGCCGGCCTTCGTCGGGCCCGTGACCCTCGTCGAGAACGCGGGCAAGATCGTCGGCATCACGAGCGTCGAGCTCTTGCGACCGCAGCAGGGCATGCCGCTTGCCATCGTCTCCCTCGACGGCCGTCACCAGCTGCCCGTGAAGTCGTGGAGTGCGGGGCGTTACACGGGCCTCGGGCTCGTCGAGATCGAGGGGCCGATTCCGCCGGCGATGGAGATCGCGACGCTCGGGCTCGGAGCGGTCACGGCGAGCACCGATACGCGCGGAGTTCCTGCAGCGCTGATCGTCGTTGCACCGCATGGCGCCGGGTTCGAGCGCAGCGTCGTGCCCGTGTACATCGATACCGATGATGGCGGCGGCATGGCCGACACCGTCACCCGCCTGGTGAGTCCGATGGATGCCGCGCACGCGCAGGTGGCGGGCGACGGCGCGCCGCTCTTCGCCTGGTTCCCACCCGAGCCGAAGCTGGGCCGGCCGAGCGAGGTCCTCGTCGTTGCGATCGCCACGCGGTACCGGGCCGGCATCGTGAAGCCCCGCGAGACGCCGGTCCTCGCCGAGCTGTCCGCGCTCGACGATCTCGGGCGAGCGTTGTATTCGCACCCGACGCCCGACGAGCGACCCGAGCTCGCACCGGTGACCGGCGAGGTCGTCGAGCCTTCGTGATGCTGAGCACGTCAGCGTGAAGATCGCGACCTGGAACGTCAACGGCATCCGCGCCCGCTCGACGGAAGTGCAGAGCTTCATCGACCGCGAGGAGCCGGACGTCCTCTGCCTCCAGGAGACGAAGGCATCGCCCGAGCAGGTGCCCGAGACGCTCGCGACGGTGCCCGGCTATCACTGCCACTGGCACGGCCACAAGGGGTACTCGGGGGTCGCGCTGCTGCTGCACACGCGCGCCTTCGCGACCGCGCCGGTCTTCGTGCATCCGCCGTTCGATCTCGAGACTCGCATCGTCGTCGCCGAGGCCGGCTCGCTCGTGTTCGGCTCCGTCTACGTGCCGAATGGTGGCAAGGACTTCCCCGCGAAGATGCAGTTCTGGACGGAGCTGGTCGCGTGGGCGATGGCGCTTCGCTCCGCCGGCAAGCACCTCGTGCTGGGTGGTGACTTCAACGTCGCGCGCACGCCGGTCGATGTGCACCCGTCGCTACGCAAGGACATGATCGGCCAGAGCCAGCCCGAGCGCGTGCTCTTCGAGCAGTTCCTCGACGGGGGCGCCCTCGTCGATGTCGGCCGCCATGTCGATCCGAGCAATGACCGGCTATTCACGTGGTGGGCGCCCTGGCGCAACATGCGCGCGCGCAACATCGGGTGGCGCCTGGACTACGTCGCGGCCAGCCGGGCCCTCGTGGACGAGGCCACACATTGCGCGGCGTATCGGGAAACGGGAACGAGCGACCACGCACCCGTGATCGCGCATCTCCGCGACGCGCCGCTGAGCTAGGGAGTGTCCCTGAATCGGGTCATGTGGTTTCGATCGGTTGCGACGCGTCGCCGGCGGAAAGTGGCGGCCTGATCGCTTGCGTGATCGAACGTCGGCATGGCGACGCGAGCGTGGATCAACGAAGAGCAATGGGCGCGGGTTGCTAAAGTGCTGGCGGCACACCCTCGTCGAGGGCGGCCAGGAAAGGATGACCGACGGTTCTTCGAGGCAGTCGTGTGGTGGCGCCGCACCGGCGTACCGTGGCGCGACCTGCCGAGCGAGTTCGGCCCTTGGAAGACGGTGTTCAATCGGTTCGACCGATGGTCCAAGTGCGGGCGATGGGACGCGCTGTTTGCTGCACTACAGACCGCGATCGATCCGGAATGGCAGAGCATCGACAGCACGACGAACCGCGCGCACCAGCACGCCGCCGGTGGAAAGGGGGGCCCGCAGTTCATGGCATCGGCCGATCGCGAGGTGGTGCGACGACCAAGGTCCACCTCGTCGTCGATGCCCTCGGCCTTCCGCTCGCGTTCGAGCTGACCGAAGGACAACGTCACGACATCGTACCTGCGCCCGGCCTGGTTGAGCGTACGCGGCCACGTTGCCTGCTCGCCGACAAGGCGTACAGCACGCACGACTTCCGCGCTCTTCTCGACACGATGGCGTGCCAGCCGGTGATTCCGTCCTCGACGTCGTGGATCGACCCACCTCCTTACGACAAGGAACTGTACAAGGCACGCGCCGAGGTCGAGTGCACGTTCAACCTACTCAAACAGGCCCGCCGCTTCGCGACTCGCTACGAGAAGACGTTACGGAACTACGCAGCGGTCGTCGCCATCGGCTGCGCGCTGCTCTGGTTGCGAATCTAGGCACCTGTTCGACGACATGACGTGATCGTCGACGTGATCGCACCCGTGATCGTGGCCGTGCACGGGAACGGGAACGCTACCGTGATCCTGATCCAACCCGTCGACGGGAGTTACGCAACCGGCACGCCGCGCGGCCGATAGGGCGGTCATGCTCAGCTTCCAGAAGCTCGACGTGTACCAGCGTTCGATCGAGTTCCTCGCGTTTGCACGCCGAATACTCCAGCGCATCCCCAAGGGCCATGCCGACCTGGTGGATCAACTCCGCCGCTCCGCGCAGTCGGTCCCACAGAACATCGCAGAAGGAGCCGGTAAGACCGGCCGTGCCGACAAGGCGAGGTACTACGCGATCGCGAGGGGCTCGGCGATGGAGTCCGCAGCCCATCTCGACGTGATGAAGATCGACGAGCTGATCGACGACGAGCACTACGCCGTCGGCGTCGCATTGCTCGAGCGAGTCGTTGCCATGCTGACCAAGATGATCGACCCCTGACCGTCAAGGGGGGCGATCACGATCACGGTAGCGTTCCCGTTCCCGTGCACGGCCACGATCACGGGCCCGATCACGGTCACGACCGATTAGGGACAGGCCCTAGGTCGCGAGCAACGTCACGCCGAGGCCGAGCGCGGCCGGCAGGGCCTGGACGAACAAGATCTTCTTGCCCACGCTCGCGGCTCCGTAGAGCCCGGCGACGACCACGCAGCCGAGGAAGAAGCAGCGCACGCCCATCGGGTCCCTCGCGAAGAACGACCACACGAGGCCGGCGACGAGGAACCCGTTGTACAGGCCCTGGTTCGCGGCGAGGACCTTCGACTCTTCCTGCTGCGCGAGTGTGCGGCGAAACGTCTTCTGTCCGATGGGCGCCGTCCAGAGGAACATCTCGAGCACGAGGAACCAGACGTGGAGCGCAGCGACGAGCCCGGTGAGTACGTGCGACGCCAGCAACATGGGCCGACTATCGCATGATCTGGATCGCCGTCATGGCCGCGGCGTGCTGGGCACAGAACCGTTCGCGGTCGATCGATAGTGTCAGGTCGCCCTCGTCGGCGAACTCCCGCGCGGTCTCGCTCGAATCGACGCGATAGCCGAGCTTCTCGAACACGCGCAGCGAGGCAGTGTTCGTCGGAATCACCGACGCGTAGACGCGCGCGAGCTGCAGCGTGCCGAACGCGTACGCATGGACCATGGTCGCGAAGCGGGTGCCCAGGCCGCGGCCTTGCTGGGACGGGGCGGCGATCAAGAACGCGAACTCGGCGATGCCGTTGCCGACGCCGCGCAGGTCGCCATCGCCTGCGAGGACGCCGTCGCACTGGAACAGCACGGGGTGAGCGCCGGCGGCGCGCAGCGAGACATAGTGCTCGCGGACATCGTCGGCACAGAGGTCTGACGTATGGCCGAGCAGGGTCGCGTTGCGTGGGTCGTTGTACGCGGCGACGAGCGTGTCGATGTGGGGGGCGAGCTCGTCGTCGGTCGGTTCGATGACCGTCAAGAGACCAGCATCGGTCGCCCATTCCATGCGCACGGGCTCATCGTAGCGCTACTGGAGCGGGAGGATGCGGAGCTTGACCGGAGACGAGGCCGTCGGCGGGTAAGCCACGAGCGAGGCGCCCCACAGGGCGGTCTCGATACATCGCCTCTGCGTTGCCGGGACGCTCGTCGGCACGATCACGTCGGCGATCTCGAGGCCGGTCACGTCGACCTCGACGTCGATGGCCGCGCGGTCACGGCAGCCTTCGGTGGCGAGCTCGAGCTGGCCGAGGAGCGGCCGGCCGCGGTTGGTCAACGTCTTGACGTGGTCGTACGCCGGGCCCGGCGCCGCGCAGTCCCGGCAGGTCGTGCCGTAGCGACCGGTCCCGATCAGGGCCCAGGCGTCGCCGTACGTGCTCGGCGCGCCGTGCTCCACGAACAGCCATTGCTCGTCGGTGACGACCTTGGCGGCGAGTCCCAGCTCCGGATCGCCGACGTACGGCAGGAGCTCGCGCAGCGCCGCGGTGGACCGCGACAGGTCGGGCACGGCCGGCAAGAGCACCGGTTCCGACCACAGCGTGCCGTGCACGGACAGCTCGCCCGCGCCGCTGCGCGCGGACGCAAGCATGGAGCACGACGTGCCCTCGGGGAGCGTTGGATCGCAGGTCGTCATGGCGAGATCCCAGCCCACTCCATCGAAGCGGACCTGGTCGAAGCTCGTCGGCCGCGCGACGATCGTCGCGTCGCCACTGCCCATGTAGGCGCGCCCATGCGTGTCGCGGGCGAGCTCGCCGAGCGGCGAGCGGTTATCCGGCCAGAGCTGGGTCGCGGCGTCGACGGTCACGACGTGGACGAGCGTGCCCGCGGGGAGCTTCGTCGCGAGATCCGGCACCAGCTTCGTCACGGAGCGGGCGAGGAGGCCATCGGTAAAGACGACCACGCGGCGCGTGCCCTTCGCGCTGGCCAGCCAGGTCCCGGCCTCGGTGATCGCGGCATCGATCGCGGATCCGTTCGCTGGCACCAGCTTCTCGAGGGCGAGATCGATGGTCGCGTCGACATCGCGCGCCGTGGCCCAGGTCGGCAGGAGCGCCGTCGCCGCGCGCGCGAACGTGATCACCTGGACCTTCGTGCGGGCGACCTGGGGCAAGTACGAGGCGACCAGCGTGCGCTGCGCGGCAAGCTGCTCCCTGGTCATCGAGCGCGAACCGTCGACGAGGACCACGGTGGACAGATCGGGCGGGACCTCCGATAGCGGCGATCCGGCCACGAGCTCGATGGCGACATAGCGCTTGTCGCCGACATCGGCGGCCGGTGCCGAGACGGTCAGGCGCTGCTTCCGCTTGTCGATGAGCTTGATCCAGGCCTCGCCGTCCTCGCGAGGGCGCACGCACGCCGGCTCCTCGGTGACCTTGGACTTCGCGAGCCTGGCCCACTCCGTCGGAACGAGCGCGTAGCGGGCGTCGCGGTACCAGCAACCCGGCGCATCGACCTCGAGCGTGAGCTTCACGGTGCCCGCCTTCGGGACGGCGTAGACCAGCGAGGCCAGACGCGCGGTCGACTCGATCGCGAAGGCCGACCGCGTAGGCTTGCCGGCCTCGCCGCGCGTGAGGTCGTCGAGCGCCGCACTCACCGTCGAGGCGGGCTGGAGTCCGAGCGTGTGCGTGCGGCCGCCCGCGGTGACCCTTGCGCCGGTGATGGTGGCGTCGCCGGGGACATCGAGATCGAGGCGGCCCACCGAGGGCTGCGCGACCTTCACGCGGTACGTCACCGTGAGCGCGATCCGCTGGTCGACGAGCTTCGCCTTCACCCCCGTCACCCCGTCGGCCACGGCCACCATCGGCCACATCACGAGGACCATCACCAGCCAGCGCATGTCTCCACCCTGACACCACGGGGTGTAGCCTGGTTCCATGGACGACGAAGTCATCTTCATGATCCTGCGGGTGCTGGCGCCGGCCATGGGAGCCCTCGCGGTCTCGATCATGCTGTGGGTGCCGCTGGTGCTGTACGTGATCGCGCGCTGGCGGCAGAACAAGGAGCCCCAGGTCGATCCTCAGCACGGCCCGAAGTTCGCGCTGCACTACTTTGGCTCCATCGCCCTCCATCTCACTCTCGGCGGCCTCGCGCTGCTGCTCTACACGCTCGTCAGCAAGGAGAGCAGTGACTACAAGGGTGACTCGTATCGCGCGGCGGCCGGCTTTCTCCTCGCGGGTGGGCTCGTCCTCGGCATCACCACGGGCCTGCGGCGCTTCACGAACGATGACGATCGGCCCGGCGTGCGCCGCCTCTTCACCGGCTTCAACCTCATCACCGCCGGTGCGGTCACGTTCTTCGCCCTCGTCGCCGGCTGCCAGCTGCTCCTGATGAAGAGCCGCAGCGGCGATGGGATCGGCCGCCTCGCGATGGTCGCGCTGCTCGTCTACGGCGGGGCGACCGCGTTCCTCACGCTGCGGATGGGCAAGCTCGCCAAGCCCGACGACGGGCCTGGCGCTCCTCCGTCGATCCAGCCGCCGGTGCCGCGCACGGCCACGCCCGCGACGGGCTTGCCGGTCCTCGGTGGTGGCGAGTTCCCGCCGATCAAGGAGTGACGATCTTTAGATCGCGGCCGGGCGGATCTCGGTCGGGATGAAGCGACGATCGAGGAGGTCACCGAGCGGGATCTCCTGCTTCAGGATGCCCGCCTTGATCGCGTACTTCATGATCTGCTTCATGTCGTCGTCGGTCGGCGTGAGCTGGCGGTAGCTCACGCGATCCGGCGGTTGGGTCAGCACGAACTCGAGGAGCTTCTGGTCCTGGCGGAAGTAGGGCGCGGCGACCTGCGCGGCTTTCAAGCGGTTCTGCTCGGCCCACTCGCCGCTCTCGGCGATGCCGCGCACGAGGTCACGCACGACCTCGGGATGGTTGTCGATCAGCTCCTGCCGCACGACGAGGACGCACGAGATGAACTGCGGCCAGATGTCCTTCGCGTGATAGAGCACCCGGCCGACGCCAGACACCTCCGCCTTCGCGGCATGCGGCTCGCCGACAAAGTAGGCGTCGATCTCGCCCTGCGCGAGCGCCTGGTACATGTCGGGGGGCGCCATGTCGACGAAGTCGATGTCGCCCGGCTGCATGCCCTCGTCCTCCATCAGCTTCGTGATGACGAGGTACTGATTCGAGAAGCGGCTCGGACGCGCGAACTTCTTGCCCTTGAGATCGCGAATGCTCTGGATCGGGCCGTCCTTCTTCACCATCACCGTCGAGCCATCGCGGTGGCCGAGGTAGACGATCTTGACGGGCACGCCCTGTTCGCGGAGCACCATCGCGAGCGGCGCGAGGAGGAACGTGGCCTGGAGGTCGCCGGCCTTCAGTGCCTCGACGACGGTCGGGAACTCGGTGAAGCGCTGCGACCGGAAGCGCGTCGACGTCGTGGTCGTCTTCGTCGCGAAGTCGGTGACCGGGCAGGTGAGGTGACACGTGACCGGCAGGAAGCCGACGTCGAGCTCCCCGCCGGCGACCGCATCCGTGACCTGCCACGGGCGCTTGTGCGCCAGGGTCAGGGCGACGAGGAGGCCGACGGTGACGGCGAGGATGCGCATGCCCGTGCTCATGTGAGTCCCAGCTCTTCCATGATGGTGTGCTCGGCTTCGGCGACGCCAGGAGTCGCGGGAGTACGGGGCCGGCTCGTCGGCAGCTCGAGGATCTTGCGCACGTTGGTGGGACGGATCCCGAGCACGACCACGCGATCGCCGAGCTGGACGGCCTCTTCGATATCGTGGGTCACGAACACGACGGTGCGCGGTCGCTCGGCGAGCGTGGAGGAGAGCTCCTTGCGCATACGCTGGCGCGATTGATAGTCGAGCGCGGAGAACGGCTCGTCCATCAGCAAGATGTCGGTCTCGCCGGCGAGGGCGCGGGCGATCTCGACCCGCTGGCGCATGCCCCCGGAGAGCTGGTGCGCGTAGTGGTTCGCGAAGTCTGTCAGGCGCGTGATCTCGAGCCACTCGTCGACCTTCTTGGTCGCGACCTCCTTCGAGGTGCCACGCGGCAAGCCGCCGGCGATGTTCTGGCGGACGGTCAACCAGGGGAACAGCCCGCCTGACTGGTAGATGGTGCGCGACACGCCGCGCCGCACGAGCTCGCCGCGGGACGGCTTCAGGTGTCCGCCGAGGAGCGAGAGCAGCGTCGACTTGCCGCAGCCCGACGGTCCGACGCAGACGACGAGCTCGCCGCGCGCGACGGTGAAGTCCAGGCCGTCGAAGACGGTCAGGGAGCCGTAGTCGAAGCCGACACCTTTGAGATCGAGGATGGGGTCGCTCATTGTTCGAACCCCCAGCGCACACTCGGGATCTTCGTCAGGCGGGCGAACAGCAGATCCAGCACGATGCCGATCGCGCCGATCACGATCATGCCGCACACGACGAGATCCATGCGGAGGCCGTTGCGGGCGTCGATGATGAGGAATCCGAGGCCGCTGCGCACGGCGATCATCTCGGCCGCGACGACCACCATCCACGCGACGCCGATGGCGATCCGGAGCGCGGTCACGAGCTGCGGCATGATCGCGGGCAGCGTGATCTCGGCGAGCACGCGCCAGCCGCGGATGCCCATGTCCTCGGCGACGCGGTAGTACACCTTCGGGACCGAGGCCGAGGCCGCCGCCGTCGCGAGCACGATCTGGAAGAAGGTCGCGAGAAAGAGGATGAAGATGGCCGGTGGATCGCCGATGCCGAACCAGATGATGCCGAATGGGATCCAGGCGATCGGCGAGAGCGAGCGGAAGAAGTTCACCCACGGCATGAGCGCCTCGCGCGTGCGGAGCGAGCGACCGATGACGAGGCCGAGCGGCACCGCGAGCGCGACGCCCACGACGTAGCCCCACGCCACTCGGTACAGCGACGCGATCGTGTCGGCGAGAAGCCGGCCCGACTTCACCTCGTCGAGGAAGGCGGCGGCGACGGCCGGCGGGGAGGGGATGGTCCCTATCGGAAACGCGCCGGCGGCAAAGGCGATCCACCAGATCGCCAGGAGGATGGCTCCGGTCAGGATCGGCCAGAGGAACCGCGACACGGCCCAATCCTATCGCTCCTGGGGTGGAGACGCTCCCCCGGGATGGGATTCCACGCCTGTCGACGAGGTTCTACACACTGCCGAGGCGCGTCGACAAGACGGCGTTCCGATCGTGGGCCGGCCTACGATCGGTGGATCGTGCTGCACCCGCTGCGCATGGCGGTTCACAGCCCGATCTCGGCCCGTTCGCTGCAATTCGGCCCACCCGTGCGCCACTTCATCCCTCGCCTCGCGTTCCTCCTCGTCCTCCCCAGCGCTGCCTGTGTCGTCGGCGACGAGGCCGACGAAGCGACCGCGGGGGCATCGATCGAAGACCCGGGCCACGAGCTGAATCGCTTGAGCGGCTGCCGGGGCCAGGCCTCCTCGTCCATCCCGAGCAGCGGCATGTATCGCCTGACGACGTTCGGCGGACCCGGTGACCACCAGTCGATGTCGTGCGGTGGTTACGCCGACGGCACCACCTGGTACGCGGCGTCGCGCCAGCGCTACGGCTGCGGCTCGAAGCTGAAGCTCGAGGCGAACGGCAAGTGCGCCATCGTGACCGCGCTCGACTACGGCCCCGACGTCTGCGTCGAGAACGCCGCCGGGATGCCCATCATCGACGTGTCGCCCAAGGCGTCGCGCCACCTGTTCGGCGAGGCGGGCGTCGGTTATTCGGACCGCCTGAACGTCAAGGTCACGAAGGTCGCGGCGAGCACGCCCGTGGGGCCTTGCTCGACGACCGCGCCGACGACGCCCACGCCCCCGAGTGACCCCGGCTCGACCGCCGCGTGCGACTCGGCGACGCTGGGCCGCTCCGTCGAGGCCGGCGTGTGCGTGCAGGGGGCGAGCGACGCGAAGTGGTACCAGTGCACCGACGGCCAGTGGCTCCAGCGTACGAGCCTCGGCAGCTGCACCGAGCGCTACGGCTTCTGTGCGTCGGCCACGCTCGGCCGCAACGTCCCCCCGCGGACCTGCGTCCAGGCCGCTTCGGATGAGGTCTGGTACCAGTGCAACGGTCAGACCTGGGTGAGCCCCGTCACGACGGCGACGCGACAGGGGCCGATCGGCACGTGTTCGACCTGGAACCCGCTCTGATACTGTCCGTGGGTGACGTGGTCCCGCTGCCTCGCGCTCGCGCTCCTCTGCGCGTGCGGTGATGAGCCGATGCCGCCCGACGATAGCGGGCCGTGGCGGCTGACCACCGAGATGCCAGGCCGGCGTCTCGAAGCCGGCGTCGTGGCAATGGGCACGCAGGTGGTCGTCGTGGGTGGCTACTCGACGTCGCTCGAAGAGGGGCTCGAGATCACGCGCACGATGCTGCTGTTCGACACGTTCGATGCGTCGTGGAAGGAGCTGCCGCCCGAGGTGCCCGTCGCATGGACCCATCCGGCGGTGGTGTCGGTCGGTGGCTCGCTGTTTGTCCTCGGGGGACTCGACCGCGACCTCGTGGCCCAGGGCGAATCGTATCTCCTCGACCTCGGCGGTCGGGTCTGGGAGCGCCTCACGCCGATGCCGGCCGGTCTCGAGCGCGGAGCGGCCGCCGTTGTCCACGAGCCGCCGTTCGCGTACCTGTTCGGGGGTTCGCAGCAGGCGCGAGGGGCGATCGCCACGAACCTCGCCGTCGATCTGTCCGGCAACAATGGCACCACACGTGGCCTGTGGGCGGAGCTGCCGCCGTTGCCGTCCCCGCGCTCGCACGCCGCGGCCGCGCGCATGGAGGACGGGACCTTCATCGTTGCCGGTGGTACCGACGACGAGGGGCGTCCGCTCGCCGAGACGATCGCGCTCGCGCCGAACGCCACTGCGTGGACCGTCCGCAGTCCCATGCCGACGGCGCGCGGCGGATGCGCCTACGGGATCGTGTACGGCCAGCTGATCTGTGCCGGCGGCGAGACGGAGACGGAAGCACTCACGGCCGTCGAGGCCTACAACCCGACCACCGATCTCTGGACCGTCCTCCCCGACCTGCCGGAACCACGTGCGGGAGTCCACGGCGCCGTCGTCGGTCAGCGGCTCTACCTCCCGGGAGGGGCGTCGGCCCTGCGCTTCGAGCCCATGGCGTCGGTCTACGAGTTCACGTTGCTCGACACGATCGGGCAGGGCGATCTTGGGTCTCGGTAGATCGATTTCAACCGGGGCGCGTTGGAGGGACAGATGCGAGGAAAACTCATCGCCATAGGGATTGCTGCGCTCATCGCCGGCGCACCGGAGCGGGCCGACGCCTTCTGTGGGTTCTACGTCGGCGGAGCGGGCGCGGAGATGTTCAACAACGCGACGCAGGTGGTGCTCATGCGCCACGGCACCACGACGGTGCTGTCGATGGAGAACAACTACCAGGGACCACCGCAGGGCTTCGCGCTCGTGGTGCCGGTTCCGGTGGTCGTCAAGGAGGATCAGGTCCGCACGCTCGACACGGCCGTGTTCGATCGCGTCGACATCCTCGGTGCCCCGCGCCTCGTCGAGTACTGGGAGCACGACCCGTGTCAGGCCGACTACTACTTCGACGACGTCGTACTGGCGAGCTCGGTTGACCGTGAGAGCGCGGACGAAGAGTCCGAGGAGTCCGACGAGGAGGAGTACAAGGTCAAGATCGAGGCGAAGTTCTCCGTCGGTGAATACGACATCGTCGTGCTCTCGGCGCAGGAGTCGACGGGACTCGATCGCTGGCTGCGCGCCAACCAGTACGAGATCCCGTCCGGCGCCGAGCCGCTCCTCCGCCCCTACGTCGAGCAAGGCACCAAGTTCTTCGTCGCGAAGGTCGACCCGAAGAAGGTGAGGTTCGTGAACGGCATGGCGACGCTCTCGCCGCTGCGCTTCCACTACGAATCACCCGACTTCGCCCTGCCGATTCGCCTCGGCGCCGCGAACAGCCCGGGCGCGCAGGACCTGATCGTCAACATCCTCGCGCCGAACAACACGCGCTACGAGGTGTCCAACTTCCCCAACGTCACCATCCCGACGAACCTGCGCGTCAACGACGAGGTCCGCACGCGCTTCGGCGAGTTCTACACCGCCCTCTTCGATCACACCCTCGCGCGCGTCCCGGGCGCCGTCGTCACCGAATACTCGTGGGACGCGGGCAGCTGCGATCCGTGCCCGGGCCCCACGCTCGACGGCAACGACCTCGCCACCCTCGGCGCCGACATCATCGGCGCGACCTACAAGGACACCGAGTACGCCTCGTACAACCTCACGCGACTCCACGCGCGCTACGGCAAGGACGTCAAGGACGACCTCGTCTTCCGCGCCGTGAAGCCCATCGAAGGCGGCCGGGGTGTCCCCGACGCCAAGGGCGAGGTGTCCAGCGCCGTCAACCAGGACGCCTACACGAACAACTTCCAGGGTCGCTACATGATCCTCCACCCGTGGACCGGCGAGGTCTCCTGCGAGTCTCCGCAGCGCGGCCGCTGGGGGGGCCCGCCCGATGGCTCGCAGATCGCGACCTCCGCGACGAACCTCGCCTTCCAGCCGCGCGGGCAGGTCCAGCTCGCGAACCTCGTCGCGCAGGACGTACCAGAGATCGGCGTCATGTCCAGCGGCGCGGTGACGCCCCCCACGCCGCTCCGCAAGCCCCAGGGCTGCGGTGGCTGTGCGACCGGCGGGGCGTCGGGAGCGGTCGTCGCTTTGGGCCTCCTCGGCCTCGTGCGTCGTCGCCGCCGCTAGCGTAAACAGGGGTATGCCCTGTGCGCGGTGCGGCTCCGACTCGGTCACGAAGACCGGGTTCTGCGCCGAGTGCGAGACGAGCTACGACGCTTGGTCCCGCCAGCACGCTGCCGACATCGTCTGGCAGGTCTTCACCGGCGGGGCCGTGGTCACGATCATGGGGATGCTCATCCCGCTCCTCGGCGCGCCGTTCGTCATCTCCGCCTTCGGCATCGTCCTCGGTTTCGGGACCTTCGTCGGGGCCCGCACCCTCAGCGAGCGTCGCCGCCGGCAGCAGTATCTCGTCAACGGCGACGTCCCCCGAGCGTACCTGCCGCCGCCCACGCGCTGACGCATGAAGCGGGGCGCTATCGGGGCTCTAGGGAGCGTGTCCCGCATAGCGTGCGCGCAGGGCGGGGAGCGCAGCGGCGATCGCGGCGCGGGCCTGCTCGCGGAGCGCGGGGACATCTGCTGCGGTCAGCCCGGCGGTCGGGATGGGGGCGAGGATCTGTGCCCCCGCATGGGCCTTGCCGAACCAGCGCGAGTGCTTGGGGCGCATCGCGCGGGTGCCAGCGAGCGCGACGGGCAGGACCGGTGCGCCCGTTCGGATGGCCACGTCGAACGCCCCATCCTTGAACGGCATGAGCTCGTCGTCCGTGCTGCGGGTGCCCTCGGGGAACATCATGACCGAGATGCCGGCTCGGATCGCGCGCTCGCATTCGGCCAGGCACGCGCGCACGCTCTCGCCTTCACCGCGGCGAAGCGGGATGTCACCGCCGAGGCGCATCGCCCAGCCGCTGAGCGGCTGATCGAACAGCGCCTGCTTCGCGACCCACCGCATATCCCACGGCAAGAACGAGAGCAGGAACGGATCGGCTTGCGACTCGTGATTCGCGACCACCACATAGCCGCGCGTGTCGATATCGGCCGGCCGCTCCCCCTCGATGTCGAACTTCCACAGGGTGGAGAGCCGGGTCGCGGTACGTCCGATCCGTCGCAGCCAGCGGCCCGGCTCCCGCTGGGTCGGATCGTGGCGGTGCCGCCACGAGGACACGGCCATGATCGGAAGGAAGGCGCCGATCACGGCCCCAAACTCGGCGTACGCCCATGCGCCGGCGATGGGATTGGCCTTGGTCACGAGTTGGTCTAACACGGCCCTCGCCCGCTCCCGGTCACTCCTCGCGCTTGATGATCAGGAACTCGACGCGGCGGTTCTTGGCCCACGCCTTCTCGTTGCTGCTCGGGTCGATGGGCATGGTCTCGCCGTAGCCGTTGGCCTCGAGGCGGCCCTCTTCGACCCCGTGATCGACGAGGTACTGCTTGACGGCCTTGGCGCGCCGGTCTGACAGGTCGAGGTTGTAGGCATCGTTGCCGCGCTCGTCGGTATGACCACCGACCTCGACGAGCTGAATGGCCGAGTAGTTCTGCATCACGGCGACGATGGCGTCGAGCGTCGGGAAGGAGACGGGCTTGATGACGGCCTTGTTGTATTCGAAGTAGATGGGCTCGAGGATGATGATCTCCTTCTCGCCGAGCTCGATGTAGCGACGGTCCGGGCAGCCGTCCTCGTCGTCATAGGTGTTGTAGGTCTCGGGCTCGTTGGGGCACTTGTCGTCGGTGTCGAGGATGCGGTCCTTGTCGTTGTCGAGATCGGGGCAGCCGTCTTCGTCCTCGAAGCCGTCGTAGTCCTCGGGGTCGTTCGGGCAGAGGTCATCGATATCGAGGATCTTGTCGTTGTCATTGTCGAGGTCGGGGCATCCGTCCTCGTCCTCGAAGCCGTCGTAGTCCTCGGGGTCGTCGGGGCACTGGTCGATGTGGTCGAGGATGCGATCGCCATCGCGATCGTTGGCGTCACCGTCGGGACAGCCGTCCTCGTCCTGGAAGCCGTCGCGATCCTCGGGGACGTTGGGGCAGGCGTCGTCCTCGTCGAGGATCTCGTCGCGGTCGTTGTCGGGATCGGGGCAGCCGTCCTTGTCCTCGAAGCCATCGAAGTCCTCGGGGTCGTCGGGGCACTTGTCGACGTCGTCCTTGAGGCCGTCGCCGTCGCGATCGCCGAGGCTCGGCTCGAAGACGATGCCGATGAAGGCGCGCGCATCCGGGTTGGCGCCCTTGGATGGCGCGAGGCCGCGCCCGGCGCCGAGGGACAGGTAGGAGTTGCGCGCGAGGTAGAGCTTCACGCCGCCGATGGCTTCGAGCGGCTGGTAGTTCTCGTGATCGCCGAGCGGGATGGCGCCGAAGACCTCGGCGACGAGATCGATCTTCCGGGGCTTGATGGCGAAGGCCATGCCGAGGCCGATGGGCAGCTCCGCGGACGCCTGGACCATGCCCCCCGTCGGGGGCGCGCCCCCCTCGCCCGTGTCGGTGAAGCTCGCGGTGGAGCGAAAGCGAACGCCGCCGTTGAGCGCGATGCGGAAGCGGCCGCCGCGGCCAAACTCCTTGTCGACGATGCCGATGAGCTGCGGGGTGAGCCCGCCGTCCCCGAGGAAGCGCTCCTTGGTGGCGGTGGGCAGGTAGACGCTGGCGATGAGGCCGACCCCGACGTGCGGCGGGCGACTCGTCGACAGGAAGCGCGTCTTCAGGTGCAGGCCGACGTTGCCGAAGCCCTGACCGTCGAGCTGGTAGCTCAGGTCATCGTTCGGGCTGCTCGTCGGGCCCGGCGAGTCGGGGCCGCGGTCGCCGTTCATGATCGCGATGGGCGCGGAGACGCCGAGCTCGAAGGCGGCGGGCCCGAGCTTCACGCCGACGGCGGCGATGAGCGTCGCCGTGATGATGTTGTCGACGGAGTACGTGTTGTCACCCATCTCGAAGTCGAGGAGGCGGTGACCCCAGGAGAGGGAGCCGAGGCCGAAGCTGACCTCGCCGTGGCCCAGGAGATCGGAGGCGTTGATCGTGAGGTAGCCACGCGAATCCATCGCCGGCCGGAACGGGTCGAGCGGGAGGTCCCCTGCGACCTGTGCCCGGGCCGGTGTCGCCCCGCCGATCAGCGAAAGTCCGACGAGGAACGCGAGAGGGAGTCGTGCCGCCATACAACCCCACCGTGTAAGGTTCGGGCGTGGCGGTTACACGGCGCGCGTTGATTCTCGTGATCTGTGCGGCGTGCGGGCCGTCGAAGCCTGCGGTCACGGTTCCCGCTCCGCCGGGAATAATCACCGACGTTCGCGCCGCGCCCGAGCCGGGCCTGGTACCGCCCCAGCCCGGGATGCGCCTGCCCAAGAACTTCGTACCCACGAAGTACGCGGTGCGGCTCGCGATCAATCCGAAGGTGGCGGACTTCACGGGCGTGATGCAGATCGCGGGCACGGTGAGCGAGCGCTCGTCGGGCATCTGGCTGCACGCGGAGGAGCTGGTGATCGAGTCGGCGGCGGTCGACGGCGCACCGATGGAGGTGACGGCCGGCACGACCGGCGACACGATCCTGCTGCGCACGGCCACGCCCCTCGAGCCAGGGCCGGTCACGATCAGCATCGCGTACCGCGGCGCGTACGATCTGGTGAACACGGTCGGCGCGTTCAAGCAGACGGTCGCAGGCGAGTCGTACGTGTACACGCAGCTCGAGGCGATGTACGCGCGGCGCGTGTTCCCGTGCGTCGACGAGCCCGACACGAAGGTGCCGTGGCAGCTCACGCTCGACGTGCCGGTGACGCTGGAGGCGGTCGCGAACACGCCCGTCGCCGACGAGCTCCAGATGAGCGGCATCCGGCGCGTGACGTTCGCGCCGACCAAGCCGCTGCCGAGCTACTTGATCGCGTTCGGTGTCGGACCCTTCGACATCGTCCCCGCGGGGGCGACGAAGCGCGGCGTGCCGGTGCGCGTCGTGACGTTGAAGGGCCGGGCACGCGAGGCCGCGTATGCGGTGGAGACGTCCGCCAAGATCGTCGACGCGGCCGAGGAGTGGTTCGGCACGCCGTATCCGTTCGAGAAGCTCGACATGTTGACCATCCCGATCACCATCGGCTTCGGCGCGATGGAGAACGCGGGCCTCATCACGTACACGGAGAGCGTGATGCTCATCGATCCCGCGCAGGGGTCGCTCGACAAGAAGTACGACTGGGTGCAGACGGCCGCGCACGAGATCGCGCACCAGTGGTACGGCGATCTCGTCACGCCCGTGTGGTGGGACGACATCTGGCTCAACGAGTCCTTCGCGACGTGGGCGCAGGAGAAGGTCGTGAGCGCGTTCGACAAGTCATGGAACGTGGCCGGAGAGCCCGAGCGCATTCGCGCCGGGGCGCTCGGTCAGGACGCGATCGTATCGGCGCGCAAGATCCGCCAGCCCGTCGAGCAGAACGACGACATCACGCTGGCCTTCGACTACATCGTCTATAGCAAGGGCTCGGCGGTACTCTCGATGCTCGAGGCATACGTGGGCCGCGATGCATTCCAGCAGGGGGTGCGCGCGTACCTGGCCGAGCACGCGTTCGGCAATGCGACGGCGCAGGACTTCGTCGGCGCCATCAGCCAGGTGACGGGCAAGGACCTGACAGTGGCGTTCGCGTCCTTCCTCGATCAGTCGGGCGCGCCGCAGCTCACGACCACGCTCGACTGCACGAGCTCGAAGGCGAAGCTCGCGATCGCGCAGCGGCGCTACGTCGCGCCGGGCTCCCCGCCGCCCGCGCAGACCACACCGTGGGTGATCCCGGTCTGCATCGCGTACGACCAGGATGGTCAGCGGGCGACGACGTGCACCGTGATCGACACGGCCGAGGCCGTCGTCGAGTTGCCGGCGAAGGCCTGCCCGGCGTGGGTGATGCCGAACGCGGATGGGGCGGGGTACTTCCGCGTCGCGTACACCGAGCAAGCGGCGGCGGCCCTGCGCGACCAAGCCTGGCCCAAGCTGACCGTGGCCGAGCGGCGCGCGGTGGCCTTCGATCTCAACGCCGGCGCGCTCGACGGCACGCTCGCGTTCGGCACGGCGCTGTCCCTGGTGCCGAAGCTGTTGTCGAAGCCCGATCGGTACACGCTGCCGCTCGCGACCCAGCCGACCGCCTTCGCGGCGTTCGTGCCGCCGTCGCTGCAGCCGACGTACGAGCGGTACCTCCGCACCACCTATGGCAAGGCGGCGGCGGCGGTCGGGCTCCTGCCGAAGGCGGGCGACACTTACGATGACGAGGAGATGCGGAACAAGCTCGTCGGCGTGGTGGCGTGGGGCGGCCGCGAGCCCAAGCTGGTCGCGCAGGCGACGAAGCTCGCGAAGAAGTGGCGCGAGCTGCCGCAGGCGATGCGGGGCCTGATCCTGCAGATCGCCGTCGACCACGATCCGGCGCTCTTCGCGAAGGTGCTCGCGGAGGTCCCGACGGAGCCCGACCGAGCGTTGCGCGAGGAGATGATGAATGCGGTGGTCCGCGTGCGCGATCCGGTGCGGGCGAAGCAGGCGCTGGGCCTCGTGCTCGACCCCACGCTCGACATCCGCGAGTCCTTCGATCTCGGACAGAGCATGTCGACTCCCGAGACGCAGGAGGTCGCACACGCCTTCTATCGCGAGCACGTCGCGGAGATCCTGCAGCGGGCGCCCACCACCACGACCGCGACCCCGTTCGCGACGCTGGGCCTGATCTGGACGCGACCGTGTCGCGCCGAACACCGCGCCACGGCGGAGGCCGAGATCAAGGCGACGTTCGCGACGTTGCCCGGCGCCACTCCTGTCATCGCGCAGGTCCTCGAGGGCATGGACCAGTGCATCTCGCAGCGGGCCCGGCTCGGACCGGTCGTCGCGCAGTGGCTGAAGAAGCTCTAGCGGCTAGGCGAGTAGCCAGGGCGGCGCGCGCAAGTCGTTGTCTCTGTGAGGCCCGCTGCCGACGGGAGGTGGCACATCGCCTGCTGTACGGGGGGTGTGCGCGTCGCCGTGATGACCAGCCTGCTCCTCGGGGCCTGTACCGCCGCTCCCGAGGCCGAGCCCGCGGAGTCGCCGAACGAGGGCATGTTCCAGGACTTCCTCGACGGCAAGTACGACAGCGCGGGGCACCCACTGAACGCGAAGGTCTTCGACCACGAGGGCACGTGCGAGACCACATGCTCCTTCGACCTGCCCGCGAACTCGCAGCGCGGCCCCCTGATGGCGAATGCGCGCGTGAAGGTCTCGGCGACGACGGGGGACATCGCGACGGTGCGCTTCATCGACGACGCTGGCGAGGCGGTGGCGAGCGAGACGCTGACCGCGGACCGCGTGCGCGCGGTCGACGAGTGGATCGATCTCGCAGTGACGCTGCCCTTCGGGACGGCGGTGCGCGTCGAGGTGCAGGGCGCGGTCGAGCTCGACTACGTCGAGGTGTTCCCGAGCAAGCTCGGGCTCGCGATCGCTCCCGGCTCGGGGACGTTTGCCGATGACGACCTCGTGACGTTCGAGCTGCCGCTGAATCGCTCGCTCGATGCGCTCCGCGCCGGCGACCTCGATCTCCTGCCGCGCCTGCGCGAGCTCCAGGGCGCCGGCACCGCCACGACCACCGATACGGAGCTGCGTCGCCTGATCAGCGTGCCCGTTCTCGCGCTCCTCGGCGACCGCGCCGACATCACCGAGCTGCACGCGACTGGCGCGGGGGATCCGGCGCGCATCCAGCTTCGCCGCGCCCCCGCGGCCTGCCACTACGAGGGCGATGCCGACGGCATGAAGGTCCTCGTGACCGGCTTCCAGCCGTTCCCCGCGAATGGCTGGCACGACAACGTCTCCGCCGTCGCGGTCACGGCAATGAATCCCGCCGTGCTCCGGGGGGCGCAGGTGATGCGGGTCGTGTTGCCCGTCGAGTATGACCGGGCGGCGTCGGCGATCGCCGAGATCATCGACCGCTGCGCCCCCGCCGCCGTCATCTCCTTCGGCCAGGGCGGCGGTGCGATCGCCCTCGAGCAGACCGCCTACAACCTGCAGGACACCGGCGAGATCAGCGGCGGCGTCCCCGACAACCGCGGCATCATCCGCGCCGCGCAGCCGATCGAGCCGGGCGCCGACGCCGAGCGCTCCACGCTTTTGCCGCTCGATGCGATCGCCGCCGCTCTCGAGGACGCCGGCGAGTCACCGCGCTTCTCGACGGATCCTGGCCGCTACATCTGCAACAACGTCATGTTCTCGAACATCGGCACGATGGCGCCGCGTGGCGGCCGCGGTGGCTTCATCCACCTGCCGTACACGACGGCGTTCGATGACGACGTACGGGCGCGCTTCGGGCGCGTGGTCGAACTCGCCGTGCAGGCGACCGTCGACAACTAGGCCGCTCATCGCGAGGGGGCCGCGGCGCGCCTTGTCCGGCCGTGTCCGGCCTAGAGATAGATCGACAGACCGAGCGTGAACATGCCGCCGCCGATGCCGTCACCGTTGACGCGCGCGGTATCCGGGTACGGCTGGCCCGGCGGTGGGTACACTTCGTTTTCCGTCCCGAGGGGCGAGAGCGAGACGAGGCGCGCCTCGGCCTGGAGCGCCCAGTGTGGACGGAAGCGCCACTCACCGCCGATGCCGAGCATGAAGAGGCCGCGCTGCGAATTCGCCAGCGTCTCTTCGTCAGAGTTGTGGGGAGCGACGATCGCGCCACCGATGGCGGCCGACGCGTACCAGTTCAGCTTGCGCTCGGGGAGGAAGCGGTAGCGGGCGCCGATCGCGAGGGAGCCGGTCGCATCGTAGTTATCGTCATAGTAGTAGTCGTCGCCGGTGGTCTGCACACCACCGAACGAGGAGAGCTCGAGCTCGATGCGGCGGCTCAGGCGGTAGCGGATCGCCAGCTCGGCGACGCTGAACTCGCTGCCGGACTCACCGAGGTTCAGGCCGCCCATGTTGAGACCGACCGAGATGCGGTGACGCATCGGATCGACCTGCTGCGGCGCCGGGACCACCACGTACGCCGGCTGCGCGACGGGGCCAGGGGGCGCGACGAGGACCTCTCCGGGGGCCTGCGCCTGGGCGACCGAGGCGGTGGCAGCGAGGAGGAACCCGGCAGCGAGAACGTGGCGCGGCATCATGGGCTTCATTCTTCCACGGTTCGTGCCACGCCAAGTAGATGATCTCGCAGGCACCACTCGGCAGATTCGTGGCTGGATCCGACATCCATGTCGCGGTCGCCGCCCCGGGGCGTGGCCGGTTCCAACAGCCCGGGATATCCTCGGACCGTGTCTCCCCGGACGTTTGCCATCGGCGATATCCATGGCGATCTTGAGCAGCTGGACATCCTGCTGCATCGACTCCCGGAGCTGACCAAGGACGACACCCTCGTGTTTCTGGGCGATTACGTCGATCGCGGCCCCGACAGCGCGGGGGTGGTCAAGCGGGTGCGGGAGGTCGAGGCCAAGAGCCCGGCCAAGGTCGTGTGCCTCCGCGGGAATCACGAGGACGCCTGGGTCCAGATCCGCGCCGGCAAGCCCTGGCCCGAGTTCGTGATGCCCCGCGGCAACGGCTGCCTCGAGTGCCTCCGCTCCTACACCGGGGGCAAGTACCCGGACGAAGAAGAACTGCCGTCGTCGGACGAGCTGATGGCGATGCTCGATGGTTCGTTCCTTCCCGAGGACGACGCCGAGTGGTTCGCGGGGCTCGAGTGGTTCTACGAGGACGACCACGCGATCTACGTGCACGCCGGCATCAAGCGCATGGGCGAGACGTTCCCGCATCCCCGCGACGTGCATCCGCCGCGCGCGCTGCTCTGGCTGCGCGACAAGGACTTCTTCGAGAACTACCGCGGCAAGCTCGTCGTCTTCGGTCATACGACCACGCGCACGCTCCCGAACGAGCTCTCGACGTACACGCCCGACGACCCGACGGATCTGTGGGCCGGCCCGGCGTGTGTCGGACTCGATACGGCGTGCGGCAAGGGCGGCTTCCTCACCGCGTTCGAGCTGCCGGCGCGCGCGGTCTACGAATCGCGGTGAAGCGACTCGCCCGCGCGCGGACCCCGTGAACGCGCAACTCCTCATTCACTTCTGTGTTGTCCTCTGGGGCTTCACGGCGATCCTCGGGAAGCTCATCACGCTCCCCGCCACCGCCCTCGTGTGGTGGCGCATGCTGATCGTGACCGTGCTGCTCGCGCTCCTCCCGCGCGTGTGGCGCTCGATCCGCGCGATGCCGAGCACGCTGCGCTGGACCTATGCGCTTGCCGGCGGCGTGGTCGGCCTCCACTGGCTGACGTTCTACGCGTCGATCAAGCTCTCGAACGCCTCGGTCGGCGCCACCTGCATCGCCCTCGGGCCGGTCTTCCTCGCCATCGTCGAGCCCGTGATCGCGCGCCGCCGCTTCGACGCCAAGGAGCTCGTCATCGGCATCGGCGCCGTCCCCGGGGTCGTCCTCGTGGTCGGCGGCATCCCCGCGGGCATGCACCTCGGTGTCGCCGTCGGCGCGCTCTCCGCCGCCCTCGTCGCCGTCTTCTCCGCCATCAACAAGCGCTTCGTCGACCGCGCCGACCCGCTGGCCGTCACCGCCCTCGAGCTCGGTGCGGGCACCGTGGTGCTGACGCTCCTGGCCCCGCTCCTGCCTCACGCCGGCTCCGCGTTCGTGCTGCCCGACCTGCACGACAGCGTGCTGCTCGTCATCCTCGCCGTCGCCTGCACGATCATCCCGTTCACGCTCTCGCTCGTCGCCCTCCGCAAGCTGACCGCCTTCAACGCGCAGCTCGCCGTGAACCTCGAGCCCGTCTACGCGATCCTCATCGCCGGCGCCTTCCTCGACGAGCACCTCGAGCTCAGCAGCCGCTTCTACCTCGGTGTCGCGATCATCCTCGGCGCCGTCGTCGCGTATCCGCTGCTGCGCAAGCGCTCCGTTACGCCGGCAGCGTGACGACGATCGGAGACGGGCCGCATGCCCGGGAAGCGTGACACCGCCGCCCTACAGATTCACGTCGACGATCTCGATCGAGCCCGGTGACGCGTAACGAACGGGAATAATCGACGTGCCGATGCCGGCCGTGACGATGACAGTGGTGCGGGGCGAGAGCTGGTAGCGGCCATCGATGTGCGTGGTCTCGAGACGCGCGAGGCGCACGTGGAAGAGGCCGACGACGGGGTTCACCTGGCCGCCGTGGGTGTGAGCCCCGAGGACGAGGTCAACCTTGTCCTTCACCAGCGCGGCGAGCGGCGCATCGAACTGATGCGTCACGAGGATCGCGTAGTCGGCGCGTGCGAGCTGGGAGAGGAGCGCCGCGACCGGCACGGCGGGCGTCCGGGTGATGTAGTTGTAGTTGAGGAAGAGGACGCCGATGCGCTTGCCCGCGTGATCGAACCAGCGGAGCTCGTTGTTCAGCATCGCGACGCCGTGCGTGGTCATGGCCGCCTCGACCTCCGCGACGCTGCGGTGGCGATCGATGTACGCGAAGTGCTCGTGGTCGCCGCGCACGGTGAAGGTACCGAGGCGGCTCTTCAGCGTGCCGGCGGTGGCGCCCGCGGCGGCGATGTAGTCGGGGCCGCTGTTGATCCAGTCGCCGCCCGAGAGCACGACATCGGGATGCTCGGCGTTCAGGCGGGCGACGATCGTGTTCGCGGTGTCCTGATCGGTGAAGGCGTCTTGCTGCAGATCGGCGATCACCGCGATCCGGAAGGGCTCGCTCCCCGTGCCGAGCGCGTGGTGCCGCAGCCGGACCTCGCCGTGCTCCCAGAGGATGCGCGCCGGCGTGTAGATCGCGAACGCCCCGACGACGAGCAGGATGCCAATGGCGCGCCAGCGGGGCTTCTTCACGAAGCGGTGCGCGACATCGATCGCGATGAGCCAAGGCAGGGACTGGACCATCACCAGCATGGCCCACAGGAACGGCACGCCGAAGAGACGGGACAGGATCGGGCCTTCGAAGCGAGGTAGCTGCTCGGCGCCGACGAGGATCGCGATGATCACCGCCACGAGGATCGCGACCGGAAAGAAGTAGAGGAACCAGAGGGCGGCCCAGCGGAAGAGCTTGACGCCGCGCGGGCTAACGCCGATCTCCGTCAGCGCCTGCGTGACGCGACGGCGGACGTAGAACCCGCCGGCGAAGAGGAGGACGAAGCCGACGGCGACGAAGATCAGCCACACCTAGGCAGTTCCGAGCTCGACGGCCTTGGCCATCGCGCCCTGGAGCACGTCGATCGGCTGGGCACCGCTGACCGCGATCTTCTGGCCGAAGACAAAGAAGGGGACGCCGCTGATGCCGATCTCCTTCGCGAGCGCCTCGTCACCGCGGACCTCGTCGGTGAGGTGCTTGGTGGCGAGGAGCTCGGTGACGCCCTTCACGCCGACCTCGGAAGCGAGCTCGGCCAGGATCTTCGGGTCGCTGATGGCCACGCCGTCGGTGAAGTGCGCCCGCATGAGGCGCTCGGTCATCGCGCTGCCATGGCCCTGGAGCTGGGCGTGCTGGATCACGCGGTGCGCGTCGAACGTGTTCACGCGCTTCACGCGGTCGAAGTGCATCTCGATGCCGTCGGCGGCGGCGACCGCGGCGGTGCGCTCGACCATCTGCTTCGCCTCGGCGGGGCTCTTCCGGTACTTCTGCGCGAGGTGCTCGACGATGTTCACGTCACTGCCGGCGGGCGTCGACGGGTCGAGCTCGAAGGCGTGCCAGTGGACCGAGATGCGCTCGCCCGCGCCGGCGAGCGCGGTCTCGAGCCGTCGCTTGCCGATGTAGCACCACGGGCACACGACATCGGACCAGACATCGATCTGCATGGCGCTGTTGTAGCGCTAGGCACAGAGAAGTGTCGTCTCGTGCGACGACAACACATAGTCCCGCAGCGTTCGACGATCGCGACGCGAGCCGGCGGCGATCTCGAGGCCGACGTGGGCCCAGAAGCGCGGCTGCCCGTCCGGGTGGGTCCCGCCCATCGGCGTGAGGCGCGCGTGGGTGACATGGGCGAGGGCCCACATCAGCTCGTCGGTGCCGGGGAGCTCGATCTCGAGTTGCAGGCGGCGGCGCGTGTCGGTCGCGTCGAACGGCACCTTCATCTTGAGCCCGTAGCAGGACAGGTCCGAAACGGTGGCCGGCCTCAGAGCATCGTCGGAGACGAGCGTGCAGAGGCCGGCAATCTGGATCCGCGGGGTGGAGCGG
This sequence comes from Kofleriaceae bacterium, assembly GCA_022842285.1. Taxonomy (GTDB): domain Bacteria; phylum Myxococcota_A; class Polyangia; order Haliangiales; family Haliangiaceae; genus JABFXX01. The sequence continues at coordinate 96,941 of JALHPV010000001.1, forward strand.
CGAGGGTCCGCAAAGCTCATCCGCAAAATTGTCCCAAGCGCCCATCGGCGCGGGCAAGTTTCAGCGGAAGGCGCCTTCGACCATCACGTAGCCCTGGTCCGAGCCGACGGAGAGGTTGATCATCTGGAGACCCGCGATGGCCGGCATCGGCACGGCGCGGAGGAGACCGCTCATCGCGTTGATCTGGCTCGCGATGCCGGCGGGCACGGCCGCCTCGATGACATCGTTCGGCAGGCGGGTCGTGTTCTCGATGTCGTCGAGCACGTTGACGAAGATCTCGGGCTCGCCGAGCTGCACCGAGATGCCCGAGCCGGTCTCCGTGGGGACGATCTTGACGTCCATCTTCGCGTTGATGGACGCCTTCGCGACGGCCTCACCGTGGTTCATGAACGTGGCGGCCATGTCGCCGAGGATGACGCGCAGCTTGCCGTCGGTCGGGTCGGCGCTGATCATCGGCGGCAGCGTCATCGCGATCGCGACGTTGTCGAACGGGCCGCCGTGCTGCGGCACGGTGAGGTTCAGCATACCGACGGCGTGCGCCTCGGCGAGCATCTCGTTGATGAGGTCGTCGGCGAGGCCGAGCTGGAAGCCCTGCGAGAAGTCGAGGTCGGGGCGACCGTTGTCGGTGTAGACGAACTTCGCGGACTCGGCGCCCTCCATGAGCATGGAGCCGTTCATGACGACGAGGCCCCCGGTGACGTCGAACGTGATCTCGGAGGGCGAGACCTCGACGGTGAGGTTCTTGCCGAGGATCGGCAGCGTCTTGGGGCCGGCGAGCGCGCCCATCGCCGAGTTCAGCATCGGCGCCATCGCCATCTCGGCGCCCTTCGCGAGGACGCCCTCGATCGAGCTCTCGATGTTGAGGAGGTTCAGGATGTCGCCGGGGAGGCCCGACGCCTGGATGTCGAGGCCGTTGATCTCGACGTTCGGCGACACGAGCGTGGTCTCGAAGCCGCCCGAGTCCTTCGGGCTGACGAGGAGCGTGCCGCCGACGACGACGCGATCGGCGAGGACGCGGATGTCGTTGCTGCCGTCGGCGCAGGCCACGGCGTAGGCGGCGTGACCGGGGACGTCGAGGCCCTGGATCTCGGCGCGAAGCTCGAGGCCTCCGTCGACGGGGATGAGCGTGAAGTCGAAGTCCGACATGTTCACGTCGAGGATCGAGAGGTGGCCGTAGAGGCAGTCGGGGCCGGCCTCGTCACCCTTGCGAACCATCGGGTTCAGCGGGGCGAGCATGGCGCCGAAGTCCATGCCCTTCACGATGGGGCCGCCCGCGGCGGCGATCTTGGAGAAGCTGTCGGCCGAGATGGCGACGGCCATCGCGTTGTCGATGTTCGAACCCGCGGCGCGGAGCTCGCCGGCCTGGACCGCACGGACGTCCCGCGCCTCGCCACCCTTCGCGTCGCGCGCGACGGTCTGGATGAGGGTGGCTCCGGGAACCACGGAGATGATGGCCGAGAAGTTCCCCTCGGCATCCACCGTCGCCTGGACGTCGTTGACCAGGACCTTCTCCACCAGGTCGCCATCCGCGTTCGGGGTGACGACGCCGGTCACGGTGATCTGGCCCGTGCCGGACTGGACCATGCTGCGGGTGGGGGAGGTCACGCGGAGGACCGGGGGATCCTTGAGGGCGGCAGCACCCTCCGTACACGCACCAACCGCAAGTACAAGACCCGTCGTGAAAAGGAGGTTCCGCATGGCTGCCCCCTCCTTCAGCAAGGTCCCTGCCAGGTGGGTGGTCGAGGTAAGTCAGCCCCCGGACACACGACGCAACGCGTTGAATCCCTGGATCGACTAGCGGATCAGCCGGACAGGAGACCCCGATCCGGGTCGCACCGGCTGGTCGACTATCCGCGTACGGGCGTGGGCATGGTCCCGGCGCCTAGGTCCCGATGGTGACCTTGGCCACCCCACGCTTCGTCAGGACGTCGGCGATCCGGGGGCGCAGATCACCCTGGAGGACGATCGTGTCGCCCTCGATCACCCCACCACAGCCGAGCGCTTGCTTGAGCGCCTTCAGCCAGGCCTCGAGCTCCTTCGGCTTGAGCTCGAGCTTCTCGATGATGGTCGCTTCCTTGCCCCCACGTCCCTTCCGTTCGAGGCGAACGACGGCCCGCGCCGGTCCCTTTGGCGCGATCGGAACCGCGGTTGGCGCCGTCGGCGCGTCGGGCCCTTTCGGGAGCGAGTCACGCAGCGCGTCGAGCTTGGCGAACGGATTTCCCTTCGTCGTCATCCGACGTACATCGTCGCGCAGGTCGGCGAAAAGACACAGTTGGAATCCACTTCATCGTCGTTGCGGGGGTCTGCGCGGACCTCTCATCATGGACGTTATGGTGGGATCTACGAGCTCTCGCGCCTCGAGTGTTAAGGCCGGTGACGTGGTCGAGGGCCGGTATCGGATCCTCAGCACGCTGGGCGAAGGCGGCATGGGCACGGTGTTTCTCGCCGAGCACGCGCTGATCAAGCGCCGGGTTGCGATCAAGCTGCTCCACGCTGACCTCGCGACGGACGACACCGTGATCGATCGCTTCATGAACGAGGCGCGTGCGGCCGGCACCCTCGGGCACCCGAACATCGTCGAGTCGACGGACATGGGCTTCACCCATGACCACGTGCCGTACATCGTCTTCGAGTACCTCGAGGGCTCGCTGCTGACTGATGAAATTTATCGCGTCGGGGGGATGCCGGTTCGTCGCGCGGTTCGCGTGGCGCAACAAATTGCATCAGCGCTGCATGCCGCGCACAACGCGGGCATCGTTCACCGCGACCTGAAGAGCGACAACGTCTTCCTCACCGACAAGGACGACGCGCTCGATCACGTGAAGGTCCTCGACTTCGGGATCTCGCGCTTCATGCAGGCGGACGACAACGAGCTCGGCGTGGTGATGGGCACGCCGGAGTTCATGGCCCCCGAGCAGATCACTGCGCCCGACAATGTGGACAAGCGGGCCGACATCTATGCCCTCGGCGTCATCCTGTACGAGATGCTCGCCGCGCGGCGCCCGTTCACCGCGGGCGAGGATCCGCAGCAGTTGATGGAGCGGATCGTCTCCGAGGCGCCCGCGCCGCTCGGTCGTCCCGAGGTGCCGCATGCCCTCGCCGACATGATCATGACGCGCCTGCTCGCGAAGAACCCGAGCGACCGCTACGCGACGATGATGGACGTCGAAGCCGCGCTCGACGCGTTCACGACGCAGGGCGAGCACCCGCGTCGGCGCAGCCGTCCGATCGCCGCCGTCTCCGAGACGGACGTGGCCCGCTACAGCTCGACGATCCCGCGCCCGGTGATGGGCGCGACGACGCCGTATCCAGGCACGCGCCTCGATACGATGATGGGCGCGGTCGGCCTGCCGCCGGCGCCCCCGGCCAGGAAGCCGTGGATGATGTACGGCTTCGCCGCCCTCGGTCTGGCCGTCGGCGCGGGCGGTCTCGTCGTCGGTATGCGCGGCGGGAGCTCGGACCAGGTCTCGCAGGCGCCCGCGCAGCCGCCGGCCCAGCCCGCGATGTCGACGCAGCAGATGACCCCGCCGCCCGTCGAGCCCACGAAGGCGGCGCCCGCGGAGAAGGTCGCGATCGTGCTCGACGCGAACGTCCCTGGCGCGCGCGTGACGTTTCGCCGCCGCGTGATGACGACGCCGGCGACGATGCAGGTGACGCCGAACGACATCGTCGAGCTCGTCGAGGTCTCGGCGCCAGGCAAGCAGACGGTGCGCTACTGGCTGACCTTCGATCGCGCGACGACGCTGAACGCTCGCCTCAAGGATGGTAAGGGCTCGTACGAGGCCACCGAGGAAGACACGCTGATCGCCCTGGGCGAGATCGCGGCGCCGGTCGAAGTGGCCATTGCCAAGCCGACGCCGACGCCGACCCCCGCGCCCACGCCCGCACCCGCGGCTGCCGCGCCCGCCGTCGCGAAGCAGAAGCCCGAGCAGCCCGCGAGCCCCGTTGCGGCCGCCGCTCCCGTCGCGCCGAAGGCCGTCACCGTGGCGAAGGAGACAACCAAGCCCGCGGCGCGCAAGGTCGGCCGCAGCAAGGACGAGCCGACGAGCACCGAGGTCGCGATCGCGGAGCCGACGCCCGAGGTGGCGAAGCCGGCCGTTCCGGCGATGGAGACCGGCGCGAAGCCGACGCCCGCCGAGCTGCCCGTGGCGACGAAGCCCGCTCCGGAGCCGGCGCCACTCCCCGCGCCCGTCAAGCCGACTCCCGTGCCTGCGAAGCCCGCGGTGCCGACGCTCGACGCGAAGCAGGTCGCCGGGATCTTCTCGTCGCACAAGCACGATGTCGTGAACTGCCTCCAGAACGTCCAGGGTGGGGGCACCGTCACGCTGTCGCTCAAGGTCGACGCGAGCGGCAAGGTCACACGCGCGCAGGTCCAGACGACGATGTCGGGTCAGGCGAAGGCGGTGGGATGCATCATGAAGTCCGCAAACGGTTGGAAGTTCCCGGCTCGCGCGGGCGGCTCCGTCGAGGACGTCAAGTATCCGTTCACGATCAAGTGATCTGCTGATCGCATAGAGACGCACACCCAGAATTACGAAGACTCCGCTTGTCGCCCAGTGATCGGGCGTTTCAAGATGGGGCTTCGGATGGGACTGCCCGATCGAGAACCGGTCGTGAAGGCCGGCGACATCGTCGAGGGCCGTTACCGGATCATCAGCACGCTCGGCGAGGGCGGCATGGGCACCGTGTACCTGGCGGAGCACACGCTCATCAAGCGCCGGGTCGCGATCAAGATCCTCCACACCGAGCTCGCCACGGACGCGAACATCGTCGAGCGCTTCATGAACGAGGCGCGCGCGGCCGGCACCCTCGGCCACCCCAACATCGTCGAGTCGACGGACATGGGGTTCACGCACAACCAGGAGCCGTACATCGTCTTCGAGTATCTCGAAGGCGCGCTCCTTACCGACGAGATCTATCGCGTCGGTGGCATGCCGGTGCGGCGCGCGATCCACATCGCGCAGCAGATCGCGTCGGCGCTCGACGCCGCGCACAACGCCGGCATCATTCACCGCGATCTGAAGTGCGACAACGTCTTCCTGACCGACAAGGACGACACGTCGGATCACGTGAAGGTCCTCGACTTCGGTATCTCGCGCTTCCAGCACGTCGACGAGCAATCGGGGGGGCTCGTGATGGGCACGCCCGAGTACATGGCGCCCGAGCAGATCAGCGATCCCGACGGCATCGATCACCGCGCGGACATCTACGCGCTCGGCGTGATGCTCTACGAGATGCTCACGGCGCGGCGTCCCTTCAAGAACGAGGACGATCCGAAGTCGCTGATGCAGCGCGTGCTGGCCGAGCCGCCGCCGCCGCTCGGACGGGCCGAGGTCCCTCACGCGCTCGGCGAGATGATCCTCGGGCGCATGCTCGCGAAGTCTCCCGACGAGCGATTTCAGTCGATGGTCGACGTGGAGACGGCGCTCGATCAGTTCATGACCCGTGACGGCAACGGACGGCGCAGTCGTGCCGTCTCGGTCGTATCGCTCGACTCCAGCGGCACCGTCACCTCACGTCGAATCAAGGCGCCGCCGGTGCGGGCGAGCTCGTCGCGCCCGGGCACGCGTCCCGGAACGCCCGTCCCGGCGCCCGCGAAGCGGCCCGTCGGGCTCTACGCCGTCGCGGTCGCGGGGGTGCTCGTCGGCATCATCGGTCTCGTCATCGGGATGCGCGGTGGCGATGCCCCGGCTCCGACGCCGGTCGCGCCGGTGGCGACGCCCATGGGTGGCAGCAGTGCTCCGCCGAGCCCGCCGCCGAGCTCGCCAGTGGCGCCGGTGAAGGCGCCCGAGGCGCCGCGCACGGTCGAGGTGCAGCTCGCGGCGAATGTCGAGGACGCGAAGGTCTCGTTCCGCCATCGCACGGTGAAGCTGCCGACGACGCTGCTCCTCGCGCCGAACACGATCATCGAGATGGTCGAGGTCTCCGCACCCGATCGGAAGACGGTGCGGTACTGGCTGACGCTCGATCGCGCCACCTCGCTGCGCGCCAAGCTGCCCAAGGGAAGCGGCGTGGTCGAGGCGACGGACGAGCAGACGCTGGTCGCGCTGGGCGAGCTCGACGAGTCGATGCTCGTCGCCGAGGTGAAGCCCGAGAAGGAACCGCCGCGTGCCCACGCCCGGTCGCGCACCGGGCGCCGGGTCGGTCGCTCGGCCACCGAGGAGCCCACGCCCGAGGTCGGCAGCGCCGCGATCGATCCGGATCCGGGCAGCGCCGAGCCGGTGCCGTCGCCCGCCCCCGACGCTGGCAGTGCCGCCCCGCCCGAGATCGACCCCGACGATATCTTGCGCTGATATTTCGATGGGTTGGGCGTCGTGTCCACCGGCTCTTAGGCTCGTGGCTCCTGGTTGCGATGCGAGCTGCTCTCTTCGGTCTTCTGTTCGGCGTCGGTGCCTGCACGGCCCACGCAGCGCCCCAACCGACGGTCGTCGCGGCCGTCCCCTGCGCCTGCGAGGTCGATGACGACCGCGAGGACGAGGACGCCGACGAGGACCTCGAGGAGGCCATCGCCGCGCTCGAGCAGGACCTCGAGGGGCTCGAGGAGCTCGAGGACCTGGAGAACCTGGGCGAGATGATCGGCGACCGGGTCGAGGCCATCGTGGAGGCCGCGCTCGCCGACCTCGACGTGAAGCTGGACGCCCAGCTGGACGTCGACTTCGATCACGACCACGACGACGACGACGACGACGAGTAGGGTGCGCTACCATCCGGGGAATGCGCGTCCCCGGTGTGGTCGGCGCGGCCGTGCTGGCGGTCGCGTGCGGCGGTGGCTCGAAACCGGAGCCGGGGGCCCCTGCGTCCGGACCGGAGGCCACGTGCGTGGCGGTGGCCGACAAGGTCAAGAAGCTCGCCCGCAAGCGTGACGAGGCGGTCGACCGCCTGCACGAGGTGTTCGTGGAGCGGTGCGAGCGGGATGGGTGGTCGGCGGAGTTCAAGGCGTGCGTGATGGGCACGGAATCACTCGACAAGCCGAAGCGCTGCAAGGAGCTCCTGAGCGGCCTCCAGCGCGAGGCCCTGGATCGGGGAATCCAGGATGCCGAGTTCGGAAGCGCAGACACCGCTTGCCACGAGTACGTCCGGGTGGTCAAAAAGCTCGGCAGCTGCCCGAACTACACGAAGGAAATGGTCGACCAATACGTCCAGACCGCGGAGTACTACGTGCAGGAGTACGATCGCGCCGATACGAAGGAGGCAAGGCAGTACGCCCTGCAGTCCTGCGAGGACATGCTGCGCAGCTTCCAGTACACCCTCTCGAGCTGTAACGGCCCGTGATGCGTGCGCTTGCCCTCGTGATGCTGGCGGCGTGTGGCGGCGGAGGCACGCCCGACGTCGCTGGGCCCGATCCAACGGCCCAGCTGAAGCCTGACTGCGAGCGGATGGCGGATCACCTCGTGTCGCTGATGGCGCCGGGACGCGCGGACCTGCCCGCCGCCGAGCAGCCGACGGAGCTCGTCGACGAGATCACGCGCGCGCTCATCAAGCGCTGCGTGGCGGACGTGTGGACCGTCGATGCGCGGACCTGCTTCGGCAAGGCAGCGTCCCTCGAGGCCACGGATGCCTGCGCGCCGTTCTTGACCGTACCGCAGCGAGACGCGATGAACGCGGACATGGCGGCAGTGCTCGGCGAGAAGTCATGACGGCCCGCCCCCTGTTTTCGCACCGCCCCTTCTGGGCGAAGCGCTTCGGCATCGCGCCGGTGCTGCCGACGACGCGCGCCGAGATGGACGAGCTTGGCTGGGATAGCTGCGACGTCATCCTCGTCACGGGCGACGCGTATGTCGACCATCCGAGCTTCGGCATGGGGCTCATCGGCCGCCTGCTCGAGCGCCACGGCTTCCGGGTCGGCATCATCGATCAGCCCGACTGGCGCAGCACCGACGCGTTCACGGAGCTCGGTCGCCCGAACCTCTACTGGGGGGTCACGGGCGGCAACATGGACTCGATGGTCAACCGGTACACGAGCGACCGCAAAGTCCGCAGTGACGATGCGTACTCGCCCGGTGGCGCTGGTGGCCTGCGCCCCGATCGCTGCGTGCTGGTGTACTCGCAGCGCTGCCGCGAGGCGTATCCCGACGTCCCGATCGTGATCGGCGGCATCGAGGCGAGCCTGCGTCGCATCGCGCACTACGACTACTGGAGCGACAAGGTCCGCCGCTCGGTGCTCGTCGATGCGAAGGCGGATCTGCTCCTCTACGGCAACGCCGAGCGCGCCATCGTCGAGCTCACGCATCGTCTCGCCGCCGGCGAAGAGATCGACGCGATCCGCGACCTGCGCGGCACGGCGTTCATCGGCGCGCGCGCGGGCTTCGAGGAGGTCGACTCCACTACCGTCGACAAGCCGGGCCGTATCGATCCGCCGAAGGATCCGTACGCGATGGAGCCGGAGCGCGCCGAGGCGGCCTGCTCGACGGGGGAGGCGGCGCCCGCCCCCACGCTCATCAAGCTCACGAAGAAGCGCGCCGACCGATCGCTCACCGCGTTGCGCATGCCGAGCTTCGAGCAGGTGCAGGGCGATCCGGTCCTGTACGCGCACGCGTCGCGCATTCTCCACCTCGAGAGCAATCCCGGTAATGCGCGTGCCCTCGTGCAGCGGCACGAGCAGGGTCCGGGCAAGCCCGCCATCGATGTCTGGATCAACCCACCGCCGGTGCCGCTCACCACCGCGGAGATGGACGACCTCTACGAGCTGCCCTTCTCGCGCCTGCCACACCCGAAGCACCGCGCGACGAAGCTGCCGGCGTACGAGATGATCAAGTTCTCGGTGACGATCCTCCGCGGCTGCTTCGGCGGTTGCAGCTTCTGCTCGATCACCGAGCACGAGGGCCGGCAGATCCAGTCGCGCTCGGAGCAGTCGATCCTCTCGGAGATCGAGCGCATCCGTGACGTCACGCCTGGCTTCACGGGCATCATCTCCGACCTCGGCGGCGCGACCGCGAACATGTACCGCATGGCCTGCAAGAGCCGCGAGATCGAGGCGGCGTGTCGCAAGCCGTCGTGCGTGTTCCCGGGCATCTGCGACAACCTCAACACCGATCACTCGTCGCTCGTCTCGCTCTACAAGAAGGCGCGCGCCCTGAAGGGCGTGAAGCGCATCTTCATCGCGTCGGGGGTGCGCTACGACCTCGCCGTGCGCTCTCCCGAGTGGATCCGCGAGCTCGCGCAGCACCACACCGGCGGCTACCTCAAGATCGCGCCCGAGCACACCGAAGACGGCCCGCTCCAGCACATGATGAAGCCGGGCATCGGCACGTACGATCGCTTCAAGGAGCTGTTCGATCGCTACTCGGAGGAGGCGGGCAAGGAGCAGTACCTGATCCCGTACTTCATCGCCGCGCACCCCGGCACCACCGACGAGGACATGCTGAACCTCGCGCTCTGGCTGAAGCGCAACGGCTTCCGTCCCGACCAGGTCCAGGCCTTTTTGCCGTCCCCGATGGCGAGTGCGACGGCCATGTACCACACGGGCTACAACCCGCTGAAGTCGCTCGTCGCGAAGGAGCGCGTGAAGATCGTGAAGAGCCCCGCGCAGCGCAAGCTACACAAGGCGCTGCTCCGCTATCACGACGCGAACAACTGGCCGATCATCCGCGAAGCCCTGCAGCGCATGGGCCGCGCCGACCTCATCGGCGGCGGCAAGCAGCACCTCGTTCCCTCGTGGCAACCGGCCGGCACGGGCGGCGCTCCGGGCACGCCCAAGCCGCGCGGACCGCGCAAGGGCACCGCGCTCACGCAGCACACGGGCCTGCCGCCGCGTCGCCAGCACGACAAGAAGCGCTGACCTCTACTCGAGAACGAGCGGCGTATCGCGCGGCAGCTCGGTGAGCTTCACGATGCGCAGCGGTGCCCCGTCCTTGTGCACGCTGAAGTCGATCTCGATGACGTCGCCGACCTCGATGCCGGCGATGCCCGAGGGCGGCGGCGCGAAGGGCATGGTCATCGACATCATCGGCTTGAGCTGGCCATCGTACGTCCGGATCGCGGACATCGCCTCGTGGTGGAGGTCGATGGCGCGGGCGGAGACGGCCTCGACGCGCCCGCGCGTGTGGAACATCTCGGCGGGAGCTGATGGCGCCGGTTCGGAGGAACCACAGGCGACGAGGACCAGCAGCAGGGCTCGCTTCACGGCGACACCATGCCGCGAGCCTTTCCGATGTGAGGTGCGGTGTTTTCACGCAGGCGGAATGACCGGAGGCGGCGGGCGGTAGGCAGCTCCAATGCGCTACCTCGTGCTCGCCCTGCTGGTGGCCTGTAGCGCCGAGCGCCCGGACCCCGCGCACGAGCTGGAGACCCACCTGATGGCCCCGTGCTGCTGGCGGCAGACGCTCGCGGACCACGAGTCGCCGCTCGCGAACGAGCTTCGCGGGGAGATCCGACAGCGACTCGCGGCGGGAGAGGTCGCAGACGCGATCGACGCGGACCTGGTGGACCGGTACGGCGCTCGCATTCACGCCCTCGAAGGGACGACGGGCGATCCGCGGATCCTGATCGGCGGGGTCACGGTGGCGGCGGTGGTCTTCGGCCTGGGCGTGCTGTTCCTGGTCCTCCGCCGGGCCCGCGCGACCCCGCGGCGCGACGCCGTGGTCAGCGAGGAGCCCGACGAGCTGGCGCTGCGCCTCGACGACGAGCTCGCGCGGGTCGACTGAGTCTCCGCATAGCATGCAAACGCCAGGCGGGACGCGGGTTTCCTCCAGAGTGGGCGCCACCGCTCGTCGCTGAAGTGACAGCTTGACGTAGGTGGGATCGCTCCCTACGGTGCGCCCATGCTCACGAAGTCGAAGCTGCTCGCGGCCGTGCTCGGTGTGTCTCTCCTCGCAGGAGGCTGCGACTCGAGCTCACGCGGTAACGATCGCTGGGCGACGACCGAGAACACGAACGTCAAGATCGACTGGGACAAGGTCAACCAGGCGTACAAGGACGCGTCGGGCCCGGAGGACCTCGAGAAGCGTATCAACGAGATCTACGAGGGCGACGAGATCATCAGCATCTCGGTGAAGGACGAGGGCGCCTCGCAGCAGGTCGTCACCGGCTTCTTCGACAAGGACAAGGACGGGGCCGTCAGCGACCCCGAGAAGATCTTCACCATCACGCGCAGCCTGACCGGCGAGGGGCAGGGCGGCTACCAGACGCAGGGCTATGGTCACTACGCCGGCTACGCCTCGCCGATGTTCAGCATCATGAGCGGCATGCTGATGGGCGCGATGATCTCGAACATGTGGGCGCCGTCGTACGTGCCGGTCGCGTACACCACGTCGGCCGCGCGCGCGGGCGACCTGCAGCAGCAGCGCTCGAGTTACCGGGCAGCGAATCCCGACCGGTTCAGCAAGCGCTCGCAGAGCGGACGGGCGTACGGCGGCGGCAAGTCGTCGACCGGTGGCTCGCGGAGCCGCGGCGGCCGCAGCTTCGGCGTGCGCGGCGCCATCGGTGCGATTCGACTTTAAGCAGCGCCCGCTCGTCGAGCTGCTCGAGACCGACCGCGAGGAGCCGGATCCGGACTTCGCGGGCGTGGGCTGGGCGCGGGCCGACGAGATCTGGCTGGGCCGCCGCCGCCGGGTGACGAACGCCCTCGTGATCGCCTTGCACGCCGTCGACGACGGGCCGGTGCTCGATGACGACGTGATGCTGCAGTTCGCGCTGCCGGACGGGGGAGTCGGGCAGCTGCTCGCCTCGGAGTTCCTGGCCTCCCAGGCCTGGCCTCACGACGTGTGCGCGATCGTGCTCTGCCTGTGCAATCCGCATCGCGCTCACCTCACCTGGCCGGACGCACCCGCGGTTCCGATCCACTACGCCATCGGGAATGTCGTCGCGTGGGGCGATCCAGATGGCCGCGTGCGGCTCGAAGCGGATTCGTGGCGTACGCTCCGGGACGTGGCGATCGAAGTAGCGCAGCCGCCGATCTCCGACGAGGAGAAGCAGGCGTACATCGGTATGTGGCTCCTGAAGAAGCTGGACCTCAAGCCCGAGGACGGCGGCATGACGCTGCCCATCGTGCTCCCGTCCGAGCTGGGGACCCTCGAGGAGACTCTGCATCAGCTCGCGGTCGACGGGCTGGTCGAGCTGAACACGAAGAAGGAACGGTACGAGCTCACGAAGCAAGGCATCGCGTACCTCGGCGAGCTGATCGATGAAGCGAGCGACCTCGTCGACGAGTTCGATGACGAGGAGATGCCCGAGGTCGTGGCCGAGCTGAAGCGCCGCAACCTCGATCCGATGCGCGCCCGCTTTCTGTGGGGCTGGTACGAGGGCGAGCTCGACGACCTCGTGCGCTTCCAGGAACAGCGCGGAGTGCGACCTGTCGAGCGGATGTGGGCATTCTATCTGACCGGTAACGAGCTGTGGCGCGAGCTAGCGCGCGACCTCGTCCCCGAGTAGCGGTAGATTCAGGTCGTGTCCGACGACGACTCGCTCGCGATCGGCAGCGTCCTCGATGGGCGCTATCGCATTGACGGCGTGCTTGGCACGGGCGGGATGGGCCGCGTCTACGCGGGTCAGCACGTGGGGCTTGGCCGCCAGGTGGCGATCAAGGTCCTCCACGCGGACATGAACAAGAACCGCGAGGCCGCGCAGCGCTTCCAGCGCGAAGCTCTCGCCTCCGGTCGGCTCGAGCACCCGAACATCGTCAACGTCAGCGACTTCGGGACGCTCGAGAACGGTGCCTTCTTCCTCGTGATGGAACAGCTCGACGGGCAGTCGCTCGGCGAGCACCTCGAGCTCCATGGGCCGTTGCCCTGGCAGGATGCGCTGGGCTTCATGCGCGGCATCCTCCTCGGCTTGAAGCATGCGCACGAGCGGGGCGTGGTCCATCGCGACATCAAGCCCGACAACATCTTCCTCGCCAACAAGGACGGCGAGCTGGTCGTGAAGATCCTCGACTTCGGGATCGCGAAGCTCTACGCGGGCGACGCCGCCGATCCTGCCGCGACCAGCGCCGGCCTCACCGTCGGCACGCCGGCCTACCTCTCGCCGGAGCAGGCCGTCGGGGGCGAGATCACGCCGCGCTCGGATCTCTATTCCGCGACCTGTCTGCTGTTCGAGATGGTGGCCGGTCAGCCGCCATTCGACGGCGCCGACGCCCTCGCGATGCTCGGGGCGCACATCGGCCGCCCGGCGCCGCGCGTGAGCGACGTGGCTCCGAAGGTCACGATCCCGCCGGCGCTCGAGGACATCATCGCGCGCGGCCTCATCAAGCCCCAGGCGCAGCGCATCCAGACGGCCGAGGAGTATCTCGCGCTGATCGATGCCATGGTGGCGACGCCTCCGCGCGCCGCGACGCCGCTGCCGTTTCCTACGCGCGCGCCGTCCGTGGAGGAGCTCGGTACCGCGGCCACCGGGTATCTGGAGTCCGCGTCGAACCCATCGATCGCCAGGCTCTCCGTCGGCAGCGCCGCGACGGTGTCCGTGTCCCCGCCGGTGTCACTCTCGGCGCGCCACCGCAGGCTCGGCCGGATCGCACTGGGCGTGGGGGCAGTGGTCGCGCTCGTCATCGTGATCTCGACCTCTGGTTCGTCCCGGAAGGCTCTGACGCCGCCCGCGGCCGTCGAGAACGCACAGGCCGTGGTCTCGAAGCCCGCTGACAAGCCGGTCGAGAAGCCCATCGCCAAGCCCGCCGACAAGCCGAAGGCTGTCGACAAGCCAGCGGCCCGCCCGGCACCACCACCACCACCGCCGCCGCCGCCGGTCGTAGCCAAGCCGCCGCCGGTCGAAGACAAGCCGATCTTCGCGCCGCCCGAGCCGGCTCGCGACGACGTCGCGCTGGAGGCTGCGCTGGCGACGCTAACGGGCGGAAAGAGCTGCAAGGCACGCAAGGCCGCCATCCCCACGCTCGTCGCCTTGAACGATCCGCGCGCGATCGAGCCGCTGAAGAAGGCCCGGCGCCGCATGACCGGCGGTCTCTTCGGCTTGGGTCAGTCGAACTCGAACGCGTGTCTCAAGGCTGCGGCCGAGGAGGCCATCGTGAAGCTCGGTGGGGTCAAGTAGCCTTGGCCTTCCACTCCTTCTGCGTGAGCACATCGAAGTCGACGACGAGGCACACCGGTTTGTCCGCGGCATCGACAGCCCAGTAAGACGTGAACGTGCCCTTGCCGCTCGGGAGATCGAGGCCGCTGGCCGCGTCACCGATACGAATTGTCGGGCCACTCACTTCGACGCCGGGCAGGGCGTCGGGCGACTTCGGCTTCTTCTGGCCCTTGAAGTGCGCGACGGTCCACTTCGCGATCGGGGGACGCCCGACGTGGAAGATCGCCGCCGCGAGCTCCTCCTTGCCAGCGGCGGCATCCAACGCATACGAGAGCATCACGCGCGGCGACGTGCCGGGCGGGACGGGGCGATCGAGCTCGCGCCACGACTTCGGCGCGGCCGGGTCGCCGAGGCCGATCGAGGTGCCCGCGAGCGGCAGGGGCGTCGGCTGCCAGCGGATATCGATCTTCAACGCGCCGAACTTCTCGCCGTAGCGAAGGAGGCGTCCGATATCGCGCGGGGCCACCAGCTCGTCGCGCGTCGGTGGTGGGGGCGGCGGTGGTGGTGGCAACGGGATCGACGGCGCCGTCGCTCGCTTTGGCTTCACCACCTTCGTCGGTAGCTTGGGCTTCGGCGGAGGAGCGACCTTCGCCGGCGCCTTGGCCTTTGCGGCGGCCTTCTTCACCGGAGCTGCCGCCTTCGCCGTGGGTTTCGTCTTGCTCGCTGCCTTCGAGGCCACGAGCCCACGGTAACACCTCCGTAGATCCTATTCCCGGCAGGTGCGTTCCACGCCCCTATGAGGAAGCGTTATTGGACACTGGCTGCGCTGGCGGCCTTGGGTGGAACCGCCATCGCCGACGACGAGCCAGCAGTGACCTCCTCCGATCAGTACCGGACCTCGGGGGTCGCGCTCGCGGCGGAGGTTGGCACCTCGTACCGCGGCTTCGCCGACAACACGCTGGTGATGCCCGCGGGCGGTGAGCTCGGGGCGAGCATGCGCTTCCTCACCTCGCAACCCGTCTTCGGCGAGGAGCCCGTTCGCTTCACCGATCTCGCGCTGTTCGGGCTGACAGGGAGATGGTCGTTGCACAAGCGGTTCGAGGTCTCCGGCGGCGTGGAGCTCTTGCCGAAGCAGCCCTCGTACACGGATGAAAAAGTGTTCCAGAGTGCATCGCTCGGCATCCGCACGCCGCTCGGGCAGCGCGCGGCCGTCGGCATCGCGGGCGCCGGCGGTCACCTCCTGAATCACAGCGGCATGTGGCTCCAGCAGGCGCTCGTCGTCGAGTGGCGGAAAGAGATCGCGCGGGTCGTGCACTTCGATCTTGGACTCGGTGCGAGCAATATCGCGCTCACGGCACCCGGTGCCGACAGTGCGTTTCTCACGGAGGGCACGCTCGCCTTCCGCGCGGTCGCTCGGGCCCCGAACGATGTCTGGGGCGGATGGATCGGCTTCGCCTACGCGCTGCCGATCCTGTCGAACGGCATGGATCCGACGACCGGCCTCGAGCTCGACCCGCAACCGCGCCTCGACGTCCGGATCGGCAACGTGGTCGCGGTGACCAAGCAATGGGACCTGGTCGCCGAGCTGGCGGTCGTCGATCGCGGGGACCTGTCCGAGGTGCAGACGCGCCTGCCGATCATGAACGGCGGCTTCGATCAGGTTCAGGTCATCTTCGGTGTGACCCGCCACTTCGAAGGAACGCGGAGCCAGGATCCGTACAGCGCGCTACAGCTGAGTCAGCGCTAGCGCGATGTAACCTGAGTCAGAACATACCCGGGTGAGTCACAACCTACCCGGGGGGTAATCCGCAACCCAGGGAAACAACTGGCGCCGCTCGGGGTAGCTCGATGGCGCGCGCGTCGCATTTACCCAGGGTCTGGATGCCGGCACGGGTTCTCGTGGTGGATGACGACGAGCAGGTACGGCGAGCGATCGCCGAGATGTTCGCTCGCGCCGGCTATGAGGTCGAGACGGCGGACGACGGCGAGCCCGCCTGCCTGATGGCGCGGGACACTCACTACGATCTCGTCGTGGTGGACTTTCACATGCGTACTGTACGAGGCGACGAGGTCGTGAGGCAGGTCAAGGAGCGCCACGGCGCTGCGACCTACTGCGCGGTGCTCACCGCCTCCGACGACGAGCCAACGCGCTCGAGGTGTCGAGCTGCGGGCGCCGACGCATTCTTTGCCAAGCCAACCCGACCGAGCTTATTGAAGCACCAACTAATCGCCGCAGTGCCGGCACTAAGAGCAGGTGATACCTGACAGGCGCGCTTCAGCATGCGAGAACTTCTCAGCTGATGTCCGGTGAGGACAAGCGGATCTCCGTCCTCGTGGTCGAGGACGATCCCGACGTGAGTCGAGCCATCGCGCGCAACCTTGCGAACGCGAACTACGAGCTCGTGCTCACGAGTGACGCGACGCTCGTGCTCTCGGCGCTGTCCGAGGGCACCGCCGACTGGGATGTCGTCCTCCTCGACGTCGGACTCCCCGGCGTCTCGGGCATCGACGTCCTCCGCAAGTTCCGCGAGACCGGCTCCGTCTCCTCGGTGATCATGTTGACCGGCGACACGACCGCCGGCACGGCGACCGAGTGCATGCGCGCCGGTGCGTTCTACTACCTGACGAAGCCGTTTCGTCCGTTCGAGCTGTCCTCGATGATCGAGTCGGCCGGACGCTACGCCAGGCTCCGTCGGCAGCTCGAGCAGCGACGCGAAGACGAAGCGCCCGAGTCGATCCTCGTCGGGACCTCCTCGGAGATGCGCAAGCTTCGCGCCGCCACCGACCGGCTCGCGCAGCAGGACATCTCGATCCTCATCCGCGGCGAGAGCGGCACCGGCAAGGAGCTGGTCGCGCGCTCGCTGCACGAACGCGGCACACGCTCGGCTCACCGCTTCGTCGCCCTCAACTGCGGCGCGATTCCCGAATCGCTGATCGACAGCGAGCTGTTCGGTCACGCGAAGGGCTCCTTCACCGGTGCCACCGTCGACCGGCCGGGGGTGTTCGTCGAAGCGAATGGCGGCACGTTGTTCCTCGACGAGATCGGCGACATGCCGGTCGCGGTCCAGGCGCGCTTGTTGCGCGTGCTCCAGGAGGGCGAGGTTCGCCCCGTCGGTGGCAATGGCGTCCGGACCGTGGACGTGCGCGTGATCGCCGCGACCCACGTGGATCTCGCCGCCGCCGTCGAGCAGGGCACCTTCCGCCAGGACCTCTACTACCGCCTGAATGTCGTCGTCCTCGCGGTCCCGCCGCTGCGCGAACGTCTCGACGATCTACCGCAGCTCGCCGCTCACTTCCTCCGCAAGCACGGCGGAGCCAAGCCACCGAGCCTCTCGCCCGAGGCGCTCGATGCCATGATCCACTACGCGTGGCCGGGCAACGTGCGCGAGCTCGAGAACGCACTGCTCCATGCGATCGCGCTCCACCACGGCGACGTGATCGGCCCCGAGTCGCTGCCGGCGCACGTCTCGCCGCGCGCCAAGGGCAGCGGTCCGCTCGCCCGGGTCGACGAGGTCGGCGATATCGATCCGACCCTCACGCTCACGGAAGCGAAGCGCCGGGCCTCGGCGACGTTCGAGCGCGCCTATCTCCTGCGCGTCATGCAGCAGTCGAAAGGCTCGATCTCCGAAGCGGCCCGTCTGGCGGGCCTCGATCGCGCGAACTTCCGTCGGTTGCTCACGCGGCACGGGATCAACCCGTCCGGCTTCAAGTAAGGGGACGGTTACCCCGTCCCCCGATTACGCCGCGTACTTGCGGAGCTTCTCGACGAGCGTCGTGCGGTTGAGTCCCAGGAGCGCAGCGGCCTCGGTCCGGTTGCCGCCGGCCTTGGTGAGCGCCTTCGAGATGAGGTCGCGCTCGAGGTTCTCGAGGGCGGTGCGCAGGTCCATGGTGTCGCTGATCATCGAGGCAGGCGTGGGGGCAACGGGGACGACGACGGGGAGAGATGTCGAGGAGCCGCTCGCGAGGTCGGCGGGGCGGTCGAACGTAGCCGTGCCTTCGGCGAGGGTGGGGACGCCGACGGGCGAGGTGCCGATGCGGCTGAACTTCGCCTTCGTGCCCGGAATCTGGAGCTCCTGTGCGCCGAGGCGGTTGCGGCGAGACAGGAGCACGGCGCGCTCGATGAGGTGAGAGAGCTCGCGGACGTTGCCCGGCCACGCGTAGGCGAGGAGGGCGGCCTTGCCGGACTCGTCGAGCCCCTCCACCTGCTTGCCGAGGCGAAGGCTCGCGCGCTCGATGCAAAGCTCGGCGATGCGGATCGTGTCCTCGCGGCGATCGCGGAGCGAGGGGAGCTGGACCGGGACCACGGCGAGGCGGAAGTAGAGGTCCGCGCGGAACTTGCCCTGGGCCACCATCTCTTCGAGGTTGCGGTGCGTGGCGGCCACGATGCGAACGTCGACGGCGACGTCGGTGTCGGAACCGACCGGGCACACGACGCGCTCTTCGAGGACGCGGAGGAGCTTGGCCTGCGCGGCGAGTGGGAGGTCACCGATCTCGTCGAGGAAGATGGTGCCTTCCTTCGCCGTCATGAAGCGGCCCGGACGCGACGTGAGCGCGCCCGTGAAGGCGCCCTTCACGTGGCCGAAGAGCTCGGTCTCGAGGAGTGAGTCGGGAATCGCGGCGCAGTTGACCGGGATGAAGGGCTTCCCCTTGCGGTGCGACGCGCGGTGCACGGAGCGCGCGAAGAGCTCCTTGCCCGAGCCGGTCTCGCCGGTGATGAGGATGCTGCAGTCGGTCTCCGCCACGTGGCGAATCGTATCGAGTGCCTCGAGAATCTCCGGCGACTCGCCGATGATCTCGGGGGCAAACGTCGTACGCCAAGTCGAGAGGTCCATCTGCATCGTGATGCGGACCTATAGCGAGGACTGGGCCAATGAAATCCAACGACTCGTCGGGAAGCGGTGGGGTAACTTACCGAAACACGATCTAACGATCGCAGCGAGGTAGCGTTACCCACATGCACAAATCCCCGGGTCGAAAATGACTCGGGGAGGGTGATCGATCACCCTCCGGGAAAACTTCGCAGGGAAATTTCTCCTCGGAAAACCGGGAGTTCCGCCCGCACAAGACGGTCCGTTCCGCTGGGTGCAACAGCGAAGATCAACCCTCTTGCGGGAGCACGTACACGCGCGATGGTTCGCTCGTCCTGCTATCGCAGGCGTGCGATCCACCACGCGTCACGTCGCGTCGCGACGTCGAACGAAGCGTGCGCTAGCTGCGACCGGGGAGGCGCAGCGCGAACGTCGAGCCCTGCGGGTTCGTCGTCCGGTATTCGATCGTTCCGCCGTGCGCCTCGCATGCGAGCCGGCAGAAGTAGAGGCCGAAGCCCCGCTTGCCGCCGGCGCCCTTGGCGTACTTGCCGAACAGCTTGTCGCGCAGTGCCGGGGGCACGAGCGGGCCGCTATTGAAAACACTGATCTCGACCGACGTCGGGTCCAGCGGATCCCAGGTCGAGGCGGAGACGCGAATGATGCCGCTCGCGTTGCAGTACCGCATCGCATTGCCGACGAGGTTGTGGAGCACGCGCTCGATGAGGGCGGCGTCGAGCGTGCCGACCATCGCCGGGTCGCACTCGATCTCGAACCGCATCGGGCGGACTGGCACCGCCGCATGGACGTCGATGACCTCGTGGATCATCGCGCGGATGTTCGTCGCGGCAACCTGCGGCTTCACGGCCGCGTCTTCGAAGCGGGCGATGTCGACGAAGTTCGCGACGAGCCCGGACATGCGGCGGAGGGCGTTCACGGTCGCGGTCAGGGCCTGGGTCTCGTCCTCGCCGAGCGTGACGAGATCCTTGAGGTACATGATGTTGCCGAGCGCGACGGCCAGACCGTTGTTGAGGTCGTGCGCGAGCATCGCGGCGGCTTCGGCGCCGTAGGCGAGAAGGCGATCGGTCTGCTCCGAGGCGAGGCGCTGCTCGACAAAGGCCTGCTGCGTGCGCGCGGCCGCGGTCATGCGACGGCGCAGCTCAGCGATCATCGCAGGCTTCACCATCACGTCATCGGCACCCGCGTTGAAGCACGCGGCGCGCGTCTCCTCGTCGTCCTGGCCGGAGAGCACGGCGATCCAGACCGCGGGACCGTGGAGGGCCTTCAGCTTCCGCACGACCTCGAGGCCAGGCGTGGGCATATTGAAGTCGACGATCGCGAGGTCGGGCGGTGTGTGCTCGGCGATGGTGAGGGCCGGTCCGCCATCCTCGGCGGTGAAGACGTGAAACCCGATCCGCGACATCGCGTTGGCAATGGCGCGCCGGACGCGTGGATCGTCGTCGACAACGAGGATGCGTACGCCCGACGGAGCGGCCAGGGCCGTCGAGTCGGCGACGATCTGTTGCGATACGGCTGCGTTCTGCACCCGGCCACCTTCTGCGAGGGATATGCCAGCGCGCGATGATCGGAAAGCGCGTACTTGGATTCGTGGCACAGCTTGCGAGTCGTCAGTTCTGCCGACGTTGAAGGCCTCGTGGAACGGTCGATGCACCATCCAATGCCGATGAATGCTCTCGCCGTGGCTCCGACTCCCTGGCCGGCTCCCGCCGCCACGGTGCCGACAGCTGTCGCCGACGCAGTGCTCGACGCTGCGGTGGCCGCCGACGCCGATCACGTGTGGATCGAGCCCGCACCCGAGAACGACGATCACTATATGGTGTCGATCGAACGCGACGGCGAAGTCCTCGCGAAGGCGACCCTCGACGCCAGCCTCGGCGCGGCCGTGATCGCCCGCCTGGCGTTCCTCACCGATGTCGACCTGACGTCACGGACCGTGGTGACCGGCGCGACGCGCGTGCGCACGCCAACGGCGCAGCGCGACCTCGTCTTCACCGTACGACCCGGGGCGCAGCTTCGCGCCGAGGGCATGCTCGTCGCGCGTGGCACTCGGCCGCGTCTCCAGGCCGTCGAGGACAACGACCTGGCGCCGGGCGCCATCGTCGATCACTACCGCGTCGTATCGCACCTCGGCGAGGGCGGTATGGGCACCGTCTACCACGTCGAGCAGGCCACGCTCGGCCGCTCCTACGCGCTCAAGGTTCTGCACGGGCATCAGCTCGCGCTCGGCGCGAACAGCGTCGAGCAGTTCCTGCGCGAAGCGCGCGCAGCGGCGCGGCTCCGCCACCCCCACATCGTCGATGTCTTCGATTTTGGCTACCTGCCCGATGGCCGGCCCTACTTCGTGATGGAGCTCCTCACCGGAACGGCCGTGCAGGCGCTCACCGATCAGGGCGCGCTCAAGCCGGCGAAGGCCGTCGCCATGGCGCGCCAGCTCGCCGATGCGCTCGCCGCCGCCCACGAGCATGGTGTGGTCCACGCCGACATCAGCGCGGGCAACGTCCTCGTGATCGGGAGTGAAGCGGACACGACGGTGAAGCTCGTGGACTTCGGTCTCGCCGAGCTGCGCGGCCCGACCCCCACGCCTCCGACGATCGCGGACGTCGTCTACGGGACCCCGTCCTACATCGCACCCGAGGTCGCACGTGGCCAGTCGGCGACCGAGATGTCCGATCAGTACTCGTTCGGAATCCTGCTGTTCGAGATGCTCACGGGCAAGGTCCCGTTCATTCGCGACGACGTTCGTGACGTCTGCCGGGCCCACATCTTCGACGCGCTGCCGGAGCCGCTCTCGCCGTTCGGCGCGCTGCCGTCGGAGCTACTCGAGATCGTCGAGCGCTGCTGCTCGAAGTCGCCGAGCACGCGCTACCCGAGCATGCGTGCGGTCCACGCCGAGCTTGTCGCCGTGTCCCGCATCATGGAGCGCCGGGGCTGGCGGAAGTGGCTGTCGGCATGACCGAGGCGTTTCGCGCGTTGATCGTCTGTGTCGACGATGACCGCGACATTCTCTCGGCCATCACCCGTACGCTCCGTACCCTGCCCGTCGATGTCGTCGCGACCGATTCGCCGCGCGACGCCCTCGACCTGGTGGCCCTCCGCGATGTCGCGGTCATCATCTCCGACTACGAGATGCCGACCATGAACGGCGTCGAGCTGGTGGCCGCGGCCAAGCGCCTGCGGCCCGAGACCGTGCGCATGCTCGTGACCGGGCGCCGGACGTACGACACCGCGGTTGATGGCATCAACCAGGGTGAGGTCTTCCGGTACATCGGCAAGCCCTTCACGCCGTCCGAGCTCCGGGCCGCGGTCACCGAGGCCGTGGCGAAGCATCAGGAGCTGACGCGGTCCTCGTCGGAGCTCGAGCGCGCCACCCGGCGCGAGCGGCTGTCGGCGGACCTCGAGGTCGAGCACCCCGGCCTGACGAAGGTCGAGCGTGAGAGCGATGGGTCGTACCTCGTCCCACGGCTGGACCCGGCGCAGATCGCGTCGCTCGGCCTTTCGGCGCTGACGGATCTGGCGCGCCGGCGGTGACTTTGACGATCGCGTCGCCGCTCGGACCGAGTGGAGACGCGCAGTTGTAGCGGCACAGCGGTTGCTCAGGGAAAGCGCATGAGCTCGGAGCCCGAGAAGACTGAGAAGCCCGCTGATACAGCGGTGAAACCGAAGACCTCCAAGGCCGTGATGGCCCTCCTCGTCCTGAACCTGGGAGCGAGTGGGTTTGGCGTCTTCAAGCTGCTGACGACCTCCCACCACGCCCAGGCCGCGACCCACGAGGAGAAGCACCCCGAGCCGGCACCGACCACGGAGGTCGTCGGACCGATCTTGCCGCTCGACCCGTTCGTCGTGAACCTCGACGAACCGGGCAACTCTCGCTACCTGAAGGTCACCATTCAGCTCGAGCTGTGGAAGGGCGGCGATGCCGAGAAGGCCATCGAGAAGAGCAAGCAGGTGATTCGCGATGCCGTGCTCAGCCACCTGTCGGGCCTGAAGCTCGCCGACTGCCTCGGCGCGGCGGCCAAGGACACGCTGCGCACGGCGCTGATGACGAAGCTCGAAGCCATCATCGGACCGAGCAAGGTCCGCCGCATGTTCTTCCAGGAGTTCGTCGTTCAATGATGCCGTCCATCGAGATCGCGGGCCGGCGCATCGCGCGCGACGCTGCTCCGTTCATCATCGCCGAGCTCTCGTGTAACCACCTCGGATCGCTCGGTCGCGCCCTTGCCATCATCGATGCCGCCGCCGATGCCGGCTGCGATGCGTTCAAGCTGCAAACGTTCACGCCCGACTCGATGACGCTCCAGTCGAGTGAGGGCGACTTCGCCATCCCCGATGGACCGTGGGCTGGTCGCAATCTCTATGACCTCTACAACGAGGCCTTCACACCCTGGGAGTGGCACGCGAAGCTGTTCGAGCACGGTCAGCGCCGCGGCATGATCGTGTTCTCGACGCCCTTCGATGAAGGCGCGGTCGAGCGCCTCGATCGCCTGGGCGCCCCGGTCTTCAAGATCGCGTCGTTCGAGCTCGTCGACCTCGCCTTGATCGCGGCGGTGGCGAAGACGAACAAGCCCATGATCATGTCCACGGGAATGGCCTCGGATGACGAGGTCGCCGAGGCCCTCGAGACCGCGCGCACTCACGGCGATGGTGGCGTCGCGCTCCTGCACTGCATCTCGGGCTATCCGACCCCGATCGATCAGGTGAACCTCCGCCGCCTCGATGCGATCGCGAAGCACGGCACCGTCATCGGAGTCAGTGATCACTCGCCCGGCGCGATCGTCCCCATCACCGCCACGGGGCTCGGGAGCTCGATCGTCGAGAAGCATCTGACGCTCTCGCGCGCCGATGGCGGGCCCGACGCGGGCTTCTCCCTCGAGCCCGCCGAGATGGCCGAAGTCGTTCGTGGATGTCGGGCCGCGTGGAGCGCGCTCGGAGACGGTGGCGCCCGACGGCCGAAGGCCGAGGACGGGTCGCGTCGGTTCCGTCGCTCGCTCTACGCGGTTGCAGACATCCCCGTCGGTACGCCCCTCACCTCCGACAACGTGCGTTCGATCCGCCCGGGCTTCGGCCTTGCCCCGCGCGAGCTGCCGACGGTGCTCGGTCGGCCGGCGAAGGTCTCCATCGCGCGCGGTACGCCGCTCGCATGGGAGCTCATCGCATGAACGCCGTCGCGCTTCGCCGCGCCCACCCCGCTGACTGCGAGCGCGTGTGGGCGTTCAACTTCGCCCCCGATGTGCGGGCCGTGTCGGGTACCGCGGAGCCAGTCTCCCCGGCTCAACACGCCGCCTGGTTCGCGCAGCGCCTCTCCGAGGTCGACGCGCCGATCTGGATCATCGAGAGTGAAGGCGAAGCCGTCGGCGTCGTGCGCATCGATCGGATCAGAGGGCCGTCGCGCTTCGGCCGCATCTCCATCGCTCTGGATCGCGCGGCGCGGGGCCGCGGCATCGGGCAGGCGGCGATCGCCGAAGCCACGCGGACGTGGGCCGGTCCGACCCTCGCCGAGATTCATCCCGACAACCTGGCGAGTCGCGCGGCCTTCGAGGCGTGTGGCTTCGCTCTCTCCAGTGGCCCGACGACGGGTGCACTGCTCTCTTACGCCTGGAGTCCGTGATGCGGGTGGTGGCCATCGTTCAAGCGCGGATGGGGTCGAGCCGGTTGCCCGGCAAGGTGCTCGCGGACATCGCGGGCGACACCATGCTGGGGCGAGTGGTGGGCCGTCTGCTCGAGGCCCGCACGATCGACGAGGTCGCCATCGCGACGACAACGCAGGGCTCGGATGATCCCATCCTCAGCGAGGCGAAGCGTCTGGGCGTGGCCTGCTGGCGCGGCTCGGAGACCGACGTCCTCTCGCGCTACCTGGGGACCGCTCGCATGATGCGCGCTGACGCCGTGGTGCGCGTGACCTCCGACTGTCCGTTGCTCGATGCGGGGGTCGTGGATGACGTTGTCGAGGCTCTGACTCCCGGAGTCGACTACACGTCGAACACACATGACCGGACGTATCCGCGCGGGCTCGACGTCGAGGCGCTGCACCGCGACACCCTCGAGCGCATCGCTCGACTCGGAACGTCGGCAGCGGCGCGCGAGCACGTCACTGCATACCTCATGGAAGAACCTTCGCTGTTCCGCATCGCACAGGTGAAGGACACCATCGATGCCTCGGATCTGCGCTGGACCGTCGATACCGCCGACGATCTCGCGCTCATCCGCACCATCTACGCGCTGCTCGATCTCGGGCAGCACCCCCTGCCGTACCGCGACGTGCTGACGGCCGTGCGAGCTCGTCCGCAGCTCGCGCAGATCAACGCGCACGTGATCCAGAAGTCTTGGGAGGCCCCACGTGGCGAATGAAGAGATGAATGTTCCGACGGCGCTGGATGCGCTGACGACATGGCGCGCGCTGCTGTCGGAGCTTGGCACCACCGGCGCCGCCCTCTGCGATGCCATCGCGAACGACGACGTGGTTGGCGCGATCGCGACGATGATGCAGATGCGGCGCGTCCGCACCGACCTCCTTCGCGTCGAAGCGCCGACCCGCCTGCGGGGCGATGTCGCCGAGCTCGAGGCGATGGCCGAGGTCTCCGCGCTCACCATCGACGCCCGGGCCTCCGAGATCGCGATGGCGCAATGGTCCGCCCGCGAGCTGCCGCCCGACGCCACGCTGATGAGCAGCGCCCTCGGGGTCGCCGTGCTGGCGGACCACATGCTGCCGACCGTGTGGGACTTCGACACGGACCTCGTGGTCCTCGTCGGGAAGGGGTTCGAGCCAGTGTCCCAGATCCTCGCCGACGTCGGCCAGCGTCGTCTGGTCGTGCTGGGCGGAGATCCCGCGCAGGTGCCGACCACGGCGATTCACGTGACGTCCATCGACGAGCTCGTGACTGCCCTGCGCACCCTCACGCCGATTCCGCCGACGCAGTTCGTGCTGCGGGCGGTGCCGGGCAGCGCTCCTGGCGAAGTCGCCCACGTGATGAAGACGACGCGCGACACCCTCTCGGACCTCCGCATCCACCGCAACACGGTCCGCTCGTTCTCGAAGACCTGGGTGGCCCAGGGCGCGGCGAACCTGCCCGCCATCGGGGGCTGGCCGTCGGTCGAGACGATGGATCAGTCATTCGCGGGCATGCCGATGATCATCGTGGCGCCCGGACCGTCGCTCGCGAAGAACGTCGACCAGCTCCGCGCCCTCAAGGGGAAGGCGATCATCTGCGCGCTCAGCCACTCGCTCAAGGCAGTGCTGGCGGCGGGGGTGGAGCCCGACTTCGTGATGACGGTCGACCCGCAAGACGTCGGCTATCACTTCGAAGGCTGCGACCTCGGCGGCGCGTGCCTGCTGAACGCCGCGACCGTTCATCCGTCGCTGTTCGAGCTGCCAGCGCAGCGCATGCTCACGCTGTCGGCCAACTGCGCCGTCGATGACTGGCTGTTCGATGCCGTCGGTGAATCTGCGCTCGTGCCGGGCGGTGGGTCCGTCGCGACGTCGGCGTTCTCGCTCGCCTTGCGCTGGCAGTGCGATCCGATCGTCTTCGTCGGTCTCGATCTCTCGTTCCCGGGCGGCAAGTACTACGTCTCGACGTCCACCGACGGCGACGCGCGGGCCGAGATCGACGCCGACGGAGTCATGAAGGTCGCGGGCTGGAGCAAGGGCTTCCACGCCATGAAGGCGAGCGGCGGCCCGAAGGCGGCCGCAGAGCGCGCCATCGAGTTGCCCGGCTGGTCGGGCGGCACCGTGCCGTCCGGCTTCATGCTCGGCCTGTTTCATCGCTGGTTCGTCGAGCAGCTCGCCGCGATGGCGGGAGCCCCCGGCCTTCCGAGGATCTACAACTGCACCGAGGGCGGTGCCTTCATCGAAGGTATGGCGCACGTCCCGCTCGCGCAGGTGGCGCCGCAGCTCACCACGCCCATCGATGTCGGCGCGATCCTCGACAACGCGATCGATGCGACGGACCCGAGCGAGCGCACCGCGCGCCTCTCGTCCCACGTCAAGAGCTACCTGCTCGCGCTCCGTCGCACCAAGAAGCTCGCGCTGCGCGCACAGCAGCTCATCGCGAGGCCGGAGACCCCGAATCGCGAAGCCCGCCTCGTGCGCCTCGAGCGCGCGATCGGCGCCGCCGTGAAGCCGCTCAACTTCGTGTCGCTCCTCGCCGATCGCGAGATCGAACGCGCCCAGGACGTGGCGCGCCGCGATGGCACCGAAGACACCTACCTCGCCGCAACCTTCGAGCTCTTCGCCGGTCTCGTCCGTGTGATCGACGAGGTCTCCCCCGTGCTGGAAGCGGCGATGACGCACCTCCGTCCTCGCAGGAAGCGGGTGCAGCGCCGTGCCGCCTAAACAGCCCAAAGCTCGTCCTCGCGTGGTCGCCGTCGCCGGCGGAAAGGGCGGCGTGGGCAAGAGCACCATCGCCGTCAACATCGCGACCGCGATCGGTCGGCTCGGCCACCGCGTCGCGATCGTCGACGCCGACCTCGGGGCGGCCAACCTCCACACGATGATGGGTGTCCTCCACCCGTCGCAGACGATCGCCGAGTTCATCGACCACAAGGCGGAGACCCTCGAAGACATCGCCATCCAGGTCTCGCCCACCGTCTCGCTCATCGCGGGCACCTCGCGTCCGGGGGCCGCGAACATGACCTCGCAGGCCCGGCTGCGACTGATCCGTGCGATCGCCCGCCTCGAGGTTGACTGCGTCATCGTGGATGTCGGCGCCGGCACCGCCTTCGGGGTGGTGGATCAAGTCATCGCCGCCGACGTGAAGCTGATGGTGGTGAACCCGAACTTGCCCTCGCTCCACAACGCCTATGCACTCCTGAAGGCGTGCGTACACCGCATCTCTCGCCGCATGGCCAGCGACGAGACGCAGCAAGATCTCATCGACGCCGCTCTCGGGCAGGAGACCAAGGCCCGCACCATCCCGCAGCTCCTCGCCGTGCTGCGCCCGCTCGACCCGACCTTCGCCGACAAGATCGCAGACACGCTGCAGCGCTTCGGCGGCATGCTCGTCGCGAATCAGCTCTCCAACGAACGCGAGAAGGGCGCCGTCGAGCGTATGGCCCCGCTCATTTACGATCACCTGCTCCTCCACACGCCCGTCACCGGCACCATCCCGCGCACGCAGACCCTCGCGGGCGGCCTCCGCGCCGGCGCCAACACGTTGCTCGAGGGGTCCGACGAGACCTCGCCCGCCATCCGTCGCCTCGCCGGCACCATCCTCGACGCCGATCTCGCCCGTCTCCGCGGCGAGGCGCGCCCGAGCTCGCAAGCCTCCACGGTCCCGATCTGGGTCCAGCGTGATCTAGCCAGCTGATGCCTACATAGGGGGAATTGGTGCAGATTGCCTCGGGCTCGCGTTTCGTCGAACCTATGGCCATGCGCCGTGCCGTTCCGCTCGCGTTTGGTCTGACCCTGCTGGGAGCCGCGTGCGGCTCGAACAACAACAACGACGGAGACACCGATGCGCCCGTCGTCGATGCGAACGACACGAGCGACGATGCCGACGACAGTGATGGCGGCCCGACGGTCGGCGCCGCCTGCCTGGGCAGCACGCCGCCGGCCGGCTGCGGTGCAGCGTGTGATGTCGCGACGCCCTGCATGCCGGGGCTCTACTGCACCAGCGAAGGCACCTGCACGGCCGACTGCTCCGCGGAGGTGATGTGTCCCTCCGACTTCGACTGCTCCTCGACGGGCCAGTGCGTCCAGGACTGCCCGAGCGTCACCTTCTCGCCGACGCGCACGATCCCGCATGTCGAGCTCCTGATCGATCAGTCGGGCTCGATGAACGCGAACTTCATGGGCCTCACGCGCTGGGCCGCCGTGCGCGAAGCCCTCGTCGGCAACGCGGGTGTCGTCACCAGCCTCCAGTCCAGCGTGGTCTTCGGCGCCACGCTCTACACGAGCTTCGACGGCGCTGCGCCGTGTCCCAACCTCTCGTCGCACGCGCGGGCCCTCAACAACCTCGACGGGATCCGGACCCTCTTCGACAGCAACACGTGGGAGGACGAGACGCCGACCGGTGAGTCCATCGCCGCTGTCGCCGCGAACTTCCCCGCGCCGCCTGACGGGGCCCCGCGCGTGATCGTCGTCGCCACCGACGGCGAGCCCGACACCTGCGCGCAGCCCAACCCCAATCCGACGCCCGCCGCGCAGCAAGCTTCGATCGACGCGGCCGCCGCCGCGTATTCCGCGGGCATCCAGGTCTTCATCCTCAGCGTCGGCGCCGACGTCTCCGACGCGCATCTCCAGCAGGTGGCCAATGCGGGCGTGGGCCAGCCGGTCACGACGGGCACCGCGCCGTTCTACAAGGCGAACAACCAGGCGCAGCTCGCCGCCGCGTTCGACACCATCATCGGCGGCGTCGTGAGCTGCCAGCTCACCCTCGACGGTGAGGTCTCCGTCGACGCGGGCCAGGATGGCACCGTGACGCTCGGAGGAACGATCCTCACCTACGGCACGGACTGGGTCCTCGTGAATGGCACCACCATCGAGCTCGTCGGAAACGCCTGCACGCGCCTCCAGACCGAGCCCGGCATCGCGCTCACGGCCGAGTTCCCCTGCGGCGCGATCGTCGGCCGCCCCGCGAACTAGCGAGCGCGTCTCGCGGTCAATCGGGGCCGGTCTCGGGGCATTCGCAGACGAAGTCGCGCGTGTCCGCGCACTCGCGATCCTCGAGGTCGCCGGAGCCGCCGATGCGGAGGCAGTCTTCAGTGTTGCCACCGTCGGGTTGGCCGACCTCGAACTGGAGGTAGACGGGCACGGTGCCGAAGATGGTCAGCCAGACACCTTCGGTCGCGGCGTCGGTGATGCCGACCCAGTCGCCAAGGCTGCCGATGGCGGTCGCCTCGGCCAACGAGTCGGGGACCGCGAGGTGGGCTCCGTCGTTGGCGCATTCGGTCGTGGCCTCGGGCCACGACCTGGGTGAGCTCATGCTGCGGTAGCGCGAGGGGAACGCGCCGATCGAGACGTACAAGGGATTGGCGAGGCAGCTGGCGGCGGGGGAATCGGGGGCGCTGTCGATCGGCGGCCCGTCAGAGGGCGTGCCGTCGATGGATGCGTCGAAGGACACGCCGTCGACCGGGAGAGAATCAGGGGGGCCACTGGAGTCGATCACCCTCGCGTCGACGTCATCGTCGCGTGTCTCGAAGCCCCAGCGACCGCATGCGCCGCAGGCGACAAGCAGTAGTGCCAGCTTGCCCGAGGTCACTGGCAAAGCGTCTCATAGTTCCTAGGCGATGGCTTCTTCGACGATCCGGCGGGCCCCTTCGGAGTCCGCCGTCTCCAGGGCGCGCTGGCGCTGGGCGAGGCGCGACGCATCGTCGCAGAGGAAGCGCTGGAGGTCGGCGCGAAGCGTGTCGTCGTCTGACTCGAGGAAGCGGCGGCCACCGGCGATGACCCCTTCGCGCACCTGCTCGCGGGCGGTGGCGACCTGGTCCTGGACGATCGCGTAGGCGAGGGTAGGACAACCGAGGTAGGCGAGCTCGCCCAGGGTCCCGCCGGCCGAGCAGATAGCGGCATCCGCGCTGACGAACAGCGCTCCCGGGTCCTCAGGCGCGCGGCGGAGGTCCACGGTGTGTCCCATCCCCTTGGCGACGGCGATGGCCTCGTGGAGCGCCTCGTCACCGCGGAACCCCGGTCCCGCGATCACGACGAGCTCCAGCGGCCGGCAGTCCGGCAAGATCTTCAAGGTGCGAGCGGTGGCGCCGACCGGATCGCTGCCACCGTAGGTGACGATGACGCGGAGGCGCTTCGACGAGATCGGGCGACAGGAGCCGCGCGTGTAGCGACGGATGTCGCGACGGAGCATGAGGTAGCGGCGGCCGAGGAGGCGCTGCTTCGCTTGCGGGTACGAGGCCGCCAGTGCGGGCGCGTGATAGTTGTGGTTGACGACCGTCGACATGTCGAGACCTACCTTGCCGAGGTCGTCGACGACCACGCGGCGCAGATGGTCCGGAAGCTTGGGGACGACCGCGAGAGCGATGTCGGGGCCGTCGACGACGACAGCCTTGACGCGCGGATGCTCGGCGGCCTGGATGACGGCCGTGGTGCTCCACTCGCGAGCATCGACGGTGAGCTTGCGGTCGCGAGCCCAGGAGCGGATGGCGGTGATGTCGCCGCCGAACATGGCGACCGGCTCGAAGCCAGCGGCCTCCGTCTCTTCGATCAGTGCACACAACCGAGCGACATGCCCAAAGCCCTTCTCGTGCGATGCGTCAGCGCGAAACAGGACCCGGCCGCGGCTCATGCGACACGCTCGACCTTGGCGCGCGTGGCGTCGAGGTCGAGGCGCGGAAGGGCGCGGTCGCTCGAATACACGAAGTCCTCCGGCATCGGGATGCCGGGCCGGACGCCGGTGAGGGTCTGATGGAACGAGAACTCGGGCCACACCACCATGACATCGCCCATATCGCTCGTTCTGCGAGCCTCCTCCGCCGAGACGAGGGTCTCGTGGAGCTTCTCACCAGGCCGGATGCCCACTTCCTTGCGGGGCACGCCCGGGGCCACGGCCTCGGCGAGCGTCTCGATGTCGGAGGTGGGGAGCTTCGGGATGTAGATCTCACCGCCCGTCATGAGCTCGAGCCCGCGGAGCACGAGGGCGACGGCCTCGGACATCTCGATCCAGAAGCGCGTCATGCGGGCATCGGTGATGGTGAGACCGCCCGCCTGCATCTGCTTGCGGAAGAGGGGAATCACGGAGCCGGCCGAGCCCATCACGTTGCCATAGCGGACACAGGAGAAGCGGGTGGAGCCTTCCCCGGCGTAGGCGTTGGCGGAGATGACCAGCTTCTCCATGCAGAGCTTCGTCGCGCCGTACAAGTTCGCAGGCGAGACGGCCTTGTCGGTGGAGAGCGAGAGCACCTTCTCGACCTCACATGCGATGGCCGCTTCGACGATGTTCTTGGCGCCGTTGACGTTCGTCTGGACGGCTTCGATCGGGTTGTATTCGCAGATGGGCACGTGCTTCATCGCGGCCGCGTGGATGACGATGTCGACGCCCCGGAAGGCCGTCATGAGCCGGTCACGGTCGCGGATGTCGCCGACGAAGTACCGCATGCGGCGGTCCTTGATGACGCGGTCCATCTCGTAGTGTTTCTGTTCGTCGCGCGAGAAGACGATGATCTTCTTCGCCTTGGACTGGAGCGCGCGCTCGACGAACGCCTTGCCGAAGGAGCCGGTGCCACCGGTGATCAGAACGACCTTGCCGTCGAGAACGGTCGTGCTGGCGGTCTGGAGCAGGGAACCAACGGGGGGCTTCATCGAGAGACTCCAAGGGCGAGGCGCAGCTCGGTGACGACATGAATGACATCGTCACGAGTCAGCGCGGGGTAGAGCGGCAGCGAGAGCGTGCGCGCGTAGTAGAGGTCCGCGCCGGGGCGGGGCCGTGCGCGCTCGCCCGGACAGCGACTCGCGTGCAACGGATGGTGGAGGAGAGGGATGTAGTGAACCTGCGTGCCGACGCCCGCCTTGGCGAGCTGAGCCATCACCTGGGCCCGAGTCGTGCCAAAGCGCGGGAAGTCGATCGCGACGGCGAACAGGTGATGCGCGGACTCGCGGTCGGCGAGCTCGGCCGGCGCCTGCACGCCACCATCGACACCAAACGCTCGGGGCAGCTCCTCGCGGTACCAGCCCACGATCGTACGGCGGGCGTCGAGGAAGCGATCGAGCTTGGCGAGCTGCGACAGGCCGAGCGCACAGTTGATGTCGGGGAGGCGGTAGTTCCAGCCGAGCTCCTGGACCTCGTAGACCCAGGGCCCCGCCGGCGTCTCGTCGAAGCGGGTGGGATCGCGCTCGATGCCGTGATGGCGCATGCGGTCGATGCGCTGCTTCACGCGGGCATCGCGCGTCAGGATCGCGCCGCCTTCGCCGGTGGTGATGTTCTTCAACGGGTGGAAGCTGAAGACGACGGCGTCGGAGTCGCCCGCACCGATGCGGCGGCCGCGATATGTCGCCCCGAGGGCGTGGCAGGCATCTTCGATGACGTAGAGCTTGCGCGCGCGGGCGAGGCGGGTGAGCTCGTCGAGGTCCGCAGGCTGGCCACCGAGGTGCACCGGCACGATGGCACGGGTGCGCTTGGTGACGAGCGCCTCGACCGATTGCACCGACAGGTTCCCGGTGCGGGCATCGACGTCCGCGATCCGGACAGTCGCGCCGACGTAGTAGGCCGCGGCGGCGGTGGCCGAGAACGTGAGGGGGGAGGTGATGATCTCGTCGCCCTCGCCGATGCCGAGCCCTGCGTACGCGAGGTGCAGCGCGGCCGTGCCGTTCGCACAGACGCTGGCGTGAGGGGCGCCCGTGTAGGCAGCGAGGGCTTGCTCGAAGCGATCGACCAGGGGGCCGCAGGTCAGCTGCGGCGCGCGCATCGCCTGGGCGACGGCCGCGACATCATCATCGTCGATCGTCTGGCGGCCGTAGGAGAGCGGCGGAGGCATGGCGGTCGCTATTTCAAGGGCCAGGCCAGGCGCTCGCCATGGAGTTCCAACCAGTTGCCCGGATCCCGTCGGCGGCGTTGACGATCAGGGCGTGTAGGCGCGCATGCGCGAGGCAGAGATTCGCTGGTCGGCGGTGGCTTGCTTGGCGCACTGCAGACAGGCCATCCAGACAGCATCACGGGTCTCGAGCTCGAGGGCCATGGCGGCCTCCGCCGGCGTTAGTGAATTGGTCGTGCCGAGGTGTTTCAGGATCTCGGCGCGACGCTCGTGCATGCGGTTGAAGACTTCCAGGAGCTCCTCGGGGTCCATCGTTGGTTGCGGCATCGGGGTGGCGTCGAGGAGCGCAGCGAGGATCTCGGTGAGGGACATGGGAGTCAGGCGCATGGGACCTCAGCGGGGATGGGCGGCTTTGAAGGCCGCGCCAAGCTCGGCCATGACGCGATTCGCGCGGTCGAGCGGCTCGGTGGTCAGCGTCACGTTGGCATGGGTGAGCTGCTGACTCACGTAGTCGTAGAGCGCACTGAGGTTCGCGCAGAGCTCGGGAGCCGCGGCGTGGTCGAGCGACGCCGCGAGCTCGGTGACGATCTGCATGGCATGGTCGAGGGCGGCAGCCTTGCCGACGATGTCGCGGGCCCCGATGGCGGTGCGAGCGACATCCGTGTCCTTCGCGAATCGCTCGAAGAGGCGATCCACGATCTGCGACCGGGGGGCCGAGTCGAGGTCGACACGGCGGTAGGTGTTAGCGGCACGAGCGTGCATGGATGTCCTCGGTCAGAGAGTCCTGGAGAGGAAGGCCGACTGGCTCTGGAGCTTCGCCATCGCCTCTTCGAGGGCGGCGAACTGCCTCTCGAGCCGGGACTGGAGCTTGTCCGCGCCCAGGTCGATGCGGTCGATCTGCTGCTGCAGCGCCTTGCTGCGCGCCGTGATCGCCTCCGACTTGGCGGCGAAGAAGCCGGTGCCGGAGGTCGTGTACGAATCGGCGAGGCTGGCGAGTGTGGTGGCGAAGCCGCCCGTGACGAACAGCTTGGACGCGATGTCGGGGTCGGCCGCAACGGCCGCCGTGAGCTTCGCCTCGTCGAGGGTGATGACGCCGGTCTTGTCGCGCGTCATGCCGAGCGCGCCGAGATTCGTGCCTCCGTACTCGGTCGACATCTTTCGATCGAGCGCCATCTGGAGCTGTCGGAGCGTCGAGTCACCGAACAGCGTGTTCTCGCCCTTCGTCGTTCCGGTATACGAGAGCTGCACCTGCAGCTGCGTGTTCACGGCGTTGTAATTCGTGACGAGCGTCTTCACCTTCTCGGTGAGCGCCTTGTTGTCGAGACCAACACTGAGCTTCCCGTTCGCCTCGGAGTCCTGGTGGACCGAGTTGAGCGTCATGGTGACGCCGGCGAGCGCATCGGAGATCACGTTGGTCGAGCGCGTCACATCGACGCCATCGATGGAGACGATGGCATCCCGCGCCGGGACCTTGATGTTGGCCGGCGAGGAGAGCCCCAGGCCCGAGCCCGAATCGACGAACGTCGCCGCTTTGGCGGTGCCCGACTCCTTCGATGCGACCATCAGGCGATACGTCGAGCCATCGAAGAGCACCGACGCGGAGACTCCCGCATTGGCGTTCGTGATCTTGGACGCGATCGTCGAGAGCGTATCGGTGCTGTCGTAGCTGATGTTCTTCGTCTCGGTGCCGACCGTGATCGCGAGCGATCCGGTGCCAGCAATGCCGGCGGTGTCACTCGCGTACGTGTTCGACTGCGTGACCTGATTGCTCGCGAGCTGCTTCACGCGCACCTCGTGCGCCGTCGCGGCGGCGCTCGAGGAGACAGCCACGTTCATGCGACTGTCGGAAACGGTGGCCGCGCGCGGGCGGAGCTCGGAGTCGAGATCCAGCCCGCGGGCGGCGGTCCCCAGCGCAGCGACGGCCGACGACAATCTGTCGACGATCGACCGCTGCGCGCTCAGGTTCGACTGCTTCGTGGTCAGCAACCTGGCGTTCGAGCGCTCCGCCGAGACCAGCTTCTCGATGAGAGAGCTGGTATCGAGACCGCTCACCAATCCGCCGAAGGTTACTGCTGCCATGGTCGAACCTCAGGGGGGGCTAGTTACTAGCGGAGGAGCGACAGCGCCGACTGCGGCAGCTGGTTCGCCTGCGCGAGGACGGCGAGGCCGGCCTGGCTGAGGATCTGCGACTTCGTCATCGACGCGGTCTCCTCGGCGACGTCCACGTCGCGGATACGCGAGTTGGCGGCGGAGAGGTTCTCGTGCGACGAGGCGAGGTTCGAGATGGTGACCTGCATGCGGTTCTGCGTCGCGCCGACCTTGGCGCGCGACTGCGAGAGCTGCTGGATGGCCGCGTCGAAGATCCCCATCGCCGCGCGGGCGTTCGTGACCGTCGACAGCGAGGCGGCCTGGAGCTTGACCGTCGAGCCGAGGGTCGACGCGTTGAGCTTTGTGATGCTCATCGCGACGCGATCGTTCGCGGAGTCGTAGATGCCGACCTGGAAGGACAGGCCGGCCGACGCCGCGCCGTCGAGGAGCTTCTGGCCGTTGAAGTTCGTCACGGCAGAGATGCGGTTGATCTCGTCCTTCAGCTGCGTGAACTCGGTCTGGATGTAACCGCGCTCGTTGCCACCCAGGGTGCTGTTGGCGGACTGCACCGAGAGCTCGCGCATACGGCCGACGATGCCCTGCATCTCGTTCATCGCGCCTTCCGCGACCTGCGACATCGAGATGCCGTCGTTCGCGTTGCGCGACGCCTGCGAGAGGCTGCGCACCTGCGCCTTGAGGTTCTCGGAGATCCCGAGACCGGCGGCGTCATCCGCGGCGTTGTTGATGCGCATACCAGACGACAGCTTGCCGATCGACGACGCGAGAGCGGACTGCGTCGAGGAGAGGTTGCGCTGGGCGTTGAGCGACGCGACGTTGGTGAGAATCGAGATTGCCATGTTCGTTTCCTTTGAAGGACTTTGCTGCGGTGGAGGCCTGGGGGGCCCTGTTGCTAACTAGTTCGTCCGTCGGGCGGACTGATGTAGAGGGAATCAGCGGCCGGGGTTGACGAGCGAGATCACGAAGGACGTGACCTGGCGCGACGCCTCGAGCTGCTGCGACGCCTTGGCGAGATTCGTGGCCGCCGCGACGGTGTCGGACTCGACCTGGCGCGAGATCTCCGACGAGAGCGTGACCCCGAGCTGCGCGTGGGCCACCTGGGCCTGATCGATCACGCTCATGGCGCCACCGACGCGAGTGCGCGAGTGCGCGACCTGCTTGATGCCGGTGTCGAGCTGACCGAGGAGCCCCTGCAGCGCGGTCGGATCGTTGGCCTCGAGCGCCTCGGCGACGCGCAAGAAGAGCGGCATGACGTCGACGCCGCTCGCGCTGGTGAGCGCGGTTCCGGCGAGGTTCGAGACGGCCTGGCCGACATCGGACGTGGGGACGTCGCGCGGGTCGGAACCACCGGCGTAGGTGCCATCGTCGTTGAAGGGTCTGGTGAGCGACGTCGCGCCGGCGAGCACGTACTCGCCGTCGGCGGACTTGCCGTTCGCGGACGCGAGGGCCGATGCGAACAGGGCGCGCACCTGCACGGCGAGTTCCCTGCGATTGGCGTCGCTATAGGAAGCGTTGGAGCCCTGCACCGCGAGCATGCGGATCTGGGATGCCGACTCGCCCACGGCGAGGAGCGCTGCGTCGGTGTCGTCGAGCCGTGCGCGACTCGTCGACATGGCGGTGTTTGCCCCCTCGGCCAGGGTCCGGCGGACGTCGGCCCGCTGCGCGGCGAGCCACGCGGCCGGGTCGTCGGATGGCTTTTGCACCCGCATTCCAGACGTGACCTCGGTGGAAGCGGCAGCAACCTTGGCTTGAGACGCAGCAGTGGCGGCGGCCGAGATGTCGATCATCCGGCCCTGGGTTACGCGCATGGAGACCTCTTCTTAGAGTCGGTCGATCAAGGTGCCGAGCATCTCGTCGATCGTCGTGACGAACTTCGTCATCGCCGAGGCAGCATGCTCGAAGCGGGCAAGGTTGGTGAGCTCTTCCTGGATGTCGACGCCGGCGAGGGAGTCGCGCAGGCCCGCGAGATGTTCGGCGACAAGCTCGTCGCGTGCGACGTCGGACTTCGCGCGCGAGGCTTCGGTCGCGACGGTAGTCACGAGATCCTGCGCTGCGCCGGTGAGCGTGCGGCCACCCGATGCGACCTTGCCCTGCGCGAGCTTGAACATCGCGAGGGCGCCGGTGTTGTCTCCGGGGCCGGTGCCGATCGCGGCCAACGCGAGCTTCTCGGGATCCGCCTCGACGTCAGGGTCGAGTCCCATCGCCGCCGCGGCTCCGGTGACCGCGCCGATCGGCTTGAAGAGCGGGCGACCGGAGACGCCATCGGCGCCGGCGTGGGCCGTGTGGACGGCATTGGCGCTCGCCGTGATGTCGAAGGCGAGCTGATCGAGGGCGGTGCGCGCGCCGACGAGGGTTTGATCGCGATGCTTTAGATCTGCGCCGAGCGACCCGCCACCGATCGCGGTGGTCACATCCCGCTCGGAGTTGCCGTCGATGACAACGACGTTCGCGTTCTGCGTGACGGGATCCGTCTTCGCACCGAGCTTGGCGGCGCGCTGGCCGTCGACGAGGACGGCTCCACCGTCGAGGACGAAGCGCATCTGTCCGTCGGGGTCGATCTTCGCGTTGCCACCGACGAGAGCGGACAGCTTGGTCGCCACGCGATCGCGCTCGTCTTTCAGAACGGGATTGTTGGTGCGAGCGATCTGGAGATTCGTCTCCGCGAGCTGGCGTGCGAGGTCGGTGATCTCGGCGACCTTCGCGCGGATGCGCTCGTTCGCTTCCGTATGCTGGGCGTCGAGTTCGGCGGCGCGTCGTCCGATCCCGGCCACGAGCTCGCCCGCTGCGCCAACGGCGGCGGTGCGAGCGGGGAGGTCGGTGGGGGACGCCGAGACGGCGCCGAAGCGGGAGAACATCGCGGCGAGCTGCTGGTCGATGCTGTCGCCGCCACCCATCAGGGTCTGCTCGAGACTCAGGGTCGATGCCGCGAAGGAGCGCGACATCTCGAGGTTCGAGGCCGCACCGCGAATGCGCTGCTGGAGGATCGAATCGCCAAGGCGCTGGGGAGAGCCGGTGCGGACCCCACCAACGTTGGGAGCTCCCAGGAGGGACTCGATGTCGACTCGCTGGCGCGAGTATCCCACCGTGTTCGCGTTCGCGACGTTGTTGGTCGCGATCGAAACGCCGGAGTTCTGCGCGGTGATACCGGCAGAACCGAGGGACAGGAGTGACATCAAGTCAGACATGGTTCAGTACGTCGCGAGGTAGCGCGACGGGCCACGCGTGACGGTCTTCGCGCGGCGGTCGTACCCGGCGGTCGCCTCGTAGCCGAGGAGTCCGCGGACCGCGTCGGCGGCGGTGCGCGCGAGCATGGAGGTCGCCTGCGCCTCGAGGCGGATGGCCGCGAACAAGTCGCGGACGATCGGTTGGCCGGGATCGGGCAACTGGCGGTGGATCTCGGCGAGCGTGGTCGCGAGGCTCTGCTTGAGCTGCGCCAACGCCTCCAGCCGCGCATGATCCAGCGCGGCGATGGCGGAGCGTTCGTCACTGAACGCCTGGCGAAGCTCTTCGGCCGTGCGGCGGAGTTGATCGAGAAGCGCGAGGTCGGTCATTGTTTTGTGCCTCTGACTAGATCGTCGTCGACGATCCGGGATGCGAGCTTGTCGAGATCGATGGGGTAGCTGCCAGCGTCGATGGCCGACTTGATCGCGGCGAGTCTGGCGGTGATGCCCTGAGATGGCTTCTCGGTCGCGACGGTGCCGGCGGCCGACGACAGGCTCACGACCGATGCGGAGCCGTCCTTGCTCTCCGGTGCCCGTGTTGTCGCCTTGCCCTCGCGAGTGATGGGAGCGACCTGAGAAACAATGACGTTTGGATCGATGCGCATACGGTCCGCCTTTGTTTACCGAATCGACCGACCCGGCGACCTGTTGAGGGCCCCCGGTGACAAAACCTGAGCGGGATCGATCGGTTGGTCTCCCTTTCGGACCTCGAAGTGGAGGTGCGGGAGAGCGGAGTTACCCGTCGACCCGACGGCGCCGACGGCCTGGCCGGCCTCGACGTGTTGCCCGGCCTCGACCCCGATGGCCGACAGGTGGGCGTAGCGGGTCTCGTATCCGTTGGCGTGGCGCACAGTTACGAGATTGCCGTAGGTGCCCGCACGTTCGGCGCGGATCACGGTGCCAGGGGCTGATGCGACCACCTGGGTGCCGGTGGGGGCCGCGAGGTCGACACCCTTGTGGAGGTACTCCTCCGTGTGATGGTTGTCGGTGCGCATCCCATACCCGGAGCCGAGGCGACCGGAGACGGGGGCGATGAAGGCGGGGGCCCCAGCGAGCTCGTGGCGACGGGGGAGCGCGGCCAGGTCGTGCGGGTTGGTCGGGGCGCTGGTGTTGCTGCCGAGCTGGGTCGCGAACTGTTCGGCGAGGCCAATGCCGCCGGCGGCGGACATCTTGTCGGCGATCGCCTCGTCGAGCATGCCCTTGAAGGTGTCGCCAGCGAAGCCGCCATCGATCATCCCACCCTGCGGACGCGCTTCCTTGAGCAAGCCGCGGAGGAAGAACGCCTCCAGCTGCTTGGCCGCGGTCGCGGCGTCGGCCGGGCCCGCGCTCACAGGGTCTCCAGATCCGCGCGGAGGGCGCCGGCGGCCTTGAGGGCGCGCAGGATGGACACGAGCTCGCGCGGCTTCGCCCCGAGAGCGGCGAGCGCGGCGGCCACGTCACCGACGGTGGCGGCCTTGCCGACGACCCGGAGCGGGCCGTTCTGCTCGTCGACCTTGATGTCCGTCTGCGGCACGACCTTCGTCTCACCAGTGCCGCCGATGAACGAGCTCTCGGGCTGCGAGACGAGCTGCTGCTCGGAGATCTCGATGGTCAGCGCGCCGAAGGAGATGGCCGCGGCGCGCAGCGTGACGGCCTCGCCGATGACGATGGTGCCGGTCTTCTCGTCGATGATGACCTTGGCCTCCACGTCGGGGTCGACCTCGATGGCCTCGAGCTTCGCGATGAGTGCCGGGACCTGATCGCGCTGCGCCTTGGTGATGGGAACGATGACCGTGGCGGAGTCGCCGACCCGGGCGGTGCCGTCGCCGAGCGCGGCCACGATCGCCTCGGCCATGCGCGTCGCGGTGGTGAAGTCGGGGTCGTCGAGCACGAGCGCGATCTGCTTCTCGGGCAGCTCCGTCGGGGCCGCGCGCTCGACCTGCGCCGCACCGGGGACCGTGCCGGACGTGACGTGGTTCTTCTTCGTGGTCGATCCGGTGCCGCCCGTGACGAGGAAGCCGCCGATCGACAGCGAGCCCTGCGCGATGGCCCAGGTCTGACCGTCCGCGCCTTTCAAGGGCGCGGCGAGCAGCGTGCCGCCCGCGAGGCTCTTCGCGTTACCGAGCGAGCTCACCGTGATGTCGAGGGTCATGCCGGGCTTCGCGAACGGCGGCAGCTCGGCGGTGATCATGACGGCGGCGACGTTCCTCGACTGGAGGTTCGCCGGGTCGATGGAGAAGCCGAGGCGCTTGAGCGCCTTCATGAGCGCGGACTTCACGACCGGCGACCGTGCGTCGTCGCCGCTGCCATCGAGGCCGGTGACGATGCCAAAGCCGGTCAGATGGTTGTCACGGACGCCCGCGATGGACGTGAGGTCCTTGATCCGATCGGCGTGGGCGGTCGAGGACAGCGCGAGCGCGACGATGACGAGGAGCTTCCATCCCCTTCGGGGGCGGCTCACTTGGCGGCGCGTGCACATCAGAACGGCCACAGCTTGCTGATGACGCGCGAGGCCCAGCCACGGCGCTGCGTGTCGTCGATGTCGCCGCGGCCCGTGTACTCGATCTCCGCTTCGGCGATGCGTGACGACGGGACACTGTTGTCCTCGGCGATATCGATGCGGCGCACGATGCCCGAGAGGTAGATGTGCTTCTCCTCGTGGCCGACCATCACGACCTTGGTGCCCTCGACGAAGAGGTCACCCGACGGGAGGATCTGGCGCACGCGGACGGGCAGGGTGGCCACCACCTGGCCCTGGCGATTCACCTGCCCGTTGCCGGCGAACCTCTGCGCCGAGTTGGTCGCGAACAGCTTCGCCGGATCCAGGTCCGGGTACTTCGCCTTCAGCGCCGGCACGAGGCCGAACGCCGCTGGCACGCCGTACGACGTGTCGTCGAGCTTGTCGAGCCTCGTGTCGCTTTGCTGCGTCGCGATGTCCCTCTCGTCGATCTTCACGATCAGGATGTCGCCGATGCGACCCGCGATCGCATCCTCGAACAGACCGCCCGCGCCCTCGGCGTAGAGGCTGCCGCTATTCGGCCTGCTGCGCTCACCGAACTCTCCCGCGTCGAACGTTCGCTTCTTGCGCTGGTACGGAGCGATGTGGGTAGTGCACGCGGTGGCGAGCACGGCGACGAGGATGACGAGCTTCT
This sequence comes from Kofleriaceae bacterium, assembly GCA_022842285.1. GTDB lineage: Bacteria > Myxococcota_A > Polyangia > Haliangiales > Haliangiaceae > JABFXX01. The sequence continues at coordinate 138,590 of JALHPV010000001.1, forward strand.
TCACGACGAGCAGTCGCTAGAGCAACCACCGTGCCGCGTGCATCTCGCGAAGATCACACGCGTCCTACATGCACCCCGACGGCAGGTTTGACGCATGATCCAGGGATGCGAAGCACTCCGATGATCCTGCTCCTGGCGGCGGCGTGTGGTGGCGGGCAGGCACCGGCGCCCACGACGCAATCCGATCCGCGCCACCAGGTGGTGACGGAGACGGTGGTGAAGAACTTCGATCCGATCCAGTTCGACGACTCCGGCGTGCTCTCGCCTGCGAGCAAGGCGAACCTCGATGCCGTCGCCGAGACGCTGCAGGGCAACCCCGGCATTCGCCTCGTCGAGGTGCAGGGCCGGCTTCCGCCCGACGAGTCACATGCCATCGAGCGCGCGGGACGAGCCCAGGAACGTGCCGAGACGGTGGTCGCGTATCTCGTCGGCAAGCAGGTCGACGCGGCGCGGCTGGTGGCGAAGGGCTATCCCGATCCAGTCG
>JALHPV010000002.1 GCA_022842285.1 Kofleriaceae bacterium
CCGTCACCGGCCACGGCGTCACGCGGACCCCGTGGATCACGGGCAGGGGCCACGGCCACGCGCCGGCCGCGCGCGCCAGGTGGACGCCGGCGAGGAGACCGGCGACGGTGCACGTGCTACCGATGGGCACGACGATCCGGCGCGGCGGCGGAGCGAGCCCGGCCTGGATCTGCTCCGCGAGCTCGAAGGCGGCCCCGACGGCGCCGAACGTGCCGACGGGCGTCGCTCCACCCGGCGGCATGACCAGGTCGCGGCGATGCCGGGCCGCGATCCAGACCCCCGCGAACGGGACCTCGACCACCGACCGCAGGCGCACGATCGGCCCCCCCGAACGCGCGATCGCGGCCGCGTTCTCCGTGACCCACTCCGAGGCCGGCTGCGGGAACAGGATCGCCCCTGCCGCGAGGCCGGCGCGGGGGGCATGGAGCAGGGTGGCGAGCACGTGGTTCGAGCCCTCGGCCCCGATGGCCCAGATCCGCCGGACTCCGTGCTCCCGGGCGTGCCCGAACCACTGCTCGAGCGTGCGGACCTTGTTGCCGCCGTAGAGCGGGCTCGATGCCCCCTCGGACTTCACCCAGATCGAGCGCCCGTGGAGCGAATGCCCCTCAGGGGGGAGGACATGCTCGCGGAGTGGCGTCGGCCAGTCCCCGAGCGGAACGCGCGGGAGGCGTGCCGCGAGGGCAGGCAGGTGCCGCGCGAGTGCGAGCACCTAGTGCTTGTGGGTCTCCGGGACGAAGTCCTTGGGCCCGGCGGTGCCGCCGGAGCCAAACAAGAAGTCCTCGCACATCTCCTTCAGGGACTCGTGCGTCTTCTTCAACGTGAGGTCCATCCGGCTCTCGTTGACGAACTTCTTCGAGTGCTCGATCCAGAGCCGCCAGGCTTCGGCGGAGATGCTGTCGAAGATTCGCTGCCCCAGCGCATCGTTGAACGGCTTGTAGGGCAGGGCGGGGAGGACCTCACCCAGCTTCGCGCACTTGACGGTTCGTGACATCGCGCGCATTCGAGCGCGTTTGCGGCGGTCGAGCAAGGCCGGAAGGCGAGGTACGATGCGGGGCATGTTACGGCCCCTCCTCCTGCTCTCCTGTTTCGCCGTCACCGGGTGTGGTGGCTGCGGCGACGATACCAGCGATGGTGATGGTGACGCTCCCGGGGGGCTGGAGGACTACTACCCGGACCTCCCCGCCGCGACCGGGGAGCCCCAGGCCGCATTCGCGGGCCAGGTGACAGATCCGTCGCAGCTCGTAACCGGGCCCGCCACGAGCGGCCTCGTCGGTGACTACTTCATCAAGAACGACAAGGTCTCGTTCATCGTGCAGTCGCCGACCCGGGTGATCGGCGTCATCCCGCAGGGCGGCAACATCGTCGATGCGGTCCTGACCAGCGGCGGGGTGCAGACGAACGAGGATCACTTCGGCGAGCTCGCGCTCATCTACCTGTTCGGGCGGACGTGCGAGCCGACGATGATCGAGGTCGTGCGCGACGGAGCGGGCGGGGGCGTGGCGGTGCTGCGCGCCGTCGGCAAGAGCGGGAACAACGAGTTCATCAACATCAAGGGCATCGGCGTTCTGCCCGTCGACTCGGTCGTGGACCCCGATGTCCCCGACGAGGTCTTCTGCGCGACGACATACATCCTCGCGCCAGGCTCGACGACGCTCGAGGTCCACCACTCGCTCTACAACGATGGCGACGGGCTCGTGCAGGGCCCGCTGGGCACGATGGCCGACACGGGTGGTCAGGTCGAGGCGTGGACGAACGCACGTGGCTTCGAGCGCGCGTCCATCGATGCGCTCGCCAGCCTCGATTCGCCGCAGCCGAGCGACTACACGATCTACCAGGGGCCCAACGTCGCGTACGGCGTCCTCCCGCGTCACCCCGACGCCACGGAGTTCGTCGAGCACACGCAGGCGCTGATCGCCGGCGTCTCCATCATCCTCAATGGCGCGACGTCGCTCCTCGACATTCTCGACTCCGAGAAGTACTTCCTCCGTCTCGAGTCCAAGGGCGGCCTCCGCCAGCAGTACGACCTCGTGGTCGGCACGGATGGCGCGGATGTCGACGAGGTGTTCCGTACCGGCCAGACGCTCCGCGACGTGAGCGGCCGCGTCACCCTGTCCAACACCTCGGTCGCGGTGGGCGCCCGCGTGGGGGTGTTCGTCGACGGCAACGGCAACGGCATGATCGACGACGACGCCTTCGACGGCGACGGCGATGACCAGCCCGACGACAAGATTCTCAGCTACATGGACGTCCAGGCGGACGGCACGTACAGCGGCAAGGTCCCCACCACGGCAGGCAACCTCCTGCTCCGGGCCGAGGTCAAAGATGTCGGTCGGTCGCCCGGCGCGGTGGTCGCGGACACGGTCGATCTGGTCATCCCCGCCCCCGTGAAAGTCGACTTCAACATCGTGGACGAGGTCACCGGCGAGCCGATCCCGGCCCGGTTGGTGGTGATCGGCACGCACCCCGCGTTCCCCGACAAGCGCATCTTCGAGACCTACGACCGCGCTGGCGGCGTGGTCCGGTCGCACCACGTGATCCGCGGTCGGTCGACGGGCAATGGTGAAGTGGACGCGCCGCTCTACCTGCCGGCCGGTGGCACGTACCGCGTCTTCGCGTCGCGCGGCACCGAATGGTCGATCGACTCGCAGCCCGTCTCGGGCACGGCGGACGTCTCGCTGAGCTTCCGCCTCCGCCAGGTGAACCCGACCCCGGGCTACATCGCCAGCGACTGGCACGTGCACCAGATCGGCTCGCCCGATTCGAACGTCCCGTCCGACGAGCGCATCCGGTCGGCGGTCTCGGCCGGCATCGAGATGTTCGCCATCACCGACCACGACTACATCTCGAACCTCCAGCCTGTCGTCGAGGACCTCGGTCTGGAAGAGTACGTGCGGGCGGTCAACGGCCTCGAGACGACACCGTTTGCCTATGGCCACTTCAACTCGTGGCCTCTCGAGCAGGACCCCACGTCAGCGAGCTTCGGCGCCGTCGACTGGGCGCGCGGCGCGACAGCCGGGTTCGCGATGCTGCCCCGCGAGATCCTGGCCGCCCAGCGGGCCCGCGGCGCCCGCATGATGCAGATCAACCACCCGCGCGGCGGCGGCTTCACGGCGTTCCAGTCGGCCTTCGAGCGCGCCAACCTGAACATCGACTACGCCTCTCGCTCCATCATCGGTGACTACGCCAACGCCAGCCTGCCGAACTCGTACCTGCGCCTCCCCGACGAGTCGCTGTGGTCACCGGAGTTCAACGGCCTCGAGGTCTGGAACACGACCTCCGTCGGCGATAGCGACGGTGACGGGGTCAGCGAGATCACCTCGCTCGACCGCGTGATGCGCGATTGGTTCGCGTTCCTGTCGCTTGGGCTCTACATGACGCCCGCCGGCAACAGCGACACGCACACCTCGTCGGGCGACCCGGTCGGCATGCCCCGCACGCTGGTCCGCGTGGCCGATGACTCGCCCTCGGGCCTCGCGGCCGGCACGTCGGTGGCGCAGGTCCTCGATACGCAGACCGGCGCGAACAACACGCCGCGCGACATCGTCGTGACGAACGGCCCGACGGTCTCGGTCACGGCCAACGGGATGCCGGCGCTCGGGCGTCAGATCGCAGGCCCGACGGTGACGCTGACGGTGACGATGGCGTCGCCGGACTGGGCCGAGTTCGACACCCTCGAGGTCTTCGCCAACGCGACCCCTGACAAGCTCGGGCCTTCGGACTCGACGGCGATCGTCCCGCTCCAGTGCTGGACCTCGCGCCCCATCGCGACGCTGGCGGCCTCTGACCCGTGTGCCCTCGCCCCGATCGCCCCGACGGCGATGACCGTCGAGCTCGCCTCCGTCCCGGGGGCTGGTTCCTACCAGCGCTACGAGGCGACGGTGACCGTCACCCTCGACGCCGCCGACATCGTGAACCGGGCGGGCGCGACGGGGCAGGATGCCTGGCTCGTGTTCCGCGTCCGCGGCAGCCGCGCCGTGTTCCCGCTGAACCTAAACGGCACCATCACCTCGACCTCACTCCCGGCCCTCCTGTCGGGCGACTTCGACATGATCCGCACGGCGCTGGCGGGACGAGGTGTCCCGGCGGAGGCCTTCACCGCACCGGTGTTCGTGGACTTCGACGGCGGCGGATACCGCGCGGTGTTCGCCCCTAACTAGGGCCGTGCTATCAAGGATCTGCGCTCCATGGACGACTTCTGGGAATTAATGAATCACGGCGGCGGGACGATGTATGTCGTCGCCGCCTTCTCCGTGATCGCGCTCGCGGTCGGGATCGAACGCGCCATGGTGCAGTGGAACTTCGTCGCGCGGGCCCGCGCGCTGGGTGAAGCCATCAACAAGTCGCTCCTCCGCGGCTCCGTCGAGGATGCGCGCTCCGTGTGCGAGCGCTCCGAGTCGCCGATGGCCGACGTCTTCCTGGTCGGGATCGAGCGGTACGGACGGACGAAGACCGACAACGTCGTCACCGCCACGCATCGCGAGCGCCTCCGCGTGCAGGCCGACCTCCGCAACCGCCTGTGGATGCTCGGTACGATCGGTGCGACAGCGCCGTTCGTTGGCCTCTTCGGCACGGTCGTCGGCATCGTGCTCGGCCTCGACAAGTTCCAGGCCGACGACACCGTCACGTTCGGCATGGTCTCCGGCCCGGTCTCGGCGGCGCTCATCGTGACGGCCGCCGGCATCATCGTCGCCGTGCTCGCCGTCATCATGTTCAACTACTTCAGCCAGCGCGGCGCGCGCATCGGCGCGGAGATGAAGCTGCAGACAGACGAGTTCCTCGAGCTCCTGCTCGAGCAGCAACCCATCGCGACCAAGGACTCCCGGCCCGAATCGAAGTCGAAGAAAGAGGGCAGCGATGGCGATCGCGACAAAGCAGCCTGATAGCGGCGACGACGAGGGCGGCGACGACGGCATCTTTGCCGAGATCAACATCACGCCGCTGACCGACGTCTTCCTCGTGATGGTGGTCATCTTCATGGTGAGCGCCCTCGCCCAGGTCGAGAAGGTCACGAAGGAGCAGAAGGCCGACCAGGCGCAGGAGGAGGCCGAGAAGAAGTCCGGCCTCAAGCTGAACCTGCCCGATGGCAAGGCGCAGGAGCTCGACACGACCAAGGAGTCGCTGATCATCGAGATCCCGCTCCAGGGCCAGGTCGTCGTCGGTGGCAAGTCCATGGATGACGCGACGCTCGAGAAGTTCCTCGGCCTCGCGTACCAGCGGGACAAGAAGACCCAGGTGGTCATCAAGGCCGACAAGGGCGTCTCCCACGGCCGGGTCGTCAACGTGATGGAGCGGGCCAAGGCCAACGGCCTGACGCAACTCGCCATCGGCACCGCGTCAGGCGGCTAGCCGATACCTGACCGGCCGGTCATGATCCGGTCACAGCGGCGATTGGCGATTTCGCCGGTCGATCGCTCCGTGCTGTAACTGTCGCATGGAGCTGCGCACCGTCGGCCAGTACGCACGCGAGCTGCGGCCCATGCTGGGCAAAGAGGTGTTCGAGCCGGCGCGGTCGCGGGCACTCTGGTTCCCGCTCCACGTCGCCATCATTGCGACCACGACGTGGGCCCTCGCCACCGGTCGACTGCCGGCGTGGGCGTGGCCCTTCGCGAGCCTCCTCATCGGCTGTTCGCTCGCCGGCATCGTGTTCCTCGGCCACGAGACGCTCCACGGCGCCGTCGTGAAGGGGAAGACCACCATCCACGTGTTTGGCTGGTTCCTGCTGCTGCCGTTCACGCTGTCGCCGCGCCTCTGGATGGCCTGGCACAACCGCGTTCACCACAACCACACCGGCAAGGAGAACGTCGACCCGGACATGTACCCGACGCTCCACGAGTACAACACGCAGCCCGCTGCCCGCCTCATGGCGCACCTGGGCATCGGGCGCGAGAAGCTGATCGGCTACCTCTCGCTCGTGTTCGGCTTCACCGGCCAGAGCACGCAGATGCTCTTCACCGCCAAGAAGCGCGGGATGGTGAACGCGAAGATGTACCGCCGCGTGTGGGTCGAGACGGTGCTCGGCTGGGCGTTCTGGGCGACGGTGGCCGTGCTCGTCGGGCCGCTCGCGTTCGTGTTCGTCTACCTCATCCCCCTCGTCGTCGCGAACATCATCGTGATGGCGTTCATCATGACGAATCACAACCTGTCGCCGCTGACGGATGTGAACGACCCGCTCGTCAACTCGCTCTCGGTGACGCTGCCGCGCCCGATGGAGTGGGTCACGCTGAACTTCGGCTTCCACACCGAGCACCACCTGTTCCCGACGGTGAGCACCCGCCACGGCGCGGCCGTCCGCGCTGCGATCAAGTCGAAGTACGCGGAGCGCTACCAGTCGCTGCCGCTGTTCACCGCGATCGGCATGCTGCACCGCACGGCGCGCGTCTACGCCGACAAGGTCACGATGATCGATCCGCCGTCGGGCAAGACCTGGCCGACGCTTCTGCCCAGACAGAAGGCCGCGTGCCTAGAGCAGGACGCCGCCGGTCGGGACCCCGGCATCGGGGCGAGCGTCGCGGCCGGGCTCGCCGGGATCGGGGCTGCCGCTGCCGCTGCGGTCGGGCTCGACGGGGAGCGCGACGCCGGGCGGGGCGACGGGTCGCTCGCCAGCGGCGTTCGTGGGTAGCGGACTCAGCGTGGACGCGCGCGTGCTGCCCTCGGGGCCCGCCTCCAGATCACTCGCGAGCTGACGCACGAAGCCCGCCCAGGCCGCCGCATCGCTGACATGCCGCGGTCGCTGCGCTGCGGCTGCCTCGAACTGCTTCGCGGCATCGACGAGCGCCTTCTGCGCACTGTCGAGCTTGGCCGCCGCCCGCCAGTACTCGACATCGCCGAGGAGGCGTTCGATGTCCTGGCGCTCGCTGCGGCGCTCGTCGGAGCGAGCGTGGAGCAGCGCCTGCTGCAGGAGCGCGGCGGCCTCCGCGGCATTCTCCGCCGGCTGATCCCCCTTCCCCGTCAGCATCGCGCCCGCGCGCTCCACGAGCATCTCGCGGTACCAATCGGCGAGTACGAGCGGGTTCTCCGTCTCTCGCTCGACGCACTCGGCCTCGGGCGGAATCTTGATGGGCGCCCACTGCGCGCCATCCATCGGCGAGCTGCCCCAGGGCGGAAATGACCGGCCCTGCTCGGCCACGACCTGGCTCGGCTGACACGCCAGGTAGTAGTGCGTGCTGTTCACCCGACCGAGCAGCACCATCACGCCGATCGCGAGCGCGGCGAGAATGACCAGCGTCACGATCAGGACCCCACGCCGGCTCTTCGGCCGGTCGTCGTCGCCATCGTCCTCGTCGTCGGGCGGCTCGCTCGGCGGGCGCTTGGACCGCGCCGCCTTCACCTCTGCCTTCGGCGGCGGCTCACTGGGCTTGATGGCCGCGGCGCGCTGCTTCGGGAGCCGCACCGGGTCCGACTTCGCCAGCTCGGGCAGGGGGACATCCGGATCGTCGACCAGCTTCTCGCTCGCGGCCTTCGTCGCCTTCGAGAGCTCGACGGACGGCTCATCGACGGGCTGGTCGGCTCGCGCCCGCGCGGCCTCGAGCTGGCCCGCCACCTCCGTCGTGTTCACGCGCTCGGTATCCGGCCCGATGGGCTGGCGCGACTTCGAGAGATCGCCCGCGGCGGCCGTGACCTTCGCGAGGGTGGCCTCGAGCTCCGGGTCGTCCACCGGCGGCAGGGGCCCCTTGCCGCTCAAGGGGCGACCTCGACGCGATTGCGGCCCTTGTCCTTCGCGTCGTAGAGCGCGGTGTCGGCGCGCTCGATGAGCGAGGCCTGCTTCTCGTTCTTGCGCCACTGGGCGATGCCGACGGAGACGCGGAGGATGAGCTTGATGCCGTCGCCGACGTCGAACGCCTTCTCGCAGACGCGTTGCCGCATCCGCTCGCCGACCTCCCAGGCCTTGCCGGCATCGGCCCTGGGGAGGACAGTGAGAAACTCTTCGCCCCCGTAGCGGACGAGGAGGTCGCCGCCTCGAATCGCCCCCCGGAGGCGCCGCGCGACCTCGGCCAGCACCATGTCGCCGACGCCGTGGCCGTACTGATCGTTGACCGCCTTAAAGTGATCGACGTCGACCATCGCGAGGGAGAGCGGTTGGTCGCGATCGATGGCGACCTCGATCTCGCCCGGGAGCTTCTGCATCAGGAACTCGCGGTTGAACGCCCCGGTCAGCGGGTCGGTGACGGCGACCCGATGGAGCCGGACGTTCTCGATATCGAGGGCGATCGTCGTCGAGATGAACCGGACCAGCTCGAGGTGATTCTCGTCGAAGGCGCCGATGCGCTCGCTGGTCGCCGTGACGGCCCCGACGCGCTCGCCCCGGGCGAGGAGCGGCACGCACAGCATGGAGGAGATGGGCGACTGGTTGTCGGGGAGCGAGACGTAGCGCGGGTCCTTGGTGACGTCGGAGATGAGGGCCGGCTCGCCCTTCTCGACCACCCAGCCCGCGACGCCCTCGCCGACGCGAAACGACAGCGAGTGCATGCGCTCGGTGCGGAGGCCGTAGGCGGCCTTCGCGAGCAGGCGCTTGCGATCGGCATCGAGGAGCATCACCGAGCACGCCTTGGCGTCGATGAGCTGACAGACGAGCTCGGCGATCCGCGAGAGCAGAATGCCGGGGTCGAGGTCCGACCCGATGAGCTTGCCGATCTCGAACAGCGCCGCCGGCAGCTTCTGCAGCCGGTCGGTGTTCATGTGGACCGACCTTCGGTCCGATGGCTCGGACAGGCACCGCTTCGCGGCGCTGCGTTCGCTCCGCGTCCGCCGACTCGCTTCGCGCGTCGGTCCGAGTTCACGTGGTCACGAATCCGATGAATGGCAGGTTGCGCCACTGCTGCGCGATATCGAGGCCATAGCCGACGACGAACTTGTTCGGGATGGTGAAGCCCAGGTAGTCGATCTTCACCTCGCGCTCGGAGCGCTCCGGCTTGTGGAGCAGCGAGCAGAGGCTGAGCGACGCCGGCTTGCGGGTGGCCAGGTTCTCCATGAGGTAGTGGACGGTGTGGCCCGTGTCCACGATGTCCTCGACCACGATCACGTGCTTGTCGGCGATGGGGCGCGACAGGTCCTGGGTGATCTGGACGACCCCCGAGGACTTGGTGTCATCCCCGTAGGAGGAGATGCCAATAAAGTCGAGATAAATGGGCAGGGCGATGTGACGCGACAGGTCAGCCATGAAGAGGACGGACCCCTTCAGGACGCCCAGGACCACGATATCGGCCGACTTGGCCCGCTCCGCGTAGTCCCTGGTGATCTGGGCGCCTAGCTCCGCACACCGCTGGGCGATGGCGTCCGCGGAGATGAGCTCGGCGAACGGGTCCTGGTCACGATTCCACGGCGGCGAGCCCATGGGGCGAATGTATCGCAACCGCTGTACAATTAATCACGATGGGTGCTTCTGGCGGAGACCTAGATCCGCAGATCCAGAACCTGCTCGGCGAGGCGACGACGGAGATCGACGTCCCTCGCAAGAACCGGGTCTTCTGCAACCGTAACCTCCGGATGGACTCGATCGAGATGATCGGGTTCGACATGGACTACACGCTCGCGCTGTATCACCAGGATCGGCTCGAGCAGCTCAGCATCCAGCTCACGCTCGACAAGCTGTGCGGCAAGCACGGCTACCCGGAGGCGATCCGGACCCTGCACTACGATCCCAAGTGGGCCATCCGTGGCCTGGTGGTGGATCGGCAGAACGGCAACGTCTTCAAGATGGACCGGCACGCCTACGTCGGGCGCTGCTACCACGGCTTCCGCGAGCTCACGAACGAGGAGCGGCGGTCGACGTACCGCAACGAGAAGGTGAACCTCTCGGCGGATCGCTACGAGTGGATCGACACGCTGTTCGGTCTACCCGAGGCGGTCATGTACACGACGATCGTCGACTGGGCCGACAAGCAGACCGGCACCGTCGACTACGACAAGCTGTTCGGCGACATCCGCACCGCGATCGACGAGGCCCACCGCGACGACACGCTGAAGAGCGTCATCAAGGCAGATGTCCCGGCCTTCATCCACAAGGACCCGATGCTCGCGGAGGCGCTGCACAAGTTTCGCAGCTCCGGCAAGAAGCTCTTCCTCCTCACCAACTCGCTCTACGACTACACCGCCGTCGTGATGAGCTACCTCCTCGACGGCGAGCGCAAGGCGTACCCGTCGTGGCGGAACTACTTCGACATCGTGATCGTCGGCGGGGCGAAGCCGGCCTTCTTCAACGAGCTGCGGCCGTTCTTCCCCGTGGACCTCGCCACCAACCAGGCGATCACCGATGGACCGGAGGTGAAGCACCTCTCCCGCGACAAGGTCTACCAGGGTGGCAATGTCATCGCGTTCGAGCAGATGACGAACGTGAAGGGCGAGCAGTGCCTCTACATCGGTGACCACATCTACGGCGACATCCTGCGCCTGCGGAAGTCACACATGTGGCGCACCGCGATGGTGCTCCAGGAGCTCGATCGGGAGATCTCCGTCAGCGATCGCCTCGAGGCGCAGATCCACGACATGGACCTCCTCGACCGGCGCCACCGGCACCTGCAATCCGAGATCGACTACCAGTCGCTGCGCCTGAAGAAGATCCAGCGGCTCCTCGATGACTCCGCGACGTCGGCCCCTCTGCGCGCCCGGCTCGAGGAGGAGCGCAAGACTGGCAAGGACTCCATCGAGACGCTGCGGCAGCGCGCGCACCTGATGAACGACGAGATCGATTCGCTCGAGGAGCGCATCGACCGCGCCTACAACATTCACTGGGGATCCTGCATCCGCGAGGGCAACGAGAGCAGCCGCTTCGGAGAGCAGGTCAACGACTACGCCGACCTCTACACGTCGCGGGTGTCCAACTTCGCGCCCTACTCGCCGCTACGCTACTTCCGTGCGCCGCGTCGCCCGATGCCTCACGAGATCTAGCGCTGCTACTGGAAAAGGGGGCCCGCGACGTAGCAGGTGCCACCCATGTGCCCGGTTTGCACCCGCTTCACGCTCCGGTTGCGTCACGTCGACGCTGTCCGCCCACGTCATCGACAACGTTCAACGTCGCCGTCGCCGTCGCCGTCAGTCGGCGAAGTAGCGGCAGGACTGGATGTCCTGGTCTCGCATCTGGGCGGCGCGGTTCGCGGTGCCCTTGAAGAAGATCGAGCCCACCGACGTGTCGCCGGCGCCGAACTCGATCACGTCGAAGAGCGCCCCCGACGCCGCGTGCTTGAACACGTAGACGTTGACCTCGTTCTGGTCGACGCGCTCGAGGCCTTCGGCCACCGTGGTGACGTCGTCGTACGACTGCTGGAAGGTCTTCAAGGCCTGCTCCGCCGTCACGCCCGTCAGATCGGCCGCGTTCGTCACGACGGTGCGCGACACCTGCGGGTAGGCCGGATCCTGGCGCATCTCGTACCAGGTCTCGGGCAAGAGACAGGTCTTCGGGGTCACGTTGCACTCGTACAGGTCGCCGTCGTGGATCGCCGTCGCCATCTCGTCGGTGAAGTGGTCGAACACCGCGCCATACGAGTTGTCGCCCGCGCCGTACTCGAACACCGTGTACGTGCGCCGCCCGCTCGAGTCGATGATGACGTTGTAGTTGATCTCTTCCTGATCGACGCGGGAGAGGGCCTCGGCGGCCGTGGTCACATCCGTGTGCGACGACTCCTGCACCGCGCGCACGATACGCGACTGCAGCCGCGCGTCGAACTGATCCAGGTTCGCGGCGGTGATCGTGATCCGCTGCGAGATGCCGAGGTTCGGGTTCTCGAGGAGCTCGCCGTACGTCGTGCCGAACAGACAGGCGTTCGAGGGCGCGGCCGGCTGACAGCCTTGGCCCACGCACGTCACGTTCAAGCGGAACTTGCCCTCCGTGCTCGCGGTGTGGCCCTTGACCAGCACACGGTACCGACCGGCACCGAGCGTCCGCTTGATCTGGCTGTACGTCGTGTTGCCGTAATCGTCGTTGCGCGCGATGTACGAGCCCCAGTTGCCGTTCGGCAGCTGCTTGTAGAAGTACAGCACCGTGTCGGTCCGCCGCTGACCACGCACCGTGTACGTCGTCGTCATGTCGACCTGGGCTTCGCCCGACAGGTCAAACCACCACGCGTGATGCCGCTCGTCATCCTGCAGCACCGCGTCGTGCGGTACGCCGAACGCCGCCTCGCCGTGCCACGTCGGCGCCCGGAACGAGTCCGCCTTCGAGTCGGTCGACAGGAGGTCCAGCTCCTCCTCCTCGCCCTTGTCAGCCTCGTCGGACACACAACTGATTGCCGAGGGGAGCGTGAGCAGAACGAACGAGAGGGCCAGACTGCGCATGGTGCCCCCCCGGACAGCAAATCTCACACCACCACGATCGCGGTTTAGGCCCCCTCTGGCGCACCGCGGCGCGGTCATGCCACGAGCCTGGCAACTCGATCAGCCATACCGGTGACGGCACCGTCGCTGACAGGCTGCTGCAAACAGTTGTTGGCGTCCGAGATCCGCACGGCGCCGAACTACACTCCGGCGGTGATCTCGATCGATGGCAAGCAGTACAAGACGCTCAATTTCGATGCCACGTCCGAGCTCGAAACCGTGGCGCCAGAGGTCTACAAGCGAGTCCGCGATCTCGGGGACTCTGACGGCACGGTCATCTTCGGTGACGTCGATCTCGCCCACCCAGACGACTGGGAAGCGAGCACCTTCGAACGCCTCTACGAACCGCTCGGTGAGGTTGGCAGCTGGCTCATCATCGAGGGCAACCTGAAGCTCGCCCTCAACCTGTACCTCGACGACGGCACTCCGAACCTCCTCGTCCTTGGCAACCTGGACGTCCCGGGCGTCAGCAATTACTGCGGCCGGCTCCACGTCCTGGGCAAGACGCACATTCCCGGAGCGCTCCACTTCGACTCCAACGACGGTGGCTTCACGAGCCTCACCCTTGCCGACCCCGTCGGCTTCATCGCGACCTCGGCCAATCAGTTCGAGGTCAAGCTCCGCGCGAAGTACTTCTTCGACGCCCTCCAGAAGGGTCCCTTCGACGCCGCGCCGCAGACCCGGCACGACGAGATCATCCAGGAGGCCTTCGTCGAGTATCCGCGGGTCATCACCCGAGAGCATCTTGCCGCGTTCTTCAAGCAGAAGGTGCAGGCCGACGATGCCGTCGCCGAGATCCTCGCCGGCCAGCTCGAATACAACTGGATCACCCGGGCGATCACCAGCTTCGATGCGCGCGCCTTCGCCACCTTCTTCGACACGCTGGACATCCCGCCGCCTCCGGCGCGCACGCCACGGTAGCGACCACCACGCTGGGCGGGCGAGGCGACGCACGAGTCCTGGGCGTGCTCTCGTCGCTGTGGACGGGTACCGGCCGGCGAGGGCAACCCCACGCGGCGTGTCGGCGAGGCCGCAAGGCCACGTAGCGAGCGCGGCCCGGGTCTGACAGGCGGGCGCCGGCCGGCGCGCGTTCTCGATCGGATGCCATGCGCCGACTCACCGCGGCAGCCGTCGCGGTGTGTGACCGCAAATCGTGACCAGGCGTCGGCGAGGCCTTGCGGACCACACCGCGAGGACTCCGAGTCCGGCACCAGCGAGCGCGGTCTATCGGCGAGTGCAGCCAAGAGGCTTCACCCGCCCGCGCCGAGACCGTTGTGCCAAGACGTGTGTTTCGTCGTGCCATCCGTCGAGCAAATCTATTGGACAAATAATAGTGTCTGCGATAGAAGGGAGAGGTGAAGGCGGCCGCGGTCCAGACGTCATTGCCGCTCGGCAAGACGCCCGCGCGGAAGCGGGGTCGAGGCCGGCCGCGGAAGTACAAGGGCTATGCGACCCGGTACGGCGACCGCATGAAGTTCACGCGGCGGACGCCGCTCCACGTCACGCTGAAGGTCGATCGCGCGTTCAAGACGCTCCGGCGCCGCGACGAGTACCGGGCCGTGCGCGCCGCGATGGTGAAGATGCTCGGCCGGGACGACTTCCGCATCGTCCACCTCTCGCTCGAAGGCGATCACGTGCACCTGGTCGTCGAGGCGACGAGCCATCAGGCGCTAGCCCGCGGCATGAAGTCGTTCGAGTCCAGCGCCGCCCAGCGGCTGAACCGGTGCATCGGGCGCCGCGGCCGCGTGTTCGTGACGAACTACTTCGCGCGGGTGATCAAGAACCCGACGCAGGCGCTGCGGGTGATGACGTACGTGCTCTGCAACTGGCGCAAGCACCGGCAGGACCGCCGGTACGAGTGCGCGAACTGGCAGGTCGACTACTTCTCGACGGCGCCGAGCTTCGCCGGATGGGCGCGCCCACCCGATCCGGACTGTTCGCACGACTTCGGTTGGGACTACGAGCCAATGCCCGCCGCAGAGCCGCAGCACTTCTTCCTGTACGAGGGCTGGCGCCGCGTGGGGCGCATCCGGTTCGATGCTGTTCCCTCGGTGTAGCTCGGCGTGCGTCAGCGGCCGAAGAATGCCGCGTTGCGAACGACGTCGGCGGCGCTCGCCTGGTTGTCCGGGACGATCGCGTCGACGGGACACTCGGCAGCACAGGCACCGCAGTCGGTGCATTCGTCGGCGTCGATGAACATCTGCAGGCCCGGAAAGCGCAGCCCTCGCTCCCCGAGGGGCACCGCGCGGAGCCCGTCGAGCGGAATGGGCCCGGCGATGCAGTCCACCGGACAGACGTCGATGCATGCGGTGTCGCAGGTGGCGACGCACTTCGAGGTGATCACGAATGCCATGCGGCGCCGGAGGAGCAGCGAACGTGCCGTCGCAAGTAGTTGCAATCGCTGGCGGCGTTGTAAGCATGCACCGAAATATCGGTGGCCGGCACCGGCAAATCGGTGGAGCATAGGTGGGTGCCGGACGTCGCGCTCCGACTGATCGCCGAGCTCACCGCGGCCATCGGCGCCGCTCATACGCCCCGCGCGCTGGTGCGCGCGTTCGCCACGAGCCTCGCGACCACGGTGCCGGTCCAACGCGTCGAGCTCGCGGCGTTGACGGTCGCGCTCGAACGAGCGGGCGAGGACTGGGTGCCGAGCACGGCGGGGCGATCCAAGCGCGCCGTCGAGCTCGCGCACGGGTTGTGGCTGGTGGCGGAGCGCGCGCTGCCTGCCGAGCTGACCGCCCCCGCGGTGAGGAGCGCGCTCGATCAGGTGGTGGAGATGGCGACTCGCCACGTCACCGTGGTGCAGAAGCTGGCGGAGCGGTCACGGCTCGCCCACGTCGAGACCCGTGAGCTGCGCGCAGATCTGCAACGCCTCGAGCCCACCGGGGCGATCGTGGCGAGGAGCGCGGCGATGCGCGACACGCTGGAACGGGTACGACTCGTCGCGGCCCACCCCACGACGGTCCTGCTCACGGGCGAGTCGGGGACGGGGAAAGAAGTCCTCGCGCGCGAGATCCATCGCCGCTCGCAGCGGGCCCATCGCGCGATGCTTCATGTGAACTGTGGGGCGATCGCCGAGCACCTCGTCGAGAGCGAGCTCTTCGGTCACGAGCGCGGCGCGTTCACCAGTGCGGACCGAACCCACGTGGGCCTGTTCGAGCGCGCGCACCGCGGCACGTTGTTGCTCGACGAGGTGGGCGAGTTGCCGCTCGCGGCGCAGGCGAAGCTCCTTCGGGTCCTGCAGGAGCGCACGGTCCGTCGCGTTGGCGGCACGGCCGAGATCTCCGTCGACGTCCGGGTCATCGCCGCGACTCACCGCTCACTCGCGGAGATGGTCGCGGCCAGGACCTTCCGCGAGGACCTCATGTATCGCCTCGACGTCTTTGCGATCCACGTGCCGCCACTGCGTGAACGTGTTGGCGATCTCGCTCCCCTCGTGCACGCGATCGTCGGTGAGCTCGCCGCTCGGCTCGCGATCGAACCACCGCCCGTGACCCGCACCCTCCTCGAAGCGCTCGGGGCGCACACGTGGCCCGGCAACGTGCGCGAGCTCGCGAACGTCCTCGAGACCGCGCTCATCCTCGGGGATCGCAAGGCGCTCGTGATTCCGCGCGAGCTCGTGCGAGCACCTCGTCGGGCTGGCTTCGCGTTGGCGATGCGCGCGACGATCGAGGAGGCGCTCCGCCTGACGCGTGGCAAGATCTACGGTGACGATGGCGCGGCCGCGAGGCTCGCGCTGCCGCCGGCGACGCTTCAGAGCAAGATGAAGAAGCTCGGGATCGATCGCCGGTCGTTTCGCTAGCGCTCCATGCCGTCCTCGAAGCGGCCACGGTTCTGGAACTCGAACATCCAGCCCGGGTACTCGGCGGGGAGAGCCGAGACCTTGTCTAGCGCCTCCAGCTGCGCGGTCGAGAGCCTGACCGTCGTCGCGGCGATGTCGTCGGCGAGCTGGGCATCGGTCTTGGCGCCGATGATCACGGAGGTGACGCCGGGCTTCGCGAGGAGGTAGGCGAGCGCGATCTGCGCGACGGAGACGCCGTGCTCGGTCGCGATCGGGCGCATCGCGTCGACACACGCAAAGGCGCGCGGCTTGTCGACGATCGGGAAGTCGAACTGGGCGCGGCGCGCATCGGCGGGGGCGGTGTCCGCCGAGAACTTGCCCGAGAGGAGGCCGCCCGCGAGCGGCGACCACGGCAGGATGCCGATGCCGTCCTCGAGGGCCATGGGCACGATCTCGCGCTCGATGTCGCGGGCGGCGATGGCGTAGAACATCTGCGCGGAGACATAGCGAGCGAGGTTGTGCTGCTCGGCGTAGCTGATCGCCTTCTGGGCCTTCCACGCCGGGAGGTTGCAGAAGCCGACGTAGCGGACCTTGCCGGCCTTCACGAGCGCATCGAGCGCCTCGACGGTCTCCTCGATCGGCGTGACCGGATCCAGGCCGTGGGTCTGATAGAGGTCGATGTAGTCGAGCTGGAGGCGGCGCAGCGACGCGTCGACGGAGTCGAAGATGTGCTTGCGCGAGAGGCCTGCGCCGTTCGGGCCCTTCGCGGTGCGGCCATGCACCTTCGTGGCAATGACAACGCTGTCGCGCGCGGTACCGAGCTCCTTGAGAGCGGCTCCGACGAGGCGCTCGCTCTCGCCCTCGTGATAGACGTTCGCCGTATCGATGAAGTTGATGCCCGCCTCGAAAGCGGTGCGGAGCTGACCGGTGACCGCCTCCTGGCCAAGCTTGCCGATGACCTCCCAGAAGCCCTTGCCTCCGTAGGTCATCGTGCCGAGGCAGAGCTCGGAGACGTAGAGGCCGGTGCGACCGAGGCGCTTGCTCTTCATGCCGCCGACGATGCCACGGGGCCCCGCGAGCCGGTGCGCCGGGCGGCCTGGTCGATCGGAGGGCTGCGCCCAACGATCGCAGGACTGTGACGGGTCAGTCGCAGGCCTCTTGGCAGAGGACGTCGAGGTCGTCGGTCCAGGCGCCGGTCGTGGACTGGCAGAGGGCGTGGCACTGCTCGTTCGTGCCCTCCGCGTACTCGCCGCCGCACGCCGCGTGGCCGCGGGCGTACGAGTCGCAGGTACCGTTGAAGCCATAGACCCAGCAGATCGCCTCCGACGTGTTGCCGAGCTCGTCGGCGCTGCCGCCGTCGATGTCGTAGCAATCGGCCATGCAGCTATCGAGGACGCCGAGGCACGTGGCGGACTGGTCGGCGTAGAAGGGGAGGGCCTTGATGATGTCCTCGCAGACGGCGGAGGCCCCCTCGTACGAAGCGCAGACGGAGTCGCAGCGCTCGTCGGTGGACTCGGCCATGCAGCCTTCGAAGAGGGCGCGGGCGCGAGCCGGGCCGACAGCACCATTGAAGGCGGCGAGCTTGTCGAAGCTGCAGCGGCGCGCCTTCTGGATACACGTTCCGGCATCATCGGGCTCGAGGGGCTCGGGCTCCACGGGGTCGGTGCCCGTGCACGGGCCGGTGACGCAGGTGACGCGAAGCTCGTAGCGACCGGCGCCGTCGCCCTGGTAGGGCTTCACGCCGATGTAGTGGCGGCCGCTCTCGGTGAGCGCGTAGGTCTTCACGATCCTCGTCGTGGTGCGGTTGAACGAGGCGGAGCGGACGTGAACCGTCCCGCCGAAGTAGAGGGTGAAGTGCGGCGCGAGATCGCCATCGGTGACGGTCTGCGTGATCGCGATCGTGGAGTTCTTGCGGAGGTCGATCGCGTAGACGTCGAGTTGCTCCCCTTCGACGTACCCCGTGCCGACCTGGTTGAAGGCGAGGACGGGGGCGGTGTCGAGGAGGCCGTCGGCCTTGCCGGTGCTGATGGCCTCGGTGCCCCAGTCATCCACATAGGTGGTGTCGGTGACCGCACACGCGGCGACGAGAGCGAAGCCAAGATAAGCGAGGCGCATGATGGCCGCGCTCTCAGCAAAGGTTGCGCCCGGGCAATGCCGCGATACTCCGTGGGGCGATCGCTGGCCACAGGATGTGTAGCCGGCCGCTCGGTGCGCCACTGCAAACTCGTTCGCGCAGTCGTTCGCGTGACTCGCAGGAAGTGCGGCGTACCATCGAAGTGTGCGGTTGCTGCTGCTGGCTCTGCTGGTGCTGAAATGCCGCGAGCAGTCAGTCCGCGGACCGTCGGGAGGTCGCGCTAGGTCCCCGCGAGCGCGACCCGAGCGAGCGCGGTGACGGCCTCGCGCGCGTACCCGCGGCGCACGTGGGTCGGAGCGACGTAGCAGTCGATCGCGCACTGGTTCGCGGCGCGTGTGATCGCGACCATGCCGACCACCTCACCCGTCGCATGACTCCGCATCACGAACGCGAGCCGGCTGCCTTCTTCGGTCGCCGCGGCCATCACCGCGAACGGCACGTGCAGCCAGGTCGGCGCGTCGTCACACGTGCGAAGCAGCTCCACGGCGGCGGCATCGTCGCGTTGCAAGGCGCGGAGCTGGAGGCGCGGCGTGTCCACGGCCAGGACGTCGGCGACGATGTCGGCGGTGACGTCGAGGATGCGCGGCAGCGAGGACGAGGCGGAGGGGCAGGTCTCGAGGGCGTGCATGTAGAGACCCACGCAAGCCGCGGCGAAACCCTGCAACGATTGCGTAATCCATTAATACTATTCGAGTTTTGCGGCGTGTCGCTCGAGCCAGTCCGGTCCCGGGAACGTCCCCGTCCGCCACCGGGGCAGGATGTTGTCCGTGGGCGTGAGCAGCCCCGCCTCCACGACGCTGGCCCACGGCACGCTGTGGACCGCCTTGGCTTCCGGGGCGTCGTCCTCGAGCTCGACGAAGAGCACTTCCTCGACCGGTGGTAGCAACGCGCCCTCGGAGCCCTTGGTCCACACGGCGCGTGTCATGAACTCTCCACCGGGCAGCTCGAAGACCTTCAGCGCCGCGTAGTAGACGTCCACATCTCGCCGGTTCATCCGTTCGGCTTCTTCGCCGTAATCCATGGCGGCTTCCATCAGCACGAGCTCGCGATACTTGGCGGTCAGCTTGGCGGTCGCGGGCGGCACGGCCTCGCGCAGCGTGGTGCCTTCGAGCTGGAAGATGCGGCGCGAGATCGCATACGGCTGCTCGTGCATCTCGACAAGCAACGAGACGAGCTTGTCGAACGCGTCGGGATCGCGCGGATCAGCGAGCACGAGCGTCTCGCGGTTCGGCACCATCACGTACGGATCGATACACACCCGGTGCAGCAGGTCTGGCAGGAGGATGCGCGCCGCCGCGTAGGAGTCGGTCCACGGCCCGATCCAGACGCCCGGGGCGATGACGGTGAATGGATCGAGCGAGCCGGTGCGCAGCCTCGATAGCGCATGGGTGAAGGCCTCCTCGAAGGACACCTCCCAGGTCTCGAGCTGGTTCTCGCTCACGATGGACATCGAGACCTCACCATCCACGACGAGGCTCGTGTGGAGGCCAGGCGCCAACAGGTTTCCGGCAATGCGGGGTTCATCGCCCCCCTCGACCATGAGCGGTACGAGCGCGACGTACCCCGTGCTGCGCACCGTGGGTAGCAGGAGGTCCTTCGCATCGGCGTACGAGGCGGGAGCCGCAGGGCTGTTCACGCTCGCGAGCACGCGGGCCTCGATGAATGCGTGACGCTCGCGGCGCGGCACCTCCAGAAATACCTGGTGCAGGTTGCCGAGCATCATCGTTCGCCCGCCTTCGCGAATCGACATCGCGGCCTCGTCGACTGTCGGGTCCGTCCACAGGCCGCGCTCCCGTCCCATCTTCACGACGAGGCGCGTGAACGCGGGCCCATCGAGTGCGCCAATTCCGAACAGCTTACTGAACATCGATGTCTCGACTCTCTGCGATGTAGTGGTTCGCGCGGCCCCGGGCGAGAGCCTCTTCGTATAGCGCGCGGCGCTCGGGCGTCAGCTTCCCGCGGAGGCGCTTCTCGTAGAGGCGCTCGTAGTAGTCGTCGGGATGGACCTCGATCGTCACCCGGGCCCGCTGCGTTGCGGCCGTGGTCGACCACTTCCCCTCGAGCTCGAGGTACTCGCCCGGCGGGATGCGGGTATCCGAGCCTTCGCGCCAGCCGCCGGCGTCGGGGTAGACGTCACGGCCGATGCGCTTGCTGATGCGCGTCGAGGCGATCGGAGCCCCGTGCTCGTCGAGCAGCTCGAGGATGAGGTAGGCCGCAGGCGTGGGCGTCGTCGGCAGGTAGTGGCCGGCGCCGACGTTGGTGATGCGCGCGGTGGCGATCGTCTTCGACTCGTAGCGCACGGCCTCGGCGTCGAGGCGATACCCCTGGCGGAACGTGTCCGGATCGTGGATGCCGAGGAACGTGTGCTCGCGGTTGGGCATGTGGCAGTGCTGGCACTGCACCCCGCGCGGCATGTACGGCCCTTCGAGCCACTCGCGGTACGTGTCGAGTAGCGGCTTGCCCGCGACGGCCGTGCGCGGCGGCAGCTGATGGCAGCCGATGCAGAGATCGCTGCGCTCGTAGATGGCGAGCTCGACGAGCGGATACGACGGGCTCGCGAGCAGCGACGGGGCGACGCGCGGAGGGCCATGACGCGTCCAGTTGCGCACGTGGCAGCCCGCGCAGGACGCACCATCGGCGTAGAGCGTGTCGTCGGTGAGTTGCTCGGCGAGGGGAGCGTGGCACCGCATGCAGGAGGCGCGTGCG
Source organism: Kofleriaceae bacterium (assembly GCA_022842285.1). Taxonomy (GTDB): domain Bacteria; phylum Myxococcota_A; class Polyangia; order Haliangiales; family Haliangiaceae; genus JABFXX01. Next base: position 20,928 of record JALHPV010000002.1, read on the forward strand.
TCGGCCGCGAGCGGGGCCATCTGGGCGGCGAGGCCCGGCGAGGTGGCGCGGGCGTGCAGCGACGGAGTCCACTCGCGGAACTGCTTCGCGTGACAGCGGGCGCATTGCTTCGCCGAGAGCTGGGCCTGGGCCGGGGCGAGCGTCGATGGCGGGGCGCCCATTGGCGCGATGTCACCGCCGAAGATGCGCGACTCGTAGGGATCCGCCGCGGGCCAGCGACCGATCGGGATGCGCGTCGCCTGGTCGCGGCGGATCGCGCCCGCCGACATCGCGCGCGACGGCTTCGCGCCCGCGTTCAGCGCGACGATATAATCGGCCAGCGCCCAGCGGTCCTCCGCGGAGAGCGACGCATAGGCGGGCATCGCGGTGCCCGGCAGGCCGGTCGTGATCGAGAGCGCCACCGCCTCGCGCGGATCGCTCGCGGGATCGCGCGGGCGACGCAGCGGCTCGCGCGCGAGATCGTACGGCGGAGCTTCGAGCGACGCGTTGCCGTGACACGACGTGCAGCCCATGTCGTGCCACAGCTCGGCACCGGACTTCGCGGGCGAGGCCGGCGCGATCGTGATCGCGGCCCCCCCAGGTCCGGTCCACGCGGCGGGGGCGAACGCCTTCACGACGTCGATCAGGTCCGCGATCTCTCCGTCGGAGAGGGCGGCCCCCGGCATCGAGGTTCCGGGCGCCCCGTACCGGATCAGCGTCCGCAGATCCTGGTCGCTGGGCCGCTCCGTGGTCGAGCGCCACTTGTAGATGCCCGCGGTCAGATCGCGCGGAGATGTGCGCGTGAAGGGCGCGCCCGGCCCCCGGCCATCGCCTGACGCACCGTGGCACGCGAGGCAGTAGCGATCGTAGAGCGCCCATCCGGGGAGGTCGCGGGGACTCGGCGGCGGCGACGGGGGCATGACCCACGCCGCGAGCACGGCCAGGCCAAGCGCGAGCACCGCGAGACGCATCCCCACGAGCCTGTCGTAACGCAGCGTGTAACGCCAGAGTTGGCGCGGTGCTCTTGAAGGCCTCGTCGGAAAAGCGATATCCAACGCCAAATGATTCGCACGAAGGTGATGGGGCTCGGTAGCTATGTGCCCGACCGCATCGTCAAGAACGAAGAGATTCCGTTCCTCGACGAGAAGCATGTCCGCCAGGCGACGAAGCAGACCGAGACGGACGACGAGTGGATCCAGCGGCGCACCGGCATCAAGGAGCGTCGCTATGTCCCGCAGGACGGCACCACCGCGACGAGCGACCTCGCCCTCGAAGCAGCCAAGCGCGCGATCGCCGACGCGGGCCTCCAGCCGACGGACATCGACTGCATCATCCTGGGCACGCTCTCGCCCGACATTCACTTCCCCGGCACGGCCGTGTTCGTGCAGAAGAAGCTCGGCATCGCCGACAAGACGAACTGCGCGTGCTTCGATATTCGTCAGCAGTGCTCGTCGTTCGTGTACGGCATGCAGATGGCCGACGCGTTCGTGCGGACCGGCATGTACAAGCGCATCCTGCTCATCGGCGCGGAGCTCCACAGCCACTCGCTCGACTACTCGACGCGTGGTCGCGACGTGATGGTGCTCTTCGGCGACGGCGCGGGCGCGATGGTCCTGGGGCCGATGGAGACCGACGATGCCAAGGCGGGCATCATGTACACGTCGGCACATGCGGACGGTAACGGCGCGATGGACCTCTATCTCAAGATCTTCGAGATCGCGAAGGCGCCCTATGTCGGCTACGACGCGAACAACCGCGACGAAAACCAGATCAAGTATCCGCAGATGGACGGCAAGCGGGTCTTCCTGAACGCGGTCCGCGGCATGGTCATGTCGACGCAGGCGGCGCTCGCGAAGACCGGCCTGTCGTGGGACGACATCACGTGGTTCGTGCCGCACCAGGCCAACCTCCGCATCAACGAGAAGGTCGTCGAGGTCGCGAAGATTCCGCCCGAGAAGGTGCTGAACACCATCGACCTGTTCGGCAACACGACCGCGGCGACGGTGCCGCTCACGATCGACTACTGGCGCCAGCAGGGCAAGGTGAAGAAGGGCGACCGGATCCTGTCGTCGGTCTTCGGCTCTGGCTTCACCTGGGGCGCGGCGATCTTCCAGGTCTGACCGCCCCTCCGGGCGATTTGCACGATCTGATCAGCCGGCTAGCCGGGTAGCCACGAGCTCCCAACCTCGCGAGGATCCTCGTGGTCCCGTGGGCACGGCCACTGCAACTTGCCGTGGGCATGCGCGGCAACTGGCTTCTCGGCTTTACGACGGTCCTCGTCCTCGGCGGTTGCTCCGCAGGCGGTGACCCCAATGACAAGGCGCCCGGTGACTGGGTGCCTGGCAAGGGCGATGGCGCGTTCGAGCTGGTCGAGGCAGGCCCGGCCCCCATCGGCGGCAGCACGACGCTCGCGCTCGATGGCCGCGTGCCGGCGTTCCGCGTCGAGTCGTTCGGGAACACCGAGCTCACCATCGATGTGAAGGCCGACGACGGCTACGTGATCGTGGAAGGTCCGCTCGACGGCAACGGCGATCGCGTCGCGGTCGGTGGCGGCTCGGTCGTCGCCGAGGATGACGACAGCGGCGACGGCTACGACGCGAGCGTGACCGTGAAGCTCGAGCGCGCCGGCGTGTACCGCATCCTCGCGGGCACCTTCGAGTCGCTCGGCGTGGGCGAGCGCGCGACGGGCGAGGTCGAGCTCGCAGTGGCGTGCAAGGCGAACTGTACCCGCGGCTCGATCGATCAGAAGACGTTCGTGCGCGCGCTCCAGGCGCAGAGCGGCGGCGCGTTCAGCGAGATGCTGAAGGGCGAGCTCGCGGCCCTCGTGCACGATCCTGCCGCCGCGACCGCGCTCGGGGCCCGGCTCGACGCGATCCTCGCCGACCCCGATCTCGAGGGCATCGAGCGCTTCCCGACCTTCTCGCTGACGCAGATCGCGACGCTGCGGCCGGCGCTCGGTGGCCTCAATGCCGAGGCGCCTGCGCCCGACCAGGTGATCACGGGTGACCTCCAGCAGATCCTCGGCGGCTGCACGCCGGACCGCTCGCTCCCCGCGGACCTCGACGCCCGGCTCCCCGGCGTGAAGTACGGCCACTTCCCGGACGCGACCCTCGCGCCCTGCCAGTTCGCGCATGCCGACAAGCTCGCGCAGGTGCTGACCTCCCTCGCCGCCGACAACGGCTCGTCGGTGACGTTCAAGGGCGAGACGATCAACTCTCCGAAGGCGCTGTTCGCCGCGCTCCTCGCGTCGGGTCACTCCGTCGAGGTCCGCAACGAGCGCACCTACGCGAACTTCCTCTCCGCCATCGTCGGGGACAAGGACCTCGTCTGGCCGGTGTGGCTCGACACCGGCATCACGCTGTCGAACGGCGAGACGTTCGTCATCCCGATGGGGCACAGCCACCACGCGTGGCGCATCAGCGGTCCGAACGTGAACACGCGCGTGATGTTCTACCTCGGCATCTCCGGCACGGCCTTCTGGGGCCAGACGGGGACGCGCCCCGCATGGACCGGCGAGATCGTGTCGGCCGCGACGACCGTCTCCGGTACGACCGGCGCCGACGCCGAGTACCTCCTCTCGACCCTGGATGCCGCGACGACGTACCTCCAGCGCAACCGCGTCGAGCGCACCACGGTGGCCGCGGGCATGCCGGCGGACGGCTACGGCTACGTCGGCGTCTGCAACGATTCCAATGCGACGCTCGAGCTCGCGACGAAGGGCACGATCTCGGCGTTCCCGCTCCTGCGCGCCAAGGAGCTCGACGCCGAGGCCGACCTCGGCGATGGCCTCGACGCCACCGTGAAGGCGCTCCCGAACGACGCCGACGGCATCACCGACCGCGCCGATGCCCTCCGCCGCGCCGTCGCCATGCAGCCGCACCCGAACGGCTCGCCGCTCATTCTCGACGCGAAGCTGGCGGCTCAGATTGCCGCCGCGCGCGCCGAGGTCCGCTAGGCCTCACGTCACTACTTCGCTCCGCACCCGAAGCCTTCGGCGTCACAGACGCAGTCGGCGATCTCGTCGGGGAAGTCGAGGGTCACGGCGCGGGCATAGCCGTCGTCGGGCGTCTCCAGCACGAAGCCATCCTTCAGGACGAGCTCGGGGCGCGTGTCCGTGGCCAGGTCAGCCACGGCAAGCACGTCGAAGCGCCGCGTCGTGTCCTCGTAGAGGAGCTCGAGCTCGGGCTCGCCGGGAGGACTCGACGCGACGACCTCGCGCCACACGAGCCCGAGGAAGCCGACACCCTCCTCGCAGCTCCGCACGCCGTTGATCTCCGCGATGATGATCCGGATCTTGCCGTCGGGTGACGTGGCCTGCATGACCCACTCGGCCCAACCGCCATGGATGCTGTCGAACCACTCGCCGTACGACTCGTGGGCGCGCAGCTCCTTCAGGTAGGGCTCGGCATTTAGCTCGGTGAGCTCCTCGAGCTTCCAGAACACGGGCGTTGGTGCGGAGGCGGGTCGTGCGAACGCGAAGTCCTTGCACGGCGCGAGCTCCGACAGGTACACGCCGCCGGGCTCGAGCACGGCCCGCGCGAGCTCGACCTCGGAGTCACCGTTGGCGGTGATGCGCTCCTGCGTGGTCGACCGCTGGCCGTAGGCCTCGACGACGCCCGCGGTGCCCTTGCACGCGGCGCCGGCGGCCGTGTACCCGACGAGCTCGGAGCCGGCGATTCCGGCCAGCGCGGCGGGGAGCTTGCCGGCCTTGATCGGGGCCTCGGCGGCGAAGTCGTCCCAGCGAATGTCGGGCTCGCTGTGGCGGCAGTCGAAGTAACGACCATTCTCCTGCTCGTAGTCGGGAGGATCGCTGTCGCACTCGGGATCGCGCTCGACGAGCTGGCCGTCGAGGAGCACGGGCGTGCCAAGGATCTCCATATCGACGTTGCCCGCCAGCACCACGTGGCCGTCGTAGCCGAGCCACAGCGTCGACAGCAGATCCGCCCCGCTCTGCGAGGGCATGATGCGCGAGGCGAGCATCTCCTCGGAGGCGATGCGCAGACCGCCCGAGGCTTCGACGACCGTGATCACCTTCGGTCCGACGTCACGAAACTTCCCGGACGACCAGGTCTGCTCGAAGGTCACCGTCGCCCGGCCGACCATGGGAACGATCACGACGTGGTCCGCCTCGACGACCATCGGGCGCGCGAACATCTTCTTCCGGTCCGCGAGCCAGCCGGCGCGATCGAGCCGGACCGTCTTCTTCCCCGTGCGACGTACGCCGGCGAACGGGTCGGCATAGAGCGCCGCGTACGCGTCGAACGCGCCCGTGTTCTGGGCCGCGATCCACGACGCGACCAGCGCCTCCACCTGACTGTACGCGACCGGGTCCTTGGGCTTGGTCGCCGTCGGCTTGGTCGCCGTTGGCGTGGTCGCCGCATCGTGCGCTCTCGCATCCTGCGGCGTGGAGACCGGAGGCGTGGCTGCAGGTTTGTCCTTACACGCGACGAGAGCGATCAGGAGAGCGGTTAGCGCGCGGGCACCCACATCGTCGACCACCAAGCGATGGTACCGAGGGATTCGCCCGTAAAGTAGCAGAGCCGACTCTAGCTAGGTTGCCGACGAGCGGCGCCGGCGGCGGCGCAGCACCCACCCAAGCACGCCGAGGCCGACGAGCGGGGAGAGACCGGCGCTGCCATCCGTGTTGCAGCAGCCGGCAGGATCCTCGGTGTCATCGGTGCCAGGGCCGTCGGTGAACGTACACACCTGCGGCTCCGGCGGGGTGGCGGTGCGGGTCGTCGGCGCGAGCACTTTCACCGTGCCGTCGTACGAAGCGACGACGAGCCAGTCACCGACCGCCGCGAGGCCCGCGAGGACCGGCGCGCCCAGCTCCGTCTCCCAGACGAGGGCCCCGGTCGCGAGCTGGAGCGCGACGAGGCGGCCCGACGTATCCGCGGCCCACACCAGCTCGTTGCCCGGCGCGCCGGTGATGACCGGGCCCGACTCGAACCCCGACTGATTCTTGCCGTAGTAGTGGTTCGTGCGGATCGGGCTCGGCCGGCCGGCGAAGCGCCACTTCTCGACGCCAGTCGCGGCGTCCAGGGCAACGAGGTCGCGCAGCATCGTCGGGACGACGAGCGTGCCGCTGGCGAGCGCCGGCGTACCCACACTTGCCTGGCCCCATTCGAATCCTGCCGGATCGAGCCGACGGCTCCAGCGCGCGGCGCCGGTGGAGGTGGCAATGGCGGTCACATCGGTGGCGCCGTTGATGATGTACGTCGTGTCGCCGTCGACGATGGGCGTGGCCTCGATGCCGAGGACCTGACCATCGAGCTTGCGCCAGCGCTCCGTGCCGGTGTCGCGGTTGTAGGCGACGAGGCCACCCTGATCGCGATGGAACACTCCGATGACGGCGCCGCCGGGAACCGTGGCGCTCGGCGCGGCCACCGCGACGGCGGCGAGTGACTGGCTATAGCGACCACCGGGCACCGGGTCGACGGTCCACTGTGCAGTGCCGGTGGTGGCGTCGAGCACGGCGAGGCGGCGCTGGTTGCCGAGGATGAACGCGGAGCCATCGGACGCCGCGGACGCGAAGAAGCTCGCGGCCTCCGGATCGATGCCTTCGCCGAGCGGGGCCTGCCACAGCTCGTCGCCCGTGCGGGTATCGAAGGCGAGGACCGTGCCCTCGAGCATGCCCACGGCGACGACCGTGCCGACGACCGCCGGAGCCCCGCGCACCGGGAACGGCGTGATCGCGCGCCAGCGTTCGGCACCCGTCGCGAGGTCGAACGCGACGAGGCCGCCGGTGGTGCCATCGCCGAGATCCGTCGCGGTGACGAACACCGCGCCATCGGCGACGACGGGCGGCGCGTGGACGACATGACCTCCAACGGCCGCCGTCCAGCGCGGCGCGAGCGGGGGAACGATGGGAGTCGCACTCGTCCCCAGGTGGGCGGGACTGCCGCCGGTCTGCGGCCACGTCGCGGTCGGCGTCGGCGTCGGCGTCGCGTCGCACACCTCGAAGCTCGACGTGCGGACCTCGCGGGTGCCATTCGCGGTGCGGATCTCGACGTGGAGCGAGTGCCAGCCCGGATCGAGCGCGGGCAGGGTGCCGGTGAAGTCCCAGCCGCCGACGCCGGTGAGCGCGACCTGCTCGCCGCAATCGACCGCCGCCCGCACCGTCGGGACACTCGCGTCGAGCTCGGCCGCGACGACGATGCGTCCGCCGGTGCGGGCCACGCAGGTCGCCGCCGTCGGGGTCATCACCGCGATCTGGGGCTCGTCGATGGTCGTGCGGTGATACGCGGTGAGCTCGCCGTCCGACAGCGTGACGATGCGATAGCCGCCGGGCAGCTGATCGAGACCGCCCATCATGAGCGGCTGGGTCGTCAGCTCGATCATCCCACCGTGATCCACGGCGCGATTCGTGTGGGTATGCCCCGACAGCACGTAGTCGACGCCGAGCGACTTCAGCGTCGCGATGAGGGAGGGGATCGGAGGCGCGTGGGACATCGCCACGACGGGCATGGTGGCCGGTACCCGCTCGAGCTCGAGACCGAGATACGTGTGGATCTCGGCCTCGGGCATCATCATGTTCCAGACGACGAAGTGCACGCCGCCGAGGTCGAAGCTGTAGTTGTCGGGCCCGCTGCGTGCGACGTACCTGCCACCGCCGTCGTACCAGTCGTGGTTCCCGGGTACCGGCACGTACGGCACCCGCAGTTTGCTGACGCCGAGGTCGACGAGGTCGAAGTCCTCGACGGCGGTGTCCTGCGTGATGTCGCCCGTCACGACGACGAACGCCGGCAAGGGCGCCAGGCTTTGCATCATCTCGAGCTTCTGTCCGAACTCCGGACCAAACGTCTGCCGGGGCGAGACGTGCGAATCCGACGCCAGGACGAACGTGAGCGGCTCGCCCTTGATCGGTGGCTGGTCGAGCGGCTTCGCTCCGAGCTGGATCGTCAGCGTCTCGGAAGCAATCCGCTGCCACACCGGTCCTGGCGTGTGGCCCTCGGGGACGCGCAGCCACACGATGCCCTCCGCGCCCGTCATCACCGTCAGATCGAACCCACCGTTCTCGTCCGTGGTCCCGAAAACCCCGTGGCCGTAGGCGACCACCGCCTGGGCGAGGCCGGGCTCGTCATCCTGACGCCGGCCATCGCCGTTCCGATCGCTGAACGCGATGCCGCGGTAGGTGGTCACGCACCCCGATAGCCCCAGGAGGGCTAACGAGATCGAGACCAGCGGGCGCATCCCGCGAGCTTACTTGAAGGACGGCCGTTTGACGGACGCTTCCTCACAGGGCCGGCCCGCCAGGCCGGGCGAGGGTCAGGTGCCACGCTTCGGTGTCAGATCCGCGGGCGTGAACGTTTCGGTGTAGAAGCGTGCTCCGCCGGGGCCGAGGCCGGTGACGGTCAGGGTCGTCGCCGAGATGTCGACGAGGCCGACGTTGTAGGTGCTCGCGCGGAACAGCACGTTTGGCGACTCGGCGCCGTACGGTCCCACGCCCCGCGCGAACGGGCCGATCTGGAACTCGCGGATGCCATACGCGTGGCGTTGCGCGGCGAAGTAGTGCTGGTCGGCGCTGAGGAACAAGAGACCGGACACCCCGACGACGGCATCGAAGATCAGCTGCCGCTCGGACAGGAAGCCGGTCCACGCATCCGGCGGCGCGAAGTCGAGCGGCACGCTGGTGAGGACCAGCTTCCACGTCGCGGTGGAGGCGGCGAGCCCGGCGAGGAGCCAGTCGCGCTGGGTGACCCCGAGCATGGTCTTGGTCGCATCATCGGGGGCTTCGTTCCGGCTGCGGAAGCGGCGACAATCGAGTAGCCAGCACTCGGCGTTCGCGCCGTACCGGAACGAGCGATAGCAGACATCCGTGTTCGGGGCCTCGGCGAGGGGGAAGAACTCGTTCCACGCCGTGATCGCGGCCGTGAAGCGCGCCGCTTCCGCGGCCGCCCGCGCCGTGTCCCAGTTGTTACGGAACTCGTGGTCGTCGTAGATCGCGCGTACGCCGGCGGTCGCGAGCAGCTCGCGGAACCGGGGATGCTGGCGCGCCTCGAGATGGCGCTCGCGGTACACGTCGAGCGTCATCGCGGGCGGGCCGTTGTCCGTGTAGGGGAAGTCGCCGAGGCTCACCACGAGATCGGGGGCGGCGGCGATGACGTGCTCGACGAGGTCGGAGTCGAACTCGGGACTGGGATCGAGATCCGCCAGGACGGCGAGCTTCACCGCTCGCGGATCGTCGTCGGCCGGAGTGGTGCGTACGCGGTGCACGAGCTCCACGCCATCGACGGAGACCCGAACCTCCCACGCCTCTCCGGACGGCAGGGCACCGATCGCGACGACGCCGCTACCCGACTCACCGAGCTCAACCTCCCGCGCGACCGTCTGCACGCCCTCGACGACAACCGTCGCGCGGCGGGCCGTTCGGGCCCAGACCGCCACCACGAAGCCGCTCGCCGTCGGTTCGAGGATGGCGGTCGCGGCATCGGCTGGGTCGGCTGGGTCGGCTGGGTCGGCGGGCTCCGCGTCGGTGCCGCAGGCCTCGCCGAGCACGAGCAGCGACGCCGCCGCCCCGATCGACTGCAGCCACTCGCGTCGCTCCATCGAGCGATCAGGATAGCGTGAAGCGTCCGGCGTGGACCATCCCCCGGCGAGCGCTAGAACCAATGCTGGTCAGTTAGCAGGTTCCGAGTTCGTGGACGTGGAAGAGCACGTGGCACGTGGCACGTGCACGAACGACCTTAACTGACCGGCGAGCGCTAGAACGGAGACGCGGCGGCAGCCGCATTCCGAGCGGCCAGGGCCGCCTCGAGCTCGGCGGTGATGGTCGGGTACGTCCTGGCGAGGTTGTTCAGCTCGTGCGGGTCCTCGTGGATATCGTAGAGCTCGACCTTGCTCCCGATCCGCAAGAGCTTGTACCGGCCCTGGACGAACGACGTCACGTTGCCGGGGTTCGACCGATCCTTGATCATCGCGGCAAACGCGACTCCGTCATCGCGCGAGGCCCGACGCCCGGTGGCCAGGGGCGCGAACGAGACCCCGTCCATCCGCTCGTTGCGAGGCGTGAACCCGGCGAGCTCCAGAATCGATGGCGTGACGCCGGTCAGGCTGACGGTCTCGCGCACGCGATGCGCGGCGATCCCGGGGCCGACGATCACCAGGGGGACGCGGGTCTGCGAGTTGTACAGGTCCGTCGAGTGATACGCGGAGCCGTGCTCCCCGAGCGCCTCGCCGTGATCCGCGGTCACGATCACGATCGGCGCGTCCGCGGGGGACCGATCGGCGAACGCTCCCAGCACCGTCCCGATGATGCTGTCGCTGGCGGCGAGCGCCCGGTCATAGAGCTTCGAGCGGTCGGTCGGTTCGGACGGTGGGAGCGAGACGCCCTCGAGCCAGTTGTGGGGCTCGAGGATGTGCATCCACAGGAACAGCGGGCCGCGCCGGCCGGCCGCACGACGGGCCGAGAGCCACGCGGCGGCTTGCTGCCCGAGAATTGCTCCGTCGCGCTCGATCACGAGATGGCTGAGGCCTCGCTGCAGCCCCGTCTTCGCCCGGGGGCCCCAGAAGCCTTCGCAGCACATGAAGCCCGCGGTCTCGTAGCCGCCGGCGGCCAGGCGCTCGGCGAGCACGACGTGCCGTGGATCGAGCCGCAAGGCCCATCCGACGACGCGGCCTCTCACCCGATCCGCCGACAGCCCGGTGATGATCGACGGGATCGATCGCCGCGTCACGTTGCTCGGCGAGAACGCCCACTCGAAGACCGTGCCCCGCTTGGCGAGCTCGCCGAGCGTTGGCATCGCGGCCGTGCCGCCGTACGGAGGCGTGTGATCCGCGCGCACGGTGTCGATCGTGATGAGGACGATATCGGGATGCACCGCACCCGGTGTCGGCACGGGACGAAACTGCTCGAGCGACACGCGGGTCCGCATGGCCTCGAGATCGAAGATGGTCTCGATCGCGAGGCCGGCCAGCGGCTGATCGCCCCAGACCTCGAGCGTCGTCACCGGTCGCATGACCGTCGTGGCGATGGCGGTGGTCGTCGTGAGCGCGACGATGCCCGCCGCCAGACCCACGAACCATCGCCGTACACGTGGCGCGAACCCGACGACGACCGCCGCCAGCAAGCCCGCGGCCGGAGCCTGCACGGGTGAGGTATCGAGGGGCCCGAGCCGAGGCCGCACGGCGGCGAACCACGCGATCGCGAGGGCAACGCCGAGGGCCCCGAGCGTCACGAGCCCGATCCGTCGCGGCGATAGCGTCCACTTCGCATCGAGTCGCCGCATCGCACGTTCGATCGCCAGAGCGGTCGGCCGCGACAGCCCCACCAGGGCGAGCGCGAGGACCGCGACGATGACCGGATAGAGGAACAGCATGTTCGGCAGCGTGAACGCCATCTGCCGGGCGACGGTCCACGTCGCCTGGATGACGCTCGCGCCCAGCACGGCCAGGCCCAGGACGGCGGTCGCCACCCACGCCGCGAGCACCGGGGCCCCGCCTCCGGTCTCGACGAGGCGCATCCGCAACACGTCGGGCCGCCACGCCGCGATCACGCCGCGCACCAGCAGCCCGAGCACGAGCAGGATGGGGACGATGAGGAGTGCCACGAAGCCCGTGGTCACGCCGATCGCGGTCATCCCCGACGCCCCGAGGCCGTCGACGAGACCGGCGACCGCGCCCCCCACGAGCGCCGCGCTGATGCTCGGTGCGATCCAGCGCCAACCCCGCGTCAGCACCCCCGGGGGCTTCGGGACCACGGGCGTGGATGGGGGCAGCTCGTCCGGCTCGAGGGGCGCCGCGTCAGCCGAGGCCGCGTCGTCGAGTTGGGACACCAGCGCGACAATATCCCCGACGGAACGCATGGGCCACTCGGGCGCGCGTGGTCGCGATGCGAAGCGGCAGAAGCGTGGTGAGGGGGCCCATGGCGATTCGCGACACGGCCTCCCCTTTGGCCGTACTGTCGGGCCATGCGTCGCGTCGTTCGGGCCGTGGTTCAGGCGGTGCGCCAGGCGTGGCGCGCGCTGGGCCACGTACCGGCGACGCTGCTCGTGCTCGCCGCGCTCGCGACGGCGGTCATGTACTGCTCGAACGACCTCCAGGACAAGGAGCCCGCGGCCCCACGCGGCGACGGGACGTACCGCCCGGTGATGGCTCGCGGCGACGGGCACATGCACTTCCTCATCACGCGGTCGCTCGTGTTCGACCGCGACATGAACTTCGACAACGACCTGGCGCGGTTCGGCGATCCGTGGCGCCAACCCAAGACGGTCACCGGCCGCAAGAACGTCATGCAACAGATCGGGCCGTCGCTCGTGTGGGCCCCGGTGCTCGCGCTCGCGCACGGCGCCGCCTTGGTCGCGAATCTGTTCGGCGCTGATATTCCGACCCACGGCTACACGCTGTTCCACCAGCGCATCCTCTACGGCTCGAGTGTGCTGTTCGCGTGGCTCGCCATTGCCCTCGGCGTGTTCTGCGCCGTGCGGCTCGTCGGCGGGCGGTGGGGACCGGTCATCGCCGGTATCGCGGTGCTCCTCGGGACATCGCTCACCTACTACGCGACGTACATGCCCAGCTACGCGCACGCGATGGACGCAGCGGCCTGCGCCGGCTTCCTCGGGTACTGGCTCTGTACGTTCCAGGAGCTGCGCTGGCGGCGCTACGTCATCCTCGGCGTGCTGCTCGGTGTGGCCGCGATGGTGCGCGTCCAGGATCTCGGCTTCGGGATCGTGGTGGCGATCGAGGTCGTGGTCGTCGCGTGGAATCTGCGCGCACGGGGCGAGTCATCACGGGCGTGGCTGCGCGCGGCGGGTGGCCTGGTGGCGCGCGGTGCGGTCGTGCTCGCGATCGCGATCCTCGTCCACGTGCCGCAGTTCTACGAGTGGAAGCAGCTCTACGGCTCCTGGCTCACCACCCCGCAGGGCCCCGGGCAGATGCGCTACACGACGCCGCTGGTCCTGGAGCTCCTGTTCTCGTCGCGCAACGGCTGGTTCTCCACCCATCCGATCGCCTACCTCGGCACGCTCGGGCTCGTCGTCGGGGCGATCTCCGGACCCCGGCTCGGGCCTCGCACGCGCATCACGTGCGTCGCGCTGCTCGCCGCGATCGCCGTGCAGGTCTACTTCAACTCGATCACGTACGAGTGGTGGAGCGGCGCATCGTTCGGGCAGCGCCGGATGTGCTCGGTGAGCTTGCCGCTCGTGATCGGGCTCGCCGTGCTCATGCGAGAGTGCGCGCGGATCGTGGGGCGGCGGCTCCCGCGCGTGGGGCCCCGCGTGCAGTACGCGAGCGCGATCGTCGGCTTCGGGTACCTCGTCGCGTGGAACCTCGCCTGGACCGGCGCGCTGCGGCACGGCGTGCCCGCAGGGCGCGACAACCGACCGACGTGCTGCAAGGACGTGCCTCGACCGCTCCGGTGGATCGCGCAGCCGATCTACGACGCGATCGGCAATCCCTTCGAGCTGCCGGCGAGCGGTCTGTTCGCGGCGCGCTACGGCGTGAGCCTGCAGCGCTGGGATGTCGCGGTCGGGATGTACCCGCTCGTGCCGGGGGTGCTCGGATACCAGGACGGCAGCTATCGACGGGCCACGGCGACGTGGGATCTGGCCGGTCCCGGTGGCGCGCCGTACCTGCTCGACGGCTGGTCGAAGTCCCATCGTGATGCGACTCGTCAGGTGAAGGTGTGGCGGTGGACGCGCGAGCGCGTCGCCGAGATGATGGTTCCCCTGCTCATGCCCGAGCCGCACCAGATCACGGTCCCGATCGCCGCGAACGTGGCCGACGGCGAGAGCATGGAGGTCGTGATCCGTTGGAACGGGAGTGAGCGGATCCGCACCCGGGTCGCGGCCGGATGGACCTCGCTGCAGTTCGTCACCGACGACCGGGTCGGCACGGGGATCCTCGCGATCGAGAGCGAGCCCGCGCCGTTCCGTAGCCCGAGCCGATCCGACATGCCGTCCATCCAGCCCGGAGTCGGAGCCGTCGGGGTCGCCGTGGGCCCGTTGCGGATCGGCTTGCCGTGACCTCACGGACGACTCCGATCCGGCGGTGAACGCACAGGTCCTCTGAACCGGCGTCGCCAGTAGACTGCATCCAAGTAGCGATGCAGCACGTGGTCATCATTGGCGGCGGGTTCGGTGGGCTCGCAGCCGCGCGCGCGCTCGCGAAGGCTCCGGTCCGGATCACGTTGCTCGACCGGCGCAATCACCACCTGTTCCAGCCGCTCCTCTATCAGGTGGCGACGGCGGCGCTGAACCCGAGTGATATCGCCTACCCGATCCGCAGCGTCGTCGCCGAGCAGGACAACGTGCGGGTGCTGCTGGCCGAGGCGAAGAGCATCGACCCCACGGCGCGCACCGTCACGCTCGACGATGGCTTGCTCGAGTATGACTTCTTGATCGTCGCCACCGGCGCGACGCACTCGTACTTCGGCAACAACTGGTCGGCGGTCGCACCCGGGCTCAAGACCGTCGAGGACGCGCTCGAGATCCGGCGGCGCATCTTCCTCGCCTACGAAGCGGCCGAGCGCGAGGCGGATCCGGTCGCCCAGCGCGAGTGGCTCACGTTCGGGGTCGTCGGGGCGGGGCCGACCGGTGTCGAGCTCGCGGGAGCCCTCGGCGAGATCGGGCTGCAGACGCTCGTACATGATTTTCGCACGATCGACTCGACGGACGTGAAGGTCCTGCTCTTCGAGGGCACCGATCGCGTGCTGCAGGCGTACCCGCCCAAGCTCGGCGAGGCGGCCAAGCGCTCCCTCGAGAAGCGCCACGTCGAGGTGCGGTTGAACACGCGCGTGGTCGGCATCGACCCGCACGGCGTCACCATCAAGGACGCGACGGGTGAGCACCGCATCGGCATGCGCACCGTGCTGTGGGCGGCGGGCGTGCAGGCGTCGCCCCTGGCGGCGAGTCTGGGCGTCCCGCGCGACAAGGCGGGCCGCGTGATCGTCGAGCCCGATCTATCGATCCCGGGCCACCCCGAGGTGTTCGTCATCGGAGACCTCGCGCTCATGACGAGCAAGGGCGCGCAGGTGCCAGGCGTCGCGCAGGGCGCGCTGCAAGGCGGCAAGCACGTCGCGAAGCAGATCGCGGCCGAGGTGCGCGGCACACCGGCGCGGAAGCCCTTCGCCTACTGGGACAAGGGCAACATGGCCACCATCGGTCGCGCCTCGGCGGTGGCAGCGACGAAGCGGGTCGCGCTCAGCGGCTTCTTGGCCTGGCTCATGTGGTGGGCCGTCCACATCTTCTTCCTCGTCGGCTTCAAGAACCGCTTCGTGGTGATGTTCTCGTGGGTGTCGTCATGGCTCTCGTACAAGCGCGGGGCGCGCCTCATCACCGGCGACGTCGGCGCCTTGCCCCGCCTCGAATCGATCGCGCCCGACGGGCAGCCGTCGATGCCCGCCGGCGCGGAAACCGTCGCGTTCAGTGAATCCGACGGAAGTGCAGCATCTCCTGGCTGACCAGGGTGCCGCTTTCGATCGTGATCTTGCGCGTCGCGATCACCGGCATGCCGCCGGGATTGGGCGCGAAGTTCATCTGGAAGGCAGTGTCTTTCAGGCAGTCGAGCAGCTGATCCTGGTTCTCGATCGTCGTGCCGTCGCTGTCGATGCCCGGCGCCTCGACGAGGGACTGACCGCGCTTGCTGACGACGTTCCACGTCGCCATCACCGTGCCCGACACGCCGTTGCTGAACCGCGAGATGCACTCGCGCACCTGCGGCTCGACGGTCTCCATCGCCGTCCGCAAGGTGGCCTTGGTCGCGACCGGATCGTTGCTCGTCGGAGGGTCGTCATCGGGGTCGCCGGCGAACGCCTTGTCGGCGGGCGACTCGTTGACCACCAAGGGCGCGGGCTCGACCGGGGCGCTCTTGGCGGTCTTCGCCGCCACGGCCGCCCGGGGCGTGCGCGTGCCGGGGACAATGGTGGGCGGTCCGGGCGCTTGCTCGCGCAGGCCCGGCGGGGCCGCGACCGGCTTGACCGTCGCCATCGGCTCGGCGTGCGTGTCCTCGGCGAGCAGACCCTTCAGCACGACGAGCAGCACGAGCACCAGGCCGCCAGCGATGGCGATGAGTGCTCCAAGTCCCTTCACGTCCGTGACCTTGCCACGGTCACGCCAGAGCGACCAGGTCTTCGAACGCGGTGTAGTAGCTCTTCCGGAACGCTGCCAAGGTGGCAGCCCCCGCGCTCGCCCGGTGGGTGACGAGGTTGCGGACGGCGGCGAGGGTGTGGAGCCGGTGGGCGAGGGCGACCGTGCGCTCGTTCGCCTTGGCCTCCTTGCCGCCGAGCTTGAACAGGTTCTTGAAGCCCGTCGGGTGATCCACCGCGAACAGCACCAGCATGCGGGCCCACTCCGTGACGGAGAGCGGCGAGTCGAGGCGCTTGCGGCGGTGCTCCTGGAGCTCGCGCACGGCGTTCGTGATCGCGCGCAGCGGGATCTCGACCTTGGCGCCCCCGACCTCCGCCGGATCGCGCCACTTTGGCTCGAGCCAGCGCGCGTAGCTGCCCCAGCTGCCGCCGATGACGCGATCGACGTAGTCGAAGAGCATCCCGGGGTCGCGCTGGAGACCGGCGAGGCGCGGCCCGAGGAAGGCGTGGACGTAGTTCTCGAGCACCTTCATCCACAGCGTGATGGGCGGCGAGAGATCCGCGTCCAGCGCATGCGCGCTGGCGTTTCGATCGTCAGTCCTCGCGGCTTCGCCGCTGCGGAGGGCCTGACCCGTCGACTGGAATAACGACTCCGCCGTGCGGAGACTGCGGATCATCGCATCGAAGCCGGAGAGCTTCGTCATCTGCGCGAAGCTCGGGAACGCGGACGTGATCTCGCCGTCGACGTCGATCGGCGCGGGGGCGGCACTGGTGCTCGCCGACGTCTCGATCTTCAGGCGCAGCAATGGTTCGAAGGCCGGATCGTCGGCGTCCGTGCGGCGTAGCGCGGCGTCGATGGCGGGACCGAGCGCGGCGGCATGTGGACGCCCGATCGTGATCGCGGCGGCGACGGTGCCACGCGCCGTGGGATCGCCATCACCAGCGACGAAGGCGATCGCTTCGGCGAGGGACTTCGCCGTGCCGAGCCGCAGGAGGCCGGTGACGGCGCGCTCGTGAACGGCCGGGTCGTCGTCTCGCATCGCGTTCAGCAGGACGGCTTCGCTGCTCGGGTCGGCGATGCGCCCCAGGGCGGCGATCGCGGCTCCGCGGACCGCAGGCGCGTCGTCCTCGGTGAGCGGCGTGATCACGCCCGCGGGCACCGCGCCGCCGAGGATGCCGGCGAGCTCTGCGCCCACCTCGCGCAAGCGCGGCTCCGGAGCTGCGATCAACTGCGACGCGCGCCCCGCGAGTGACGCCACGACCTTCACCTCCGGCGCGGTGGCGACGAGCGCGGTGACGGCGGCGCCGAGGACCCGCGGATCCTCTTCCTTCTTGATGAGCGCCACGAGCTCGGCCGCCGTCGCGGGGAGCGCGAGCTCGGCCAGCGCCACGTAGGCCGCGAGACGCAGGTCCGACGGCTCCGTCGCCACGCAGCGACGCAGCAGCACCGGCGCGAGCTCGGTGAGCCCGAGGTTGCCCGCGACGTAGGCCGCACGGCGTCGCACCATGGGGGCTTCGTCGTCGAGCATCGGCGCGATCACGGGGCCCATCACGCTGATCTGGCCTGGATCCGTGCCGAGGCGCTGCCGCTTCGCCGGCAACTCGTCCTCGTCATCGATCGGCGGCAACACGATCGCGGCCGAGCTCAGGGCCGCCACGGCGGTCGGGCTGGGCGTCGAGGACTTCGCGGGCCCGGCCCCTCCGGTCGAGCGCCCGCCGAGCTGCAGGGCCCACAGCAGCGCGCCACGGATCGCGCTGGACGGTGACCCCGCCAGATCGCCGAGGCGCTCCACGACCTCCGTGCCGCTCGCGAACGCCCCCATCGCCTGGATGGCGGCGGCGCGAATCTGCTCGTCAGCCGTCTCGCGATGCGCGAGCTCCGACAGCGCCGAGCGCTCCCACGGCTGATCCGCCTCGATCGCACCGACGGCGCGCGAGCGCACCTCGACGTCGAGGCCGGGCCGCTCGGCGACGCCGAGCAGGTACCGCGTGATCTCCGGATCGCGGAGCTCGCCGAGAATCTGCACCACGCCGCGCGGATCGTCCGCGAGCAGCACTTCGGCCTGTTCGAGGACGTCACTCACCGCGAGCGTGCGCAGCCTCCGGGCGAGCGCCGCCCGCACCGCACGATCAGGCTCGCCGAGGGCCACAAGGAAGCGCCCGGCCGCATCGCGGTTGCGCTCGTCCTCGAGGGCGCGCGCCGCGAGGCGCGATGCGAAGCGGATCTCGGCGTCGTCGTGGCGCGCGAGGCGCCGCAACATGGGCAGCACCTCCAGCGCGCCCAGCTCCGCGAGGTATCGCACCGCCGCGATCTGCACCTCGGGCTCGAGATCCTGGCCGAGCACCACGAGCGCCGCGTCGCGGGCCGCGGGCGACCGGATCTCCGTCAGCGCCGTGAGCGCGGCCGCCGCCTCCATCGCGTCGCCCATGATGAGGGGCACGAGCCGGTCGACCGCGCTCATCGCGCCCATGCGCCCCAGCGCCCCGATAGCCGCGCGCCGCAGAGCCGGTGGAGACGTCTCGACGATGAACCCGGCGACCGCTTCCTCGAGCGCCGGGAATCCAAGCCCCCCGGCCGCCTGCAGCGCCGAGGCGACGATCGTCGGATCGCGGTCCGACAGCCGCCGGTGCACGTACGGCAGGAGCCAGATGTTCCGGAAGCCGCGCCCCATCGCACCGAGGACGCCGCGCCGGTCGGCGGCCGTATCGACGAGTCGCGCCGCCTCGAGCAGCGCGAACGCCGCGCGCTCTGCCGCCTCCCAGCTCGCCCCCAGCGCCCGCCCGGCCAGGTCTCCCAGCAGTCGGCAGGCATCCAGTCGATGCGCCCGCGTCGATGCCTCGAGGGCGGCGACGGCGAGCACTGCCACCGCCTCCGCCGGGTTCCCCTCACCATGCTCCAGCCTCGTCCTGAGTGCCCCCGGACTTTCGATCATGCGTGTCACGTTACTGTAGAGTCCGCGACCGTGTCTTTGTGTCCTCCCGTCCGCTTCGCGATTCCCATCACCGCGGTGGCCGCCGATATCGACGAGCTGGGACACGTCGGAAACCAGGTCTACCTGCGCTGGGTCCTCGACGTCGCCATGGCCCACTCGCGCGCCCGCGGCTGGGACCACCCCGAGTACCGCGCCTTCGGCTCGATCTTCGTCGTGCGCCGTCACGAGATCGACTACATCGCGCAGGTTCGCGAGGGCGAGACTCTCACCGCCGAGACCTGGGTCGACTCCTGGCGCCCCGCCTCGTGCATCCGCAAGTCCGAGCTCCGCCGCGGCGACACCGTCGTCTGCCGCGCTGCCACCACCTGGGCTCTCATGTCCCTCTCCTCTGGCCGCCCGCAGCGCATCCCGGACGAGCTCATCACCCTCTTCACCACCTGACCGCCGCGATCGCCTCCCGCAGCCGCTCCGGCTGCTCCAGCGTGGGATCGTGCCCCGACCCCTCGATCACGGTCAGCGCCGCCGGTAGCCCCCGCGCGATCGCCAGGTACTTCGCGTCGTCCCCTCCGACGATCAGCCGCACCCGCTCATCCACCACCCCCCGGTAGTCCGGCATCTCCGCGAGTCCCATCGTCTCGAGGCTCCGCGCCAACCCCTCGGCATCCAGCCCCCGCCGCGCCGCCCGCCGCGCCGCCCGCCTCCCCGCGTCCGCCCGCGCCTGCGATGCGAACAGCGCCTGCGCCTCCCACGCGTCACCGAACGCCTCGATCCCTTGCTCCCTCAGCATCGCCGCCCACCGCGCATCGCCGGCCCGGCGCTCCGCACGCTCCCCCTCGCTCGCGAGCCCCGGGTTGACCCCGATCAAGATCGCCCGCGGTACGAATCCCATCGCGACCAGCCCCAGCCCCACGCGTGCCCCGAGCGAGTACCCGACCACGACATCGACAATCCCGATGTCCTCGGCAACTGCGTGGAGCTGTCCATTCCACGTCGACGCGCTGACCGGGGGCGGCGCCCCTTGATGTCCGGGATTCGGACGGTGCCCGGGCAGCCACGCCCTCGCCGCATCCGGCGGCGCGATCCCGTCCCACACCGCCGGCGTGCCGGCAAAGCCGTGGACATAGACCGTTCGCACCCGCCTATCCGAGCACGAATGCGCTCGGTCCGCCGGACCCTGGGCTGGTAGGTGTCGCAGGGGGTGTCGCAGGGGTCGGACCCCTGCGACACTGGCGTTACTCCACGACGTCGACGCCGCGCTTGGCCAGCTTCTGAACCGTCTTCTTGCCGGCGGGGGACAGGGCGACCTGCCAGAGGCCGAGGGTCCGTAGATTGGGCAGGGCCAGGAGGGCGACGGGATCCTCGATGTCGGTTGCTGACAGGTCGAGGGCGGTGAGGGAGGTCCGGCGGGCGAAGGCAGGGAGCAGGGAGTCATCCGTGTCCTGGCCGTAGAGGGAGAGGGTGCGCAGGTGGGGCCAGGCATCGAGATCGGTGATGCCGGAGCGGATGCGGGTGTTGCCGATGGCCAGCTCGGTGAGGCCGGTGAAGGAGCGAAGGGTCGGGATAGCGAAGTCGTCGACGTTGGTGTCGGTGAGGTGGAGGGTGTCGAGGTCGACGAGCGGCGCGAGGGCGACGAGGGTGGTCGAGGTGACGGAGGTGCTGTCGAGATAGAGGCGCTCGAGCTTGGTGAGGGCGGCGAGGGCGCGGAGGGCAGGGTCGGACGCTTCGGTCTTGGAGAGGACGAGTGTCCGGAGATCGGACAGCTTGGCGATGCGGGCGACGGTGGGATCACCGATGCGGTCCTTGGCGACGCCGAGGGCCTCGAGGGCGGGGAGGCGATCGAGGATGGCGAGGCCGGCGTCGGTGACGGCGGTCCGGGACAGCCAGAGCTCGGAGAGGACGGGGGAGACGGGGCCGGCGAGGGCGGCGTCCGTGATCCAGGTGCCGTCGAGGCGGAGGCTGCGGAGCTTGGGCTTGGCGAGGAGGAGCGCGGCCGCGTCGTCGTCGACGGGGGTGTCGGCGAGGTCGATGTTGCGGAGCTCGGCGAGGGCGGTGAGCTTGCTGATGGTCGCCTTGGTGATGGCGGTGCCGGCGAGGTGCACCGTCATGAGCAGCGGGAGGGAGGCGAGGGGCAGCCCGGTGGCATCGGTGATCTTGCTGCCGGAGAGGCCGATATCGACGAGGGCGGGCGCCTTGGCGAGCCAGGCGACATCGGTGTCGGTGGGCTTGTAGCCGACGAGGTCCGAGGCGTTGAAGCGGATGAGGCCGGGGGCGAGGGGCGCGAGGGTCGCGAGCTCCTTGCCGACGTAGGTGTGGTCGATGAAGAGCTGGCGCGGGTGGAGGGTTCGCAGCGCGGCGATGGTCTGGGCGCCGATCTCGGTGCCCCCCAGGTCGATGATGTCGAGGTCGGTGAGCTGACCCAGGGCCGCGCCGCCGGCATCGGTGAGACGGGTGCCGGCGAGCACGAGGGTCTTCAGGTGCATCTGCGCGGCCACGGTCTTCGCACCGGCGTCGGTGACGGGCGTGTCCTCGAGATCGAGCGCGAGCACGGTGTCCCC
This sequence comes from Kofleriaceae bacterium, assembly GCA_022842285.1. Lineage (GTDB taxonomy): Bacteria > Myxococcota_A > Polyangia > Haliangiales > Haliangiaceae > JABFXX01. Next base: position 42,416 of record JALHPV010000002.1, read on the forward strand.
GAGGTTCGCGGCGATCCAGCCGAGCGCCGCGTCATCGACGAGGGTGCGCGCCACGCCGAGCCGGTCGATGCGCAGGTCGGGTGACAGCTTCTGGATGGCTCCGGCATCGAGGTCGGTGCCGTCGAGGAGCAACGCCTTCAGGTCAGGGAGGTCATGCAGCTGATCCGCCCAGGCGGCGATCGCCTGACCGCGCAGCGACAGGCCGGGGACGCGTTCGGACCGCACGATGCCGAGCAGCGCGGTGAAGGTCGTGGCCGTCAGCGGCGCGATGGGCTCGACGTACCAGGGACCCGTCGGGAGCGCGGTGAGGCCCGGAAGCTCGCCGACCTCGACTTCACCCTCGGGGAGCCAGGCCATCACCCGGACGCGAACCGTCCACGGCGACGCGGGCGCGGTCTCGACGGGCGGGGCCACGACCGGGGGCGGGGCCTCGACGACCATGGGGGGACGGGGCGGGGCCGGCTTCGTACATCCCGCCACGAAGGCGACCAGCAGAGGGGCGCGCAGCATCCCCGGGAGGACACCACGAGGAAGGGGCTGGTTGCGTCAGGGAACGATGAGTGGCTCGAAGTATTCGGTCGTGACGGCGCGGTCCGTGAAGTTCGTGTAGTCGCGCGCGAGGTCGTAGCGGAGCGGGTTGTGCGGCTTGTGGGTGATGACCACGTCGTGGAGACACCAGCCGGCGCCCGACTGGCAGCCTGTGCCGCGGATGTTCACCTCGAACAGGGTCGCCCCCGTGCCGCGGTACGCCGAGAAGAGCGACTTCGCGGCGCCATGGTTCTGCGAGAGACCGGAGGTCAGCGCCGGATCCTTCGCGTAGACGAACTGCAGCGCGCCGAGCTTGTTCGCGAGAGCCGTCGAGAGACCGCTGCCCCCACCATCGAGGTTCGAGTAGCTGATGCGGGCGAGGATGTCGTCGCGGCCGGCGGTGCTCAGCTGCCGCAGGAATTCGTGTGCGACGAACGCGCCGCTCGAGTGCGCGACGACGAAGATGGGGGCGGTACCGTCATCGAAGCCGAGCAGGTGGGGCCGGATCTTCGAGTTGCCGATCTCCTGCGCCGCGTAGCCCGGATCCTGCGGGCCCTGCACGGCGTAGACATGACCGACCCCGGCCTCGCCGAGGCGCGCATTCACGAGCTCGCTGGCCCACGCCGCGGTGTAGCCGATGCGCGCCGAGTAGCCGCCGTAGGCGATCAGGATGCCGGGCTGGTCGTTGACCTTCTGGTATGCGACGCCGCGGCCGACCGAGACCCAGCCCGAGTCGAACCAGTCGTCGGACTTGCCCCCGAGGTCGGTGTCGAGTCCCTCTTCGACCTCCGGCTCGATGAAATCATCGTCGCCGACCGTGGCACAGCCGGTGACCATCACTCCGAGGAGAACCGTCGTCGCCAGGGCCCACATATGTGTCGCGGCCAATGCGAGCGCCGCACCAGCGCGCATTTGCACTTCATGCCACGCGTGGTCCAGAGGTTGGGCGGGTCAGGGAGCCGGAGTGAATGCCCCAAACGTGGGACCTTCGCTCCCAGCGACGAGGTCGCACTGTGCAGGGGGCCGCACAACCTGTGCGGCAGACAGCGCATCTCCGGCCGAGCATCACACCAGGGTGATCGAAGGCGCGACCACGAGCTTGATGAACTCTTCGCGCGTCGCCGGGTTCTCGAGGAACACGCCCCGCACACCCGAGGTGACGAGGCGCGCCTCGTGGGCGCCGACGCCGCGCGCCGCCATGCACATGTGCAGACCTTCGATGTAGACCGCCGAGCCCTGCGACTGCAGCTGCTCGTGCAACGCGTCGGCGAGCTCGTGGGTGAGATCCTCTTGCAGGCGCGGACCACGCGCCAGGAGGCGGGCGAGGCGCGACAGCTTCGACAGCCCGAGCACCTTCTCCGTCGGGATGTACGCCATCGAGATGCGGTAGATGACCGGCAGCAGGTGGTGCGGGCACACGCCGAACGCGGTGTTGTGCTTCGAGATGACCATCTCCGTGTACTTCGCGGGGAAGGTCTTCGCGAGCAGCGTCTCTACTTCCGCCCGCGCTTGCGTTTGGTCGTGGATGAGCTCGTGGAAGCCTTTCGCGGCTCGGACCGCGGTGTCGACGAAGTTCGCGTCCTGCGTGTCGAACCCGAGGACCCCGATACCTTCGACGATCTTCTGGTAGCCCTCGACGAAGAGGGCGAGCGCGGCGGGATTGAGCTCCATGGAGTGTCCTCGTACGTGCGCAGGAGAGCGGAGGTGGCGGCGGCAATGCCGAGCTGGCGTGCGTCCGCGATCCGGACCGTCGCGAGCGCGTCGTAGCTCGGATCACCATCGGTCACAAGCCGCGCAGGCAGGCGTCCACGTACGAGGTCCACGGTGAGCCGGCGGTGCGACAACGTCTGCGCGTGGGTCGCCACGACCTCGTCATCGATCGCGGAACCGAGGCGCCGCGCGAGCTCGTCCGATGGCAGCTCCCACAAACCACCGAACAGCCCCTCGGGCCGCCGCCGCGCGAGAAGGATCTCGTCGCCCTCCTGCATCCACACGAGGCGAAGCGCGAGGAGGGGGAGGTCCTTCTCCTTCTTGCGCACGGGCATCACCGGGAGCTCGTCCTGTCGCCCGGTCCGCGCGGCCACACACTGTCCGGACAGCGGACAGATCAGACACCGGGGGTTCGTGGGCGTGCAGGTGGTCGCGCCGAGCTCCATCAGGCCCTGGTTCAGATCACCGGGCGCGTAGCTCGCGGGCAGTCCCGCCATGACCTCGGCCGCGGCCGCCCATAGCGCCTTGCCGCCCGCCGTGGACTTCACGTCGAGCTCGATTCCGCACACGCGCGCGAGCACCCGGGCGACGTTGCCGTCGACGAGGGGCGTGCGCTCGCCGAACGCGATCGACGCGATCGCCCCCGCCGTGTACGGACCGATGCCGGGCACGGTGCGCAACTCGGCCGCCCGCGTGGGCATCGCGGCGTCGGGACGCGCCATCACCGCCTGCGCGCCCGCCTTCAGATTGCGCGCGCGCGAGTAATAGCCGAGCCCCGCCCACGCCGCGAGCACGTCATCGAGTGGTGCCTCGGCCAGCGCGCGCACGGTCGGAAAGCGGGCCATCCAGCGCTCCCAGTAGGGGATCACCGTGGCCACGCGGGTCTGCTGGCACATGATCTCGGAGACCCAGATCGCATACGGATCGCGTGACCGGCGCCACGGCAGGTCGCGCTTGATCGCCGCGTAGTGCTCGACGACGGCCGAGGCGATCGCGCCGGATGGCGACGCGGTTCGATCCTTCGCTCGCACGCGGCGCGGCCTGCTAGAGCGCGGGCATCGGCGTGCCCTCGGCCCGCATCGGCCAGACGCGCCAGGTCACGCCGCCGCGCGCATCGCGGAACACCAGGGCGAGCTCGCCTTCGAGGCGGTCGTCGTCGTCCACCTTGATGTACGCGGAGGTCGGCAGGTCGTAGTCACTCATCGTGCCCACCGAGGTGAGCCAGTTGATGTCGTCTTCCAGGACGGCTTCGACGAACAAGGGCGTCTCGACGGCCGCGTCGATGACGAGCTCGGTCTTGTCACGCAGCGGCTCGCCATTGATCGTGGCGCTGTCGATGGACGGATTGGTGCGCGTCTCACCGAGGTAGACCGTCTTCACCGCGAGGAGCGAGCCCGCCTGATACGACACGCCCACCGAGAGCGGCACGGGGGCCCCGGGCATCAAGCCGAGCTCGGTGCGAGCGGCCTGCAGGGCGGCCTCGTCGGGCACGGTGACCGTCCACTGTCCGTTCGTGGCGACCAGGCTCGATGCGAGGCTCATCGGCGCCACGACGACGGCCCCCTCCGGGGGAAGCTCCTGGGCCGGCGCGCCCTCGTTCGCGATCAGCGACGTGATCGTCGAGACCTCGCCCGATACGATTCCCGGCGGCTCGGCCCGGACGGCGACGATGCGCGTGTAGTCGAGATCCCATTCGAGCGGGAGATCATCGATGCAACCAGCGAACAACGCGATGGAGACGGCGAGCAGGACTCTCAAAACACACCTCGGATGCCGAGCGAAGGGATGATCGGAATCGTGCGGAACGCGCTGCGCGTCGTGTAGTCGAAGCTGTAGATGTACGAGACGACGCTCGAGTTGGCGTAGACGTTCTGGACGTCGAGGAAGCCCGTGATCAAGACAGGCCCGGCCTTCCACGTGCGGTCGACACGGAGGTCGAGCTGATGGTGGACCTCGACGCGATCGCTGTTCGGCTCGGCGTACGTCGGGACGTACAGGTTGCGATCGCTATCGAAGAACGAGCCGGTCGCGGGCGTGAAGGGCAGGCCGGAGTACACCTGGAACCGGCCGCCGAACTGCCACTTCCCCTTTTGCCAGGAGAGGGCGAGGTTCAGGTTGTGCGGCTGGTCGAACGAGAAGAGCCGGTTGTCCTCGCCGGGCCGGTCGACGCGCTCGGACCGCGACAGCGTGTACGCCATCCACGCGAACCAGGGTCCCCCGCGATACGTCGCGAGGAGCTCGGTGCCGTAGGAGCGGCCGCGCCCGCGGTTCCCCAGCGCGCCCGTCATGAAGTCTTCGGTCGTGATCAGCGCGTGCCGATCGGTGTAGTAGAGCGAAGCCTGGGTCCGGAAGCCTTCACGGGGCTGGTACTGGAGGCCGAGGATCGCCTGCCGCGAGCGTTCGCTCTGGAGCGACTCGGTGAGGAGCTCGCTCTGGAACTCCGGGGGCCGCGAGAACAGACCCGCCGAGAACCGGGCCGTCCAGGCCTTGTCGAACTTCCACGATAGCTCGCCGCGCGGCTGCACCACGGTCTCGTTGGGCCGCCCGAAGTGTTCGGCGCGCACGCCGACCGTCGCGCGGATCTTGTCCTTCTCGAGGTCGGCCGATAGCGCGGTCCACACCGCCACGTTCGGGGTCCAGACCTTGCCGTCGAAGCGAGTCGTCGTGTCCTCGGGATCGAACGGATCCATCATCCCGGGCTCGCCCTCGCGGGGCTCGCGGGGCAGGGCGATCGAGATGCCGTAGCGCGAGAGGGGAGCCTCGCCGCCGAAGCGCCACTGCACGTTCGCGAGGCCACCGGCCTCCGCGCTGGTCTTTGCGACCTCGAAGCGCGGCGTGACCTCGACCTTGTCGATCTCGATGTACTGGAACGCGCCCAGCTCGAAAGTGAACTCCTGGATCAGCGACGACATCGACAGGTCAGCGGTCCACCCGTCGTCGTGGTAGCGCGCGTTCGCGGTCGAGCGGAGAAAGCGGGTGCGATTGAAGAAGCGCTTCTCGGCCGCGTCCTCGTCCTTGCTCGCCACGAGCTCGAACGTGTCGTCGGTGCCGACGGTGGAGAGCGTGGCGTCCCACTTGGCGTTCACCTTGTGATCGACGCGGACCTGGCCATCCCAGTACCGGGGCACCGTCGTGAGCGACAGATCGACGCTCTCGGGGATCAGGGGGGGAGCACGAAGTCGATCGTCGAGCGCCGGATGGCGAGCAGGTACCGCGTGTCCTTGCCCGCCGGCCCCTGCGCCACCACGCCGCCATCGACGAACGAGACCTCGGCCTGGTTCGTCCGGTTCTCGGACCCGGGCCGGGTCGTCAGTTTCACGATACCCGACGAGGCTCGTCCGTACGCGACATCGAAGCCGCCGGGGATGAAGTCGAGCGACTGGATCGTCTCCGCCGGCGTGATCGCGCGGAACCCGATCTGGTGGAACAGCACGGGGACTTCGAAGTTGTCGACAAAGACCTTGCTGTCCTGCGGGGACGACCCGCGGATCACGACGCCGGAGTACCCGATGGGGAGCTGCGAGTTGACCACGCCGGGCATGATGGTCAGCGCACGCACGACATCGCCGCCGGTGCCGGGAATCCGCTGGAGCTCCTGGCGATCCAGCTTGGCCGCTCCCGGAGCGGCCGCGGGCGCCTCACCGGAGATCTCGATCGTCTCCGCGCTCGGCACGAGCATCACGACGTCATCGATGACCTCGCCGGTCACGATGGCGATGCTGGCCTCGTACAGATCGTTCTCGAACGTGAGGGTCGCGCCGATCGGGGCGGTCAGCTTGAAGAAGCCGTCCTTGTCCGTCATGGTCGTGACGTCGGACGCTTCGACCGCCACCTTGACCTTGCGGACCGGCTTGCCGAACGCATCGATCACCCGGCCGCGCACCAGGATGGTCGGCTGACTGGCCGGGTCCGCAGGCGGTGGCCCCCCCTCCGGAGCCGTGGCTCCGTCTGGTTGGGCCATTGCCACGCTGGTACCGAGCGTGAGCGCGGCGACACCAAATCCAACAAGTCGCATGGAAGCCACGTGAGGGTAGCAACGTGTGTGCCCCCTCGCGTCCCGTTCGTTCATGCAATTGAGACGAACGAGTGTGAACGATTCCGACACGTGTCGTGTCGGCGACAAGTTCGCCTCACGGATCCGGGAGGATCACGTCGGAGATCTTGACGGCGAGCTGGTTCCGCGGGTTCCCCACGACCCGCCGGATCCAGGTGCCGGTCGCAGGTGCGTCACCCGCGACACCTGTCCCGGCGGCCGACCGGGCTTCCGCGCCATCAGGCCGTGAGCTTCCACCGCTCGGGCCGCGCATCGTCATGCTGCTGGATCAGAAGACCGGACGACGCGACGGTTCGCGCCCGATCTCCCGCCGTATCCGGTTCGCCAACTCGCGTGGTCTCCAAACGGTGCGAAGCTGCTCGCGAGTCGTCGTGATGGTGAGCGATCCTCGTCGGACGCGCGACCCGAGCGGGAGATATCTGGGAGGCGGAGCTTCTGGAACAACCGCGCGCCCCCGATCGTTGACCCGCTTCGTGTGGGAGAATTCCCGCAGGAGGCAGAATGAAGAGGGGCTCGCTGGCTGCGGTCGTTTTGATGTGGGCGTGTGGTGGCAAGACGGCAACACCGCCGCCCACCCCGACGGGCAACCAGCCGGTCGCCGAGAAGGTCGCCGCGACGGAGGCCAAGGCCGACGATGGCCCGAGCTGCCAGACAGCGGCGCGCATGCTCCTCAAGGAGCGCGGTCCCGGCAAGATCCCGACGAAGCACTGGGACCGCGCGCGCACGGCCGGTGAGGCCGAGATCGTTGCGCTCTGCCTGACCGATCAGTGGGACGAGGAGACGCTCAAGTGCTTCCCGAAGCGCGCGTCGGCATTCAGCTGCCTCTCCAACCTGTCGTCGGATCTCCAGTACAAGTACGAGCGTCGCATCGAGGACTGGGAGTACTCCACGACGATGAAGCTCGACCAGGGCGTGGTCGGCGGTGCCGGCTATGGCGGCGCGGGCTACGGCGGCATGTACGGCGGCATGGGCGGCGGCCCTGGCCAGCCCGAGGAAGAGTGGATCGCGTGCGAGACGACGCTGGGGGACGTCGCGATGTACGCGCCCGCCATCGGCGAGAAGGTGCCCGATCGGGACTTCCTCGTCGCGCAGCGCAAGCAGTTCATCGCGCGGGCGTGCAACATGCAGTGGAAGAACCCGGAGAAGAAGTGCTTCGGCGCCGCGAAGGATGCGGCGAGCATCGAGGCGTGCCGCAACAAGCTCGCCCCGACGACGAAGAACTCGCTCGCGAACATGATCGCCGACTCGCGCGGCAAGTACGAGAAGCTCGTCGCCCTGAAGAAGAAGCCAAAGACGATCGACTGCAAGGCCGTCTCGCTCTCGTTCTATGGCGATGACGCGATCCGCGGCAAGCTGACGGCGATCGACGCCGCGGAGCGCACCCGGGTGATCAAGGAGTCGCGCGAGAAGCTGGCGTCGACGTGCACCACGGACAAGTGGGATGCCACGCGCCGCGCCTGCATGATCATCTCGAACGGCCAGATGTACGAGCTCGGTGACTGCTTCCCGAGCGATCAGCCAAACTCCATGTACAAGTGGGGCTTCCCCGCGCCCGGCATCATGTTCAAGACGGGCGTCATGGCCTGCGACGCCACCACCGAGACGGTGAAGAAGATCGCGGCCTGCACCTCGATCAAGCAGTCGATCCGCGACAGCGTGCTCGATCGCTATGGCCAGGAGCTCTCGAGCTGGATCGAGTATGGCGGCATGGGGGACGACGTCACCAAGCGCTGCCAGGAGATGAACGACGGCTACAAGGCCGGCGCGAAAGAGTTCGGCTGCACGATCTAGAGTCCCGCGCGGCGGATCGCCTTGTAGGCTGAGCCCGCCGTGCGGATGTTGTGGACGATGCCGTAGCTGCAGCCACGCGCCTCGTACGCCCAGAACGAACCCCACGGGTCGTCCTTCTCGTACAGCACGATGTGGCCCGAGCCACTCGAGCGGTACACGAGCGCGTCACCCGGCAGGATGTTGGTGCGGTTGACGCCCGACCACAACGCGTTGCTGCCGGCGAAGCTCGCCGTCGAGTACGGGTGCTTGTTCGCGTCCATGGGCAGCGACGCGGGCAAGAGCCAGGTCTTGCCGATGTAGCCGGAGCAATCCGCGCCGTAGCTGCCCTCGTGGCGGCAGTTCGGGCACGAGCCGTAGCAGGCGCCCGGGGGCGCGCCTTCGGCGAGGCGGCCACCACCCCAGTAGTACGAGAAGCCAACCGACGCGGCCGCGATCGAGAGGAAGCTCTCGCGGGAGATCTCGGTGGAGCTGAGACCTTCGCCCGTGGGCGGCGCCGTCGTATCCGGCGTGACGGCGCAGAGGTAGCGCGCTGACGACCAGCCCACCGCGCCGGTCCAGTCGAGCTGCACCCAGGAGCCCTGGACCGACACCACAGTCGAGGTCGAACCGTTGGGCATGACCTTCAAGATCTCGTCGTTCGTGCTCGGCCCGCTGCGCAGATTCAGGGCCGTCGCATCGCACACCCGGGCCTGATCACCCGGCATGAGGTTGACGTTGTCGCTGCCGACCCCCGACGAATCGTCGGCCGGGACCAGGGGTTCCTGGTCGCCGACGTCTGCGTTCGTGGTGTCCCCGGACCCACCGACGGTGCATCCGACCAAGCCTGCGAGAGCGACGAACGTCAGGACCACGGCTTTCATGACCAGCCTTCACAGCAAGGCCCGCACCATTGGATCGCTATGGCAGCGAAATGGGCAGATCGCGCCACGCGGTGCACAACCCCGCATGATCGCTATGCTCACGCGAATGGGCACATGGCAACCCGTGTGGCCGCGCGGGCGACACGTGGCTGGTCCGGTTGCGTTACCTCCGTAGTCCGGCGCACCGAAACGACGAACGGACCGGCCCGCAAGGACCGATCCGTTAGTCAGGGTGCGAGCTGCCTACTCGTACTCGTGCAGGTTGCTGTCGCCGGGCTTGGCCTCGGCCTTCGGCTTCTCGGCGATGAGCGTCTCGGTCGTGAGCATGAGGCCCGAGACCGACGCCGCGTTCTGGATCGCCGTGCGGACGACCTTGGCCGGGTCGATGACGCCCGCCTTGACGAGGTCCTCGTACTGCAGCGTGGCGGCGTTGAAGCCAAAGCCGCCCGTGCCTTCCTTGACCTTCGCGACGACGATGGAGCCATCGACGCCCGCGTTGCCCGCGATCTGGCGCAGCGGCTCCTCGAGCGCGCGGCGGATGATGTTCACGCCGTAGCGGCGGTCATCGTCGAACGTGAGCTTGTCGAGCGCCGCGATGCTGCGGACGAGGGTGACACCGCCGCCGGGGACGATGCCCTCTTCGACGGCCGCGCGGGTCGCGTACATGGCGTCCTCGACGCGCGCCTTCTTCTCCTTCATCTCGACTTCGGTCGCAGCGCCGACCTTGATGACGGCCACGCCGCCGACGAGCTTCGCGAGGCGCTCCTGGAGCTTCTCGCGGTCGTAGTCGGAGGTGGTGTCCTCGACCTGAGCGCGGATGTGCTTCACGCGCGCGTCGATCGCTTCCTTCTTACCGGCGCCCTCGATGATCGTCGTGTTGTCCTTGTCGATCGTGATGCGCTTCGCGCGGCCGAGGTCGGCCAGCGTGAGCCCTTCGAGCTTGAGGCCGAGGTCCTCGGTGACCGCCTGGCCGTTGGTGAGGGCGGCGATGTCCGTGAGCATCGCGATGCGGCGATCGCCGAAGCCGGGCGCCTTGACGGCGGCGACCTGGAGCGTGCCACGGAGCTTGTTCACGACGAGCGTCGCGAGCGCCTCACCGTCGACGTCCTCGGCGACGATCAGGAGCGGCTTGCCCTGCTTGGCCACCTGCTCGAGGACCGGGAGGAGGTCCTTCATGTTCGAGATCTTCTTCTCGTACAGGAGGATGTAGGCGTCGTTCAGGACGACCTGCATGCGCTCGCTGTCCGTGACGAAGTACGGCGAGAGGTAGCCGCGGTCGAACTGCATACCCTCGACGACGTCGAGCTCGGACTGCATCGTCTTGGCCTCTTCGACCGTGATGACGCCCTCCTTGCCGACCTTCTTCATCGCCTCGGCGATCATCTCGCCGATCTCGGTGTCGCCATTGGCAGAGATGGTGCCGACCTGGGCGATGTCTTCCTTGCCCTTCGTCGGGGTCGACATCGCCTTGATCTGCTCGACGATGACGACGACGGCGGCCTCGATGCCGCGCTTGAGGTCCATCGGGTTGAGACCCGCGGCCACGAGCTTCGCGCCCTCGTTGTAGATCGCCTGCGCGAGCACGGTCGCGGTGGTGGTGCCGTCGCCGGCCACATCAGAGGTCTTCGAAGCGACCTCCTTCACCATCTGCGCGCCCATGTTCTGGAACTTGTTCTCGATCTCGATTTCCTTGGCGACGGTGACGCCGTCCTTGGTGACCGTGGGAGCGCCCCACGACTTCTCGATGACCACGTTGCGACCGCGCGGGCCGAGCGTGACCTTCACCGCGTTCGCGAGCATGTTCAGACCCTTGGCGATTTCCGCGCGGGCCGAAGACGAAAAGATGATTTCCTTGGCAGCCATGATGGTTCCTCGTTTTCCTTAGAAAGCCCGCTGAGATCAGTCGAGAACGGCGAGGAGGTCTTCCTCGCGCATGATGAGGTGCTCTTCGCCGTCGATCTTGACCTCGGTGCCGCTGTACTTGCTGAACAGCACCTTGTCGCCGGCCTTCACCTCGAGGGCGACGACCTTGCCGTCCTTGTCGCGCTTACCTGCGCCAACGGCGATGACCTTGGCCTGGATCGGCTTCTCCTTGGCGGAGTCCGGGATGAAGAGGCCTCCGGAAGTCTTCGACTCCTCTTCGAGGCGCTTGACGAGAATGCGGTCGTGGAGCGGACGAATCTTCATGGCCGCCTTAATAGACACTGGTCGGGCGGCTGGCAACCCCCGAAGTAGAGTGCTAACAGAATAACCTAAGCTGTTGTGATAACGCCGGTTTGGCGGTAACACGCCAGCATGGCCACGACGGACTACGAGAAGTACATCCGCACGGATGAGCTACTCGCGCTGCAGAAAAAGCCGGAGGAGCTTTCCTGCCACGACGAGCTCCAGTTCCAGATCGTCCACCAGGCCAGCGAGCTCTACATGAAGCAGGTGGAGCACGAGCTCCGCTTCTTCGCGGTCCTCATCGCGGAGGACAAGACCCCGCGCGCCGTCACGGCCCTCCGCCGCGTAGGCACGATCCAGCGAGTCCTCCTGCACTCGATCGATCTCCTCGATACGATGGCGCCGACGGACTACATGACGATCCGGCTCGGCCTGGGTCGCGGCTCGGGCCAGGAGTCGCCCGGCTTCCGCACGATGCTGAAGCTGCCCGGCGAGGTCGTCTGGCCCGCCTTCGAGGCCTTCCTCGCGCGGCAGGGCGTGACGGTGCGGCAGATCTACGACCATCCGCACGATCACCACACCCTGTTCCAGCTCTGCGAGAGCTTGCTCGACTACGACCAGCTCCTCCAGACGTGGCGCTACCGCCACCTGATGCTCGTCTACCGCATCATCGGGGCCGGCACGCCGTCGCTGAAGGGCAAGCACTCCGATCTGTTGATGCACGGCATGAAGACGCGCTTCTTCCCGGACCTCTGGGACGTACGCGAGGATGTCTTCGGCGACTGGACCAAGGCCCAGGAAGCCAAGGGCAACGCGCCCGGATATCACGGTTAGAGGTATCGTCGCGTGGGGCGTCGAGCTGCGGGGAGCCCCTCTCCACGCACGAGACCCCTCGACGCCCCATGAGTGTCGCTCCCACCCAGTTCCCCGACGCCACCGACGCCTGCGAGAGCGCGGAGGTTGCCCTGGCTGCTCGCGAGTTCCGGACCCTCGGCAGCAACGAGGCGCGCTCCCTCGAGGAACATCTTCTCACCTGCGAACGCTGCCGAACGGCGGCGGCGCTCTCCGAGCTCGACGACGACGACGACGCGTGGCGGTGGCTCGTCCGGGTTCGGGTGGACGAGGGGAACGGTGGGTCGCAGCTCGCGATGGTCGATCCGGAGGCGTTCAGCATCGAGCGCGAGCTCGCGAGCGGGGGCATGGGCAAGGTCTCGCTGGCGACCGATCGCCGGCTGGGGCGCCAGGTCGCGCTCAAGGAGATCCTGGACCCGGCGCTGCACGAACGCTTCGAACGCGAGGCGCTGATCACCGCGCATCTCCAGCATCCGGCGATCGTCCCGGTCTACGAGGCGGGGCGATGGCCCGACGGGATGGCCTTTTACACGATGCGGCGGGTCGAGGGGACGACCCTTCACGAGGCCGTGATGGCGGCGGCGGGACTCCCCGAGCGCCTCGCGCTATTGCATCACGTCGTGGCCGTCGTCGAGGCGGTCGCGTACGCGCACGGCCAGCGCGTCATCCATCGCGATCTGAAGACGACCAACGTCCTCGTCGGCGAGCTCGGCGACACGGTCGTGATCGACTGGGGACTCGCGGGCTATCTCGACGAGGATCCCGCGCCCACATCGCGTCCTGCGGTCCCGCGCTCGTCCCCCGACTTGACCCAGCACGGCACGGTGATGGGAACCCCCGGTTTCATGGCGCCGGAGCAGGCGCGCGGCGATCGCACCGACGAGCGCACCGATGTGTTCGCGCTCGGCGCGATCCTCTACACGGTGCTTGCGGGGGCGCCGCCCTACCTCGAGCCCGGGGAGAGCTCCGAGCAGGCGGTCAGCCGGGTGGCCGCCGGTCCTCCGCGCTCCCTCTCGGTCGTCGCGCCCGACGCTCCGGCCGACCTGCGCGCGATCTGTGAGCGGGCCATGGCCCATCGTGCCGCGGATCGCTATCCGACGGCGCGTGACATGGCGATCGAGCTCCGGCGCTTCGAAGCCGGACAGCTCCTCGCCCGCCCGTATTCGCTGCGCGAGCTGATCGCGCGCTGGCTTCGCCGCCATCGAGCGGCGGTGGCGGTGGGAGGCCTCGCCTTCGCGGCGCTGACGATCGTGGGGATCACGGCTGTCGTGAGCATCACGCGATCGCGGGCATCGGAGCGGGACGCACGCCAGGCCGCCGAATCGGCCCTCGCCGAAGCACGGGTTGCACGCGAACACGCGGTCGCCGGCGAAGCCGCCGCGATCGAAGAGCAGGCTAGAGCCGCGCTCCTGCGGGGCGAACGATCACAGGCGCTGGTACTCCTGAACGAAGCCCTGGCCCGCGGGCGCGACACGCCGGTGGTCCGGTACCTGCTCGCCTCAATTCTTCGCGACCGCGACCTCGATCGCCCCGGAACGCCGACCCACGACCTGGTCGTCGCCCTCGCTGCCTCCCCCACTCTGCCTCCGCTCGCCATCGACAGGGACGGCAATGTTGTGCGCGGAGATCAGGCGCTCGGTGGTCTCGGAGCAGAAGTCGAAGCGGCGGTGATCTCGAGCGATCACGGCTGGCTCGTCGCGCACCAGCAGGATCAGCGAGTGACCGCATGGGACGTGACCACTCGGACCGTGCGCTGGCAGACCACGCCGCTCGCGGGGCCCGGCTTGGACGCCATGCTCCAGCTCGCCCCCGATGACAGCATCGTCGCGTTCGCCGCCGGAGGCGATATCCGCATCCTCGCGGCGGCGACGGGAACGACGATCGCGGCCACACGAATAGAGGGAGAGGTGCTCGCGATCGCGATTCATCCAACGGCGAGCACGCTGGCAGCGGTGACCGATCGCGGCGAGCTGGTCGTGCTCGACGGCCAGACCCTCGAGGTGAGGCGCTCGTGGGACGCGCCCGAGGTGCGCGGCAGCGGGAACCTCGCGTTCCTCGGTCCCGACCAGCTCGTGTACGCGGGGGGCGTGCATGCCTCGGTGTACGAGCTCGGATATCCCCGGCGGGAGATCGCGCTCGTTCACGATGACAGCATCATGCAGCTCGAGGTCGCGCCCGCAGCGGGGCTGGTCGCGACAACGAGCACGCGGGGGGTGCGCGTCTGGCGAGCGGATGGGGCCTTGCTCGCGACTCGCTATTTCTCTCCGTCGGTTCAGACCATCGCCTTCTCGCCGCGGGGCGACCAGCTCGTGGTGACCACGGGCGACGAGTGGAACGTCTTTCAAACCCCGGCCCTCCAGTTGGTGCTGCGAGAGCAGGGCGACCGGTACATGGCGACCTGGGACGCCGAAGGCACGAGTCTCGCCATCTACAATCCTCGCTACGGTGTCGTCGCTACGAGAGCGCCGCGCGGTAAGCTGGTGAAGTCCTTTCCAGACGCACTCAGGGTCCAGTTCGCCGGCGATCGAATCCTCGTCGGTGATTCCGATGATCACGTGACCGCGTGGACCCAGCGGGGCGAGCTCGTCGGGGCGCTTGGCGACCTTCCGACGTTCTACGACTGGGTCGCGAGCCAGGATGGGGCCTGGCTCCTGGTGGCAGACGAGTCCGATGCCAGCATCGCGGTGCTCGTGGAGACGCGCACGGGACGGCGCATCGCGACGTATCCGATCGGCGGCGATCCAGACGTGGCGCTCACACCGGATGGCACGCGTGGGCTGGTGCTCGACGACCAAGGCGACGCGCGACGCCTCCGCGTCTTTGATGGCGAGACGGGTGCGCTGGTCGCACAGCGAACGTTCCCGGAGGGCACCAGCCCCGCCAGCGTGGCGTTCCTGTCCCGGACCCAGTTGCTTGTCGGATGGGACCGAACAGGGTGGCAGGTGTGGGACCCCGTGACGCTAACCGGATCGTCGGTCGCGGTGGGAGACCCGGAGGGCGACGCGCAGGTCGTGGTCGCGACGAACGGTCGGTTCTTGCTCGTGTATGGTTACGAGGGCAAGGTGACCGTCCACGACTCGGCGCGAGTCGGCGCGCCGATTGGCCTCATCCATACGAAAAGTCCCAAGTCCGTGCGGCTCTCGGATGATGGGACCGTCCTTGCGGTCCAGGATCTGACGGGACGCATCGAGCTCTTCGCCGTCGGTGCGGACGAGCCGCCGCGGGCCGTCGTGACCGGAGCGACCCGCGACGCGTACGTGCTCTCGGCCGACGGGCGGTTCCTCTATACGGGGCACCCCGACGGCTCGGCCCACGTCTGGGAGACCGAGCAGGGGCACGAGCTGGAGGTCATGCAGGGGCACACGGAATCGATCGACATGGTCTCCTGCGCGCCCGACGGAGCGACGCTGCTCGTGAAGAGTAGCGACGGTACGGCCACGCTGTGGGACGTGTCGCTCGACCGTCACACCCACAGGGAGATCGCCGACCTCGCCGAGGGCAGCGACTGGACCTTTGCGGACGGCTCGCTGCGGCTCCGCCCACCCAAGAAGTAGTTCGCAACCAGAGCATGGGCGGCTGACCGACGGGCCATGCAAATCATGATCGGTCTGATGGCCCTGGCGCTCGCTACAAGCGGCATCGTGCAGGCACCCGCGAGGACGACGCTCCTGCCGACGGCGACGGTCCGAGCGACGGCCATGGTCGGGACTCGTCGCTAGAAGGGCCGCCCCCCCCGCAACCGCGTGGTGCGCGAAGCGCCGAAACCATCGCTTCTGGCCTTGGCGGTTCTCGGCGTCTTGGCGCACGCACGACCTCGGACCATGCTCCGGGATCAGTCGCGGCTGGACCACTCGAGCACGAGGCCGACGCCACCACCCAGTCGATCGCCCGCGCGGAACCCGACGCCGAGCGCAGCGCGGCTCGACTGGATGAACATGCGATCGAGCTGGAGCTCGGCGGTGGACCGGCCCGGGGTGAGCGGGCGACCGACCGTGCGGACGCGGTAGCGATCCTTCCAGACATAGCGGTCAGCCTCGAGATTGCGGATGCGACCGTAGGCGCCCCGCGCTTCGGTCCAATCGGCCCAGGCGCTGACGCGATCGAGGACGAGGAGGTGCTGCGCGGCCAGCGAGACGAACGCGAGGACGTTGCTCTGGTCGCCGCGCGGAACCTGCACCGTCGACGTCGCGGGTTGGCCAGGGCGCGGAGCGTAGATCGAACGGCCCGCGTTGTAGGTGACGAAGACCTCGGGCAGGAGCGCCGCGCTGCCGCTGAAGGCGACCGCGGGGTGTGACGGCGACCCGGTGAGGTGGAGCTCCTGGGCCACGTCGGCATCCGCGAAGTCGCGCGCGCTCTCGGGCGGTAGCGTCCGCTTGAACCGAAGATCGAGCTGGCCCGTCGGGTGTGCTCTCGAGACGGTGATGGTGCCGCGGACGAGCTCGTGGTCCTGAGCGAAGAGGTTGAGCACGCCCGACTCGAGCTCGAGAGCGCCGCTCGGCGTGACGCCGTCCGGGCCGAGCGAGATGACGAGGTCGCCGGTCGCGGTGACATCGAGGGGCCAGCGCGTGATCTTGATCGGCTGCGGGATGTGGACGCGGACATCGATGGGAGGCAGCGCCGGTATCGGCTCGCGGGCGGGAGTCGGGATGCGGCCCGGGGGATGCGCAGCGTCGACGAAGATGATGTCGCCGGAGACACTGGCGCGCTCGGGCTGATGCGCGCGGTCCTGGCGGTTCGGCGCCTCGAACGACGCCGACTCGACGGTGACGTCCACGGCGCGCGGCCGGGTGGTCAGGTCGGCTGCGACCCGGGCGCGCAGATCGAGGGCGCCGGTCGGAGCGTCAGTGAAGATCGGCGACGTTTTCCCGACGAGCAGCCAGTCCGTCGCCTCCAGGAGGAGCTCGGCCTTCTGCGGCTTCGTTCCGGCGAGGGTGACGAGTCCCGAGACCGAGAGCGTGCGATTCGCGAGCTGGCGATCGGACTCGTGAAGCTCGAGCTTGCTGAGCCGGATGCCCTCGGGGGCGCCGGCGATCTGGAGATCGATGTCGTGCCAGACGCGCGCGCTGTCGGGGATCGCCAGCGAGCCGTCACGCACGTCGAGAGTGCCTTCGACGACCGCGCGGTCGATGACGGATCCGGTCGGCGTCTGTGCGAGGCCGAGGTCGACCGTCATGGCCCACGCGAGCTTGCCGATGTCGGCGCCGCGCGCCCCGGGATCGAACGAGCCGAGCAGGGCAGGGAGCAGCGGCCAGAGCGGCGTCTCGGCGGCGGCGAACGTGGCCTTGATGTCCGTGCGGTCCGCCTTGTGCGTAACGTTGGCGATGATCGAGACCGCGCCGCGCTGATAGTCGATGTTCGCCTTCAGCTTCGTGGGAGTGCCCGTGACTCCGATGGTGGTCTCGCCCGTCGAGCCATCCGCCATCGCATAGCCCGTCCACGCGATCTGGCCGTCGAGCGTCAACGCATCGAGTGCCGCTGAACCCGTCGAGCCATCGGGGAGAAGACCGGTGACGCGGACCGTCGCGCCGACGGTGCCGCCGAGGGCCGCCACCTTCGGCGGGATCTGTGGCAGGGACGCGAGTGGCCGCTCGGCGACGGTGATCGTCTGGTCCAGCGTGATCTTGGGATCGAGCACAGGCGTGCGGCCGCGGAAGATCGACGGCAAGGACACCATCCCCGAGAGCTCGGCGGCGATGCCGTTCGCCTCGATGGTCCCAGTGGTGGTGGCGATGACTCGGCCGCGCGCGCCCGGCGTCAGGTCGGCGTGAAGCACGCCGCGCTGCGGGCCCTCGACGGCGATATCGACCGTACCGCGCGGCGCGGCGGGGGTGCCCGCGAGGTCAACCGTGATGCGCGCGGTGCCGTGTTCGCCGACGGGGAGCTTGGCGCGGACGCGCGGCGGCAGCAGCGTGACGAGCTCGGCGATGGGCCGCTCGGGAAGATCGGCGGTGACGCGCCATGGCCGCGTCGGAACCAACCCGCGCGCGTCGAGCGAGACCTTGGCCGTCACCGCGCCGACGTCGATGCCCGCCTGGCGGAGCTTCGCCGTCGTCGTGAAGACGCTGCCATCCGACGAGCCCTTTGCGCGCAGCGTGCCGCCGGGAAGCTCGATGGCGAGGTCGTAGCTCGCGGTGCGCGTGGTCTGCGTGTGACGTAGCGAGACGGTGCCACTCACCTTGCCATCGAGCGGGGGCCTGAGCCCGGCGAGTCGGGCCAGCGAGCCGATGTTCACGCCGCGCAGAGCGAGCGTCGTCGAGGCGCCGGCGAGCTCGCGCCGTTCGAGGATCGCACCACCGGTGATGGCCACGTTGCCGCCCGCGAACGGGATGCTGGTGGGGTCGAGCTCGAGGTCGATCGTGCCGTCGAGGTGGCCCTTGGCGTTGATCGCGACGTCGATCGCGGGCAACGGCGGGAGCCTCTGGGGAGTCGCGATGCCGGCGGCCGCGAGCACGCGAATCGCGTCATCGGGATCGCCCGCGACGGTCAGTCGGCCGGCGAGCACGAGATCGCGCGTGTCCGCGGCGGTGGTGATGACAGGCTCCGGCCCGCTCGGCGTGAGTGTACCGCTGGCCCCGATCTCGAAGCCGATGCCGCGGGCGCGCATGCGCTTCAGCTCGACCGTCCCCCGGTCGACGGCGACGCTCGCCTCGAGGCCATCGACCGCGACTTCGCCGATCGTCGTCGCGCCGACCTTCACATCGGCGTGCGACTGCGCGGTCGCGAAGGTGATGCCCTTGCCCGCGAGGTGGATCGCGATGTCCGTGGCCACCGTCGGCATCCGTGGACGCGGCGCGACGAGCAGGTCCTCACTCTTGCCCGTGCCGCTGAGGTGCAGGTCGTACTGGGGGAGCAGTCGGTCGGCAAGGTTCACGGTGCCGTCGAGCGCGAGCGTGGTCGTGCCCGTGGCGACCGTGCCGTGGACCGTGAGGGCTTCGATCGGCCCGACGAGCTTCGCGTCGGCCATCACGTCGGCCACCAGCAGCTTGCGGCTCAGCAGCGAGTCCAGCTTCCGCTGATCGATCCGCAATCCCTCGATCACGAGCGACTGCACGCCGCGGGGCTCGCGATCCACCAGGGCAAGGTGCGCTTCGATTCTCCGCGCCGAAGCGGCGGCGATCGACAGATCCTTCACCTCGATGTCGGTGCCCTCGGCGCCCCGCCGGATGCGGATCGGGCCGAGAGCGATGGGGACCACACGCGTCGCCTCCTCCTGCACGACCGTCATGGTCGCGGTCATCGCCGCGAGGTCGACGGCGAGCTCCTGCGCCCCGGGCTTCGCGAGCACGGTCCCGGTCACCGCGAGGTCGCTCACCGTGACGAACGTGCCGTCGCGGTGCTGGTAGCGGACCGTCCCCGCGACGGAGAGCTGCTTCACCGTGAGCGAGGCCATCGGCGTGCCCGTCGATGGCCTCATCAGCGTCGCCAGATTCGATCGGCCATCCGCACCCTCGACGAGCGCGATCTCGACCCCCGCGATGTCGATGCGTTCGACGATCGGCGTCCCGTCGAGCACGGAGCCGCGATCCACGACCGCGCTGACCGACTTCACGGCGAGCGCCTGCGTGCCCGATGCGTCCTTCACGACGACATCCCGGAGCTCTAGCGACGAGAACAGGAAGCCGTAGTCGAGCGAGCCGATCGACACGGAGCCGTTCACGCGTCCAGCGAGCCGCGCCTCGATCCGGCCGCGCACGAAGTTCTTGCCCCAGCCCGTATGCAGGAGCGCGAGCAAGACGGCGGCGAGCACGATCATGACGAGCACGAACCGCACGAGGTACCTCGCGATCCGGCGTGGCCACGAGCGCTGCCCAAGGGGAGCCGGATGGCGAGGCGGTTCGGTCGCGCGCTTCAAAACGCTTCTCCGATCCGGAGGAACCCCTGCACGCGGGACAGCGACAAGCCGGGGTCGCTCTCGTCGAGGATGCGGTAGCCGATGTCGATCGCGATCGGCACGTACCAGAGACGCACGCGGCCGCCGATGCCCGCCGCGAGGGCCACGCCCTGCGCGAACGGATCGAGAGCTTCGCCGGCGCCGCCGAGATCGAGAAACGCCACCGCGCCGACCTGCTTCCGATACGGCAGGAAGCGCAGCTCCGCGCTGGCCTCGACGAGGCTGCGCCCTCCGACCAGCACCTCGGAGCCCATGGCATCGACCGCAGCCGGCGCGAGTCGGTCACGGCCGTAGCCGCGGTTGCCATATGCACCACCGCCGAAGAGGCGTGGCCCGAGCGGCACGCCGGCCTCATCGGCGGCGAGGACCCAGCCCGTGCCGACGCGCAGGCCCACCGACACGCTCTGCCTGATGGGCACGAGCAGCCGCGCATCCGTCGTGAGCTGCAGCCAGCGGTGATCGCCCAGGGCCCCGCCGGGGGAGTACTGCCCGGTTGCTCCCACGAGCCAGCCTCGCGTGGCCTCGACGCGTTCATCGCGGTGGTCGATCACCGCGGAGCCCTGGAGCACTCCGCCGCGCGACTCCTCGGCGGTGAAGCTGCCTGCCGTCGAGCCGTCGAGCATCGGCAGATCGCGCGTCTGGCCCACGCGGAACAGCGCATCGAGCTCGAGCAGGACGCGCGGTGCGGGCACGGCGCGCAGGCCCGGGCCGACGGTGAGCTCGCGCAGCAGCGCGTCGGGGTACAGCGTGTCGCGCCAGCGGCCCGTGATGCGCCCATCGATGTGATCGCCGGGGTGCAAGTATTGAACGAGGCCGTTGCCGTAGAGGCCGCTCGCGATCTCTTCATCATCGAAGCGCCAGCCGTAGCCAACGCTACCCTCGAGCACGAGGTGATGCTGCGCCCCGAGAAGGTTCCTCAGCGTCACGCGCGCGCCGGTGAAGGCGTCGAAGCGATTCGGATCCGCCTCCACGCCGAGCTCCGCCCGCAGCTGCCGGCGTGGCGCCTCCGCGACCAGCACGCGTACCGACAGCTCCGTCGGCAGCCTACGGGGCACGAGCTCACCGTTGGCGTCGACTTGCTCGGGCGCGAAGCGACCACCGCTGTCAGGAAACTCGGGGAGGCGCGCGATATCGGCGTCGGTGACCACGGCCGCCGTCACGAACGCGCCCGTGTCGAGTAGTGCTAGCTCCGCCTTCTGCGCCCGCTCCGTCGAGAACGGCTCGCCCGCTTTCAGCCCCGCGCGCGCGAGCACCTCGTCAGCGGGGACCTGCGCGTTACCGACGACGCTGATCGATCCGATCGTGGTCTTCGGTCCGGCGTCGACGTAGTAGACCCACGCGACCCGCTTCGTCGAGCGATCGACGAAGGCCCGGCTGTACACGCGGGCATGGCCGTAGCCGTGCTCCTGGAGGTGCAGCGCGAGATGGAGGCGCTCCAGACGATACGGCTCCATCTGGATGTCGGAACCGGCGCCGAAGTGGATCATCGACCGCAGCTCGGCGGCTTCATGTTCGGGGGCGCCCCGGATCTCGACGGAGCCGATCGTGTACTTCGGCCCCTCGTGCACCTTCCACGTCACGCGGACACCCGTCTGGTTGGTGTTCCAGTCGAGGACGGGCGCCTCGACCTCCGCGTCGAAGCGGCCATTCCATGCGAGGAAGGACTGGAGGCGGCGGCGATCCTCGGCGAGCCGGTAGTCGTTGTACGTGCGCTCGGGGAACAGCAGGCTCTGCTTGCGGAGCCCGAGCAGGTTCATCACCGGCTTGTAAACCACGCTGGTGTCGCCGACCGGCTCGATCGAGACGCTCTCGACGCTGATCTTCGTCGCGCCCGGCACCGCCGGTAGCGTCACGCTCCGGCATGCCGCGAGCGCAGCGATGAGGACCAAGGCGCGCGCGAACACTGCCCCGCTAGTGTAGGGCTAAACTCTCGACGACGCCTCGCGCAGGACGGCGGCAGCGTCGGCGCCGGAGGCACAGCGCGTGTGTGCCACGATGAACCGCTTGAGGTCGGGCAATGCCGCCAATCGCTGGAGCTCGCCGCGAAATGCCACCTTGTCGTCGAGCATCATGAACTTGATGAGCCGCGACACCCGAGGGCCCGGTGCGGAGCCCAGGACGGTCGTGAGCAGCTTGCCGATCACCGTCGGCGGCTTCGGCATGTTGAACACGCAGTCGCACACGACGACCGTGGCGCCATCGTTCGAGTGGACGATCATCGCGCCCTCGAGATCCTTCACGCCGGGAAGCGCGCGCAGCGTCACGTCGGCGTCCGATGGGAACTCTTCGTAGGTGCCGTCGACCGCGACCACGTCCTCGATCTTCTGTCGCGAGCCCTTGGGCGCCCACACCTTCAGCTGCGGGTAGCGCGCCTTGTAGGCCGGTGCGTCGAGTCGGTGCCACCCGTTCGGGACGATCAGGTGTGTGGGCGTGCCGAGCGCCTCGAGCTTGGCTTGCTCCTCGTCGCGCATCGCGATCGCGTTGTGAATGACCAGCTCGCCATTCTTCCGGCGGGCGACCACCATGTTTCGCTCGAAGGGCAGGCCGGGAATCGCGCCCAGCACCCACCAGAGGTTCTCGGCGAGCTGCTCCAGCGGCCCGTGCTCGATGACCTTCCAGGTGGTGTTCGCCTGCCTTGCCATCGCTGGATCGTAGGGCAACCAAATCGACGTTACCGTGATACGTCATGTGGCGATGCGTCGCATCGATCGAACCGAGGGCCACGCCCGCGCGGCCCTTGCTATCGCTGGTCTGCTCGCGCTCACGAGCTGCAAGTTCGCCGTGCAGCACCCCGGCGTCACCACCGGCATCGTCGCGGGCACGATGAGCATGGGGACCTGCGAGCTCGCGAGCTCCGAACACGCGAAGTGCGCCGCCCTCTCGGGCGGGATCGGCCTCGGTCTCGCGCTCATCGCCGGCCTCGTCTACCTCGTGGCCGACCCCCATGCGGACGAGGCCGCCGCTGCGGGCCCGCCGCCGCCGCCGGTCGACTGGTCCAAGATCCCGGATACGACGCCCACGCCCGAGGCCCCGGCCCCCCCGCCGGCGGACAACCCCATGCCCGGCGATCCAGGCTCGGGGTCCGGCTCGGGTTCGTGATACGCACGCGGCATGGGTGACCCCATCGCCGACAGCCTCCTCGAGCACCGCGCCAAGTTCCCGGCGCTCGAGAAGTGCGTGCACCTCATCTCGCATTCCCTCGGTTGCGTGCCTGCGCAGGCGAAGGAGGACCTCGGCGAGTTCTTCGACCTGTGGCAGACGAAGTCGATCACGGCGTGGAGCGACTGGTTGCCCGAGGTCGACAAGGCCGCCGCGCGCATCAGCAAGATCATCTCCGCCCAGCCCGGCACGATGATCATGCAGCAGAACGTCTCGGGCGTCATGGCGACCCTCGCCTCGTGCTTCGAGTACACGCCGGAGCGGAACAAGGTCGTCTACGAGGCGCTCCAGTTCCCCACCGTTTCGTATGTCTGGCAGGCGGAAGCCCGCCGTGGCGCCGAGTGCGTGCTCGTGCCCTCCGCCGATGGGACGACGATCGACGCCGACGCGATGTGTGCCGCGATCGACGAGCGCACGGTGTGCGTCCCGATGTCCCACGTCGTGTTCTCGTCGGCGTACATCCAGGACGTCCGCAAGATCTGCGACAAGGCTCGCTCCGTCGGCGCGCACGTGATCCTCGACTGCTATCAGTCGGTCGGCACCGTGCCCTTCGATGTCACGGAGCTCGGCGTGTCGTTCGCGTGCGGCGGCTCGGTGAAGTATCTCTGTGGCGGTCCCGGTGCGGCGTGGCTCTACGTCCGCCCCGATCTCATCGAGCAGTTCTCCCCCCGCGTGACGGGCTGGTTCGGTAACGAGGCCCCGTTCGCGTTCACGATGCCCGCGCAGTCCTACGCCGACACTGTCTGGCGCTACATGGGCGGCACGCCGGCCATCGCCGCGCTGTACCAGTCGCGGGCCGGCCAGCAGATCATCGCCGACATCGGCATCCGCGCGATCCGCGAGAAGAGCCTCGTCATGACGCAGGCCTGCATCGACTGGGTCGACGAGCTCGGCTTCAAGCTCAACAGTCCGCGCGCCGAGGCGCAGCGCGGGGGCTCCGTGGTGTTCGACTTCGTCGGCGCCGCCGATATCTGCCGCGAGCTCAACCGCCGCGCGTTCTTCTGCGACCACCGCCCGAACGCCGGTATCCGCATCGCGCCGCACTTCTACACGAAGCGCGAGGAGCTCGACCTGTTCTTCGGCGAGCTGAAGAAGATCCGAAGCGGCACCGGACGCTAGCAATCCCGTCACATCTGCTGGCTAGCGTCGGCGGCCGATGACGACCAGGTTCACGCGGCGGACCTTCCTGCGGGGGGCCGCGACCGTCCCACTGGCGAAGTTCCTTCTCGGGTGCGGCGACGACAACAGCGGTGACGGCGGGCAGGTCGATGCAGGTATCGACGCGCCTGATGGTCCATCCCCGCCGATGGTGTTCGACCATGGCGTCGCGAGTGGCGATCCCACGCCCACGGCGTTGATCATCTGGACCCGCATCTCGCTCGCCAGCGCGCCGGTCGAGGTGATCTGGGAGCTGTCGACGGACGACTTCTCCACCATCGCGATGATGGGCACGGTCATGACGGATGCCGACCGCGACTACACGGTCAAGGTCGACGTCACGGGCCTGACGCCGGGCACCACCTATCAGTATCGCTTCAAGGCATCGGGAGAGACCTCGCGCGCTGGTCGCGCGAAGGTGCCGGTGATGGGCCCGCTCGACGCGATGAAGATCGGGGTGACGTCGTGTTCGAGCCTCGCGCATGGCTACTTTCACGCGTACCGCTCGCTCGCCGGCGAGGAGGTCGATGTCGTGCTGCACCTCGGCGACTACATCTACGAGTACGGCAATCTCGAGTACGGCGAGATCCGCATGTACGAGCCGCCGACGGAGATCCTCAGTCTGTCCGACTACCGGACTCGCTACGCGCAGTACCGGCGGGATGCGGATCTGCAGGAGGTCCATGCCCGCCACGCCTTCATCGTCGTGTGGGACGACCACGAGGTCGCCAACGACGCGAACGAGGATGGCGCCGAGAATCACATGCCCGGGACCGAGGGTTCCTACGCAGCGCGGCGGGCGGCCGCGTTCCAGGCGCACCGCGAGTGGATGCCAATCCGCGACGGCGAGCCCGGCAAGATCTACCGCAAGCTTGCGTTCGGGGACCTGGTCGATCTCTTCATGCTCGACACGCGTCACTTCGGTCGCGACATGCCCATCCCCAACATCGAAGATCCGAACCGGCAGCTCCTCGGAGCCGAGCAGGAGGAGTGGCTCGCTGCCGAGCTGCCGGCCTCGACGGCAGCCTGGAAGTTCATCGGACAGCAAGTCATGATGGGGCAGCTCCCGCTGCTCATGAACAACGACGCATGGGATGGCTACCCCGCCGCCCGTACGCGCTTCCTCGACCTGATCGAGACCTCGGACGTGGATGACGTGGTGGTGCTGACGGGGGACATCCACTCCTCCTGGGGCATGGATTTGACGCGCGACCCGCAGAACACGTCGACGTACGATCCGGCCACCGGCATGGGCAGTCTCGCCGTCGAGCTCGTGACCCCAGGAATCACGTCACCGGGGCTGCCCGATGCAATCGCCCCCGATCTCAACCTCGAGATCTTGTCGATGAACCGCCACATGAAGCATGTCGACGTCGCCCTGCGCGGATACATGTTGCTCGACGTGAATCGCACGCGCGTGCGCGCATCGTATCGCCACTGGAATGACCTCCAGATCATCGAGCCAACGTTCGTCGAAGGGACGGTGGGAGCGACGCTCGAAGTGCAGGCGGGCACCCCTCGCCTCATCAAGGTCAGCTGATCACGGTTGCTCGGCGAGACGTGGCAGAGCGCGGCGACGGCGGCGGCGTAGCGGCAGCACCGCGAGGAGGAGCGGCCAGGCGCCGGCCAGCGAACCACCGCCGCTGCACGTGCACGCGTAGAAGCTCGTGCGCTCGAAGAGCTCCCCGTCGGCGAAGCCGCTCAGGGTGACCGTCGTCTGGGCCCCGCCGATGATGAACGGCAGCTCGGCGAGGTGCTGGCCGGGGGTGAACGGCGCGAAGCGCACCATGACGGTGTAGCGCTCGCCCGGAGCGAGCGTGACGGTCTCCATCGCGGGCTCGATGAGCCACGCGCGTGCCGGCCCCTGACGCGAGAGGACGCTCTCGACGCTCAGCGTCGTCGGCGCGCTGTCACAGTTCTCGAGGGTGATCAGCCGCGGCGCGCTCGTGGCATCCACGTCGATGACGGCGAAGTCGTGCGAGCGCGGCGACACGGCGGTGCCATCGGCGATGTACTCGGCACGCAGGTCGAGGACGTAGGGCCCCACGTCGCCGAGCCAGGTGAACGTGCCCGCGAGGGAGCCACTGGTCTGAGTGGTGGTGATGCTGACGCTCTGCACCTGACCGACGGGGATCTGGGCGGGAAAGGTGACGTCGGGCGAGTACGTGCCGGCGAAGGGGCCCGTGATCATCGGCGCCATCATCTCGAATGGTGCCGTGCCGTCGTTCGTGAGGCGAATCGTGCCAGCGACCGGCGCCCCCTCGCAGGCCGTGCCGAGATCGAGCGCACCCGTCGGGTCGATCCGTCCTGACCTCTCGGTCACCCGTCCCTTCACGGGGACGTCGAGCGCGATGCCATCCACGGTGAACGTGAGCTTGGTCGTGTCGGCATAGTCCTCGGCCACGGACGGAGTCATCAGCAGCTTCACGAGAGCGACGCCACCCGGGGTGAGATCGCCGACCGGCATCGTCGTCAGCGCGAGCGTGCTCAGCGGCGCCGCCGAGACGATCTCGAAGTCGTCGAGCAGCACCGTCGCGGCGCCCGTGTTGCGCACCATCACCGTCAGCTCGACGGAGTTTGTATCCTTCAGCACGTCGCCAAAGCCGAGCTCGGACGGCTCCAGGCTGACCGACGCACTGGTGACGCTGCAGAGGACGTTCACCATCATCGTGTTCTGCGTGACCTGCGGCGACGACTGGATCGTCAGCGTCTCGAAGACCTCGTCGGGGACCGGGGACTTGCAGGTGACGGTGATGTCGGTGTTACCGGACGGCGTGTTCACGGCGACGCTGGGAACCGAGACCCGCTCCGGGTCGGTCGAGGTGATGCTCGCGCCCGCCATGGGGTTCGTACCGGTGTAGCGAAGGCGCAGGGTGCGCGTGCCACCGCTCAGCGGCACCGGGCCCATGTCGAGGTTGAACACGGGGCCGGCGGGGATGGTGACGTCGAGCGACTCGGTCGCGATGCCGTTGCCGCGGAGCATGACCACGTAGCCCGACATGTTGGCGCCGGCGCCACCCGTGAACATGGCGATCGAGTCGAGCGGTCCAATCACGGGCGGCGTCAGGGTGACGCCGAGTTGCTTCGTTTCGAGCGGCTGCAAGACGCACGGAATGGGGCAGCCGGTGATCGTCCACTCGGGTAGGAGGCCAGTGATGGACAGAGGGACTTCGGTCGAGAGCAGGTTCGTCACGGTGATGACCGGCCCCGTGTTGCTCGGTGTCCCGACCACGACGTCGCCGACGTTCACCGTCAACGGAGACACGGTGAAGGCCTCGTTGTTCGAGTTCGCGAAGCAGGAGATGTTCTCCTCGTCGAAATCGACCGCCGGGTTCGAGCCTACGACGCGCAGACGCGCGGTGGCGGACCCCATGCCGCTGTAGATGCACCGCAGGCCGATCAGCTGCGGGTTGTTGGAGAGCGGCCGCGTCGTGTACTGGCAGCTGAGTCCGTTCGCCGAACAGAGATCGCCCACCATGTTCGCCATGAGCCTGAAGGCACCCGGCGGTGAGGGGTTCAGGATGAACGCCTCGGTCAGCTCGCCCGTGCCGACGATGCCGATGTCGTTCGCGATCGTGAAGTCATGGGGCTCCTCGCCGAGGATTTCGACCTGACCATCGGCGTACGCGATGGCCGCGGCCGTCGCCACGATCAGGATCGACAGCGCCCGGCGCGCCCAGACTCGTCGCCGTCGCCAGGTCATAGCCGCCCGATCACCCCGACCGTCGGCACGAGGATGCTCGTCTCGTAGAGGGCCTCGTCGACGCCGAAGAAGTATTCGAAGCCGATGTCGGCTTGCACGCTGAGATGCCCATTCAAATACAGCTCCAGGCCGCCCGCGCCGCGCAGGCCCGCCGCGATCTTCGTCGCCTCCATCGAGTCCTGGTAGACGAACGCGGGCACGCCGCCCGCGATGTACGGCCGGAAGAAGCCGGTGAGCAACCGGTACCGCAGACCGATGTATGCGCCGTTCACGTCGGAGCGCAGATACATGATGTCCGCTTCGATTCGATCGCGCGCGATCGCGATGCCCACTCCCCCCGCCGCACCACGCAGCTTGCCGTCGACGCGCAGCACGCCGAGCACGCCCGAGTGGATGTACTCTCGCTTCGGCACGAAGGCGACCAGATCGCCGCCGTCGCGGGTCTCGAACGTCGGCACGATCGCCGACACCTCGGGACCCGCGTACCCCGAGCGGACCCGGCGCTTGTTGCCCGTGCCGTCGGAGCCGTACTGCGTGCCGGTGGTGAGCCACGCATCCACGTGCTCGGGGGCTGCTGCCGTCGGCGGAGGAGCCGTCACCACGTCGGGCGGACCCACCGGCGTGACCGCCACGGGGGGTGGGGGGGCGACGACGGCGGCGACCTCCTTCAGCTCACCCTCGAAGCCGTTGACTGTCACCTCCGTCGTCTGCTCGCCATTGCGCGCGCGCAGGAGATGAAGTCCCGGCCGCACCCGCGTCTGCATCGACGTGCCAACAGCGATGAACGGTCCTGCATCGATCGACAGCTCGGTGCCCGGTGGCGCCACGCGAATGGTGAGGATCGTGAGCTGCTCGTCGAGCTTGAGCAGGATCTCCTTCACCTCGGCCACGCGTTCGGGACCCGTCGCGGGGTCGAGTAGATACCGCTGGTACGTGTTCGCCGCGTCCGCGAGCCGCCCCATGTCGCGCAGCGTCGACGCGATGTTCAGCAAGATCTTCGGGCTCGGAAACGTCGCGTACGCCTCGAGGAAGTTTGCGAGAGCCTGGTCATAGACCTCGGCGTCGAGCTGTCTCAGACCCTCGAGCATCAGCGCTTTCGCGAGCTCGCGCAGCTTCGGGTCCGTCACCGGAATCGCCGGGTCTTGCACGATCACAGCGAGGGAGCGCGCGAGCTGCCCGTCGTCCTGCTTCGTGGCGAGCGGCGGTGGCGCCGTCACCGGTTGGGCAGCGGCGGCGCGAGCCAGGAGGGCCGTCGCCACGAGTGCGGCGCGAGGTATCGTCACAGGTCGCGCTCCACGGGAGAGTGCTTCTTCGTGTGCGTCTCCGTCGGCAGCGCAGGCTTCACCAGCGCGGGCGCCGCGCGCTTGGTCGGGCGTGGCTTCGTTTCGACCGGTCCGGGTGCGGGGACCGGGACGTCGACCGGCGGTGCGGGCGTCGGTGCTGGCACCGGATCGAGCTTCGCCGGCACGGGCGCGGGCGGAGTCGTCACCATCTCGATGGTCGGCGGGGGAGGGGCGGGTGCGGGAGCCGGGGCATCGCCACGACCGCGGAGGGCGATCGCGGCCACCACGATCCCCGCGACGAGCACGGTGACGACGCCCGCGATCAGCGGCATCGACGCCTGGCGAGGTGGCGCCCCGGGGACCAGCGACGGCGCCGGGAGGGCGATCGCAGGCGGGCTCGAGGTCGCGTTCAGCACCGGCTCACTCGCGCGGAGTGGACGACGCGGCACGCGGGTCGCGATCGCATCGAGCCGCTCGACCACCACGCCCGCATCGGCCGGCCGCTGCTCGGGCTCCTTCGCGAGGAGCTGGAGCACGAGCTCCTCGAGCTCCGGCGTGACGCCGGCCACATGATCGCGCACGGGCCGCGGCTCCGTGAACATCTGCGCGACGATCACCTCACCCGGTGCGTCGCCCGGGAAGGGTGGGGCGCCGGTGAGGAGCTCGTAGAGGATGCAGCCCAGCGAGTAGAGGTCGGCGCGATGGTCGACGGCGTTTGCGGTGCGGGCCTGTTCGGGAGCCATGTAGAGCGGCGTGCCCATGAGGGCCCCGGTCTGCGTCTGGCCCTCGCCGGCGAGGAGAAGCTTCGCGATCCCGAAGTCGAGGACCTTCACGCGCTCGCTCGTGCCGTCGGGGACGAGGAAGACGTTGTCGGGCTTCAGGTCGCGATGGACGATGCTCTTGGCGTGAGCCGCCCGGAGCGCACCGGCAATGCCGCGCGCGACGGCCACGGCTTCGCCTTCGGAGAGCCGGGTGCGCTGCTGGAGTCGCTTCGCGAGCGTGACGCCCTCGAGCAGCTCCATGACGAGGTACGCGCGGCCCTCGGACGTGTAGCCGAAGTCGTAGACCTCGATGATGCCGGGGTGCTGGATCGCCGACGCGGCCTTGGCCTCGGTGAAGAAGCGCTGGACGACGTCCTCGTTGTGCGCGAGGTCGGAGCGGAGGAACTTGATCGCGGCCGGGCTATCGAGCAAGCGATGCGTCGCCCGATACACCGTCCCCATACCACCGTGCCCGAGCGCTGCGGTCACCCGGTAGTTACCGAGGACCGCCCCGAGCATCGATTGCCGGCGCGGCTCTGGGAGGCTCGCCATCATCCCGTGAATCCTCTAAGGATGCGACAGAAGAGGAGAATCCACAAGGCAGGTGTTACCGTCGGGGCGTGTGCAACATCCTCGCGACAGTTGGGGTCGCGGCGGTCGCCGTCCTCACGATTCCGAGCCCGGTGTGGGCCGATGATCCCGCAGCGCTTGAGGCCGCGGAGGCCAACCTCGAGCCGGTCGAGGCGCGTCGCGGCATGGTGTTCACCTTCGCCGTTGGGGGCGGCTTCACCTTGGGCCTGGGCCTGGACGACTCGACCGGCACCGGCGGGTCGGGCGTCCTGCGGGTGGGGCGCGTCGCGAGCCGGCGGGCCGTCGTCGGCATCGAGCTCGCCGCGGTGGCGCACTTCTCCGGCGTGGTCGTGCCGCCCCTCGATGATACGCCGACGACCGAGCGCTATCGCCGTGACTCCACGGCCGTCCTCGCGTTTGGCCAGTACTACGTGGGCCCGGTGCTCTGGCTGCGGGCCGGCGTGGGCCTGGGGCGGTATGCGGGCGATGCGCTGGAGGGGCTCTTCGAGAGCCGCGACCGGGTGCGCCTCGCCGCGCTCGCGGGATCGGCAGGAGCAGGACTCGATCTCATCCGGCTGAAGCGCTTCCGCGCCGGTGTCGAGATCATGAGCACCGGCTACCTCACACGCGACGGCGTCCTGTCCGCGAACGCCTTCATGCTCGATCTCACGATCGATTGACCGGTCAGGTCGGGTCGTCGTAGTCGCGCGACGCATCTGCGTCGAGATCGACGGTGGCCGTCGAGCCGGCCTGGATATCGGTGCGCACGAACATGCGGCCATCGCGCCAGCGCAGGAGCAGCGCGACCTGACATGCAGGCAGATCGTCGACGGAGAAGTGACCGTGCTCGACCTGGACGACGCGGCGCTCGCGGGCGATCTCGATGTCCATGCCGTCGAGACAGCGCGCGATCTCGATCTCGAGCGTGCCGTTGTCGACCTGCGCGAGCGTGCCTTCGAGGCGCCCGGTGCCCTTCAGCGCCAGCTTCACGTTCTTCGCCGGAGACGCGATCATCTCCGAGACCACCCCGCGCTCGGGCGCGGCCGCGGACACCTGATAGCGACCAGCCGGCAGCGCGTACACGCTCCAGCGGCCGTGCTCGTCGGTGCGCTCCTGCTGTCCGATGCCCCCCGGATCGAGCGGCATCAGGTCGACGTGCGTGAACGCGACCGGCTTGCCATCGTGATCGACCAAGACGCCTTCCAGGTCCGGCGTTCGGTTCGGCAACCGAAACACGACGTTCGAGAAGCGCGCGCCGTTCTTGCACGAGAAGCGCTGCGCGTCGGCGGGCGGCGCCTTCCAGGGCCAGGCGCGCAGCACGACCTCCTGCTCCGCGACAGTGGTGTAGCGGAACGTGCCATCGGCGGCGATGCGACCCACCGGGGCGAAGGCCGCCTCGCTCGGCGCATACTGTTCCTCGATCGCACCTTCGCCGGCGGGAGCGCCACTCGGAAGCACGACGCGGCCTGCGATGATGCAACCCTGCACGAGGGCGAGCGTCACCGTCACGTCGTCGAGAGGGCTGACGCGGACCCCGATCGGCTCGGCGAGGGCGGCAAACTTCGCGTGCGTCGCTTCGAGCACGTACCCCCCGCCGGGCAGCTTCAGCTCGAACGCGCCCTTCGCATCCGTCTCGGCGACGTCGGTGCCGGGCGTGGTCGAGACCGAGCGCCCGTAGTTACTCGCGCGTACGACCGCGCCTGCGATCGGCTTGCCTTCGCCGTCCACGACGGTGCCGCTGACGGTCCCGGCCTGCACGACCTCGAGGTCCACGGACCCGAGATTGCGGACGGCGGCAACGACAGGCATGCGGTCCGCGACGGGAACCCCGATGTCGTCCGCGCTCGGCTGGCCAGGAATGCGGATGCGGGGCGCGGTGCCGATCGAGAGCACGTGATCGCCGCGGGCGAAGGCGCGGTACACGCCGATGGGGACCTCGATGCTGTACGAGCCGTCGGCCGCCGACATCGTCGACGACTCCGCGCCCCCGACGGTCGCGAGCAAGACGACCTCGGCGCCAGGCACCCGCGTGCCCGTGGCGGAATCGATGACCGCGCCGCTCACGATGACCATACCCGGCAGCGATGGCGTCAGGGTCGGCGCGGGGTCACCGGCGGACGGCGCGACCGGGGGGCCCGACTTCGCGACGCGGCCGGCCTTGCCGAGCTTGTCCTTCACCGTGGGCTCGACGATTCGCACGTTGCTCGTGCGGCGTGGCTGCGACGACGGTGCGTCACCACGGAAGCGCCATATCCCGAGCCCGACCAGCCCCACCGCCAGCACTCCGAGCCCCCCGACGACGCGTTTGTTCATTCGACCTTCGCAAGACCAGCGTGACGCGAAAGTTATTTCTCGACCACCTCGATCACGACCGCCGTGATGTTGTCCTTACCGCCACGCTGGTTGGCGAGCCCGATGCAGGCATCGGCGCACTCCTCGAGCTGGCCCTCGCCGCAGAGGTCGTCGACCTCTTTGTCGCTGCTGAAATAGCCATGGAGCCCGTCGCTGCAGAGCAGGAAGCGGTCGCCCTTCGAGATGTCGATGTCGGCCGTGTCGACCTGGACGTAGTCCTTGTGACCGACGGCGCGGGTGATGACGTTCTTGCCGGCAGCCTTCTCGGCCTCGGCCTTCGTCATCATGCCGTGCTTGACCTTGTAGTTGATGAGGGTGTGGTCCTCGGTGAGCTGGAGCACCGACGAGTTGCGCACGCGATACACGCGGCTGTCACCGACGTGCACGGCGAAGGCGAGCCCCGCGCGTACGAGCAGCGCGGAGAGCGTCGTCGACATCCCCTTCTTCTCGGGGTCGAGCTCCGCCAGCCCGAACACCATGTAGCAAGCGCTCTTCACGCCACTCTCGAGGAGTCGCCGGATCTCCCAGACCTGCTCGGTGTCTCCCGCCTCGATCGCCGAGCCGAGCCGGTCGATCTCGCGCGTCGCGCCGAACACCCACATGCGGAGCTGCTCGACGGCCTCGCGACTGGCGATCTCGCCCTTGTTGTGGCCGCCGACGCCGTCGGCCACGACGTAGAAGCCACGCTCGTCGTCGCGGAAGAAGGCGTCCTCGTTGATCTGACGCTTCCGCCCCACGTCCGTCCGCGCGACCGATTCGAGCTTCAAGGAGCATCATCGTACCACCTTTGCTACGCTGTCTTCGATGAGTGAACGGCCGGCGCTGGGGGCAATCTTGCGCGAGCGATCGAGCGAGATCCTCGCGAGCTGGATCGTTCGCTTCGAGCGCTCACCGCTCCGCTTTCGTCGCGCGACCAAGGCGGCCGCACATACGTCCCAGGTCGCCAACCTCGTCGAGACGCTCGTGGTCGGCTCCGCGGGTGGCGCCCAGGACCTGAAGATGGGCTCCCACGCCACCCGCGAGCTCGAGCGCAGCGCGGCGTTTCTCGGGGCGCAGTTCTCGAGCGAAGGTGCGACAGGGTACGACGTCGCCGCCATGCTCCTGGAGCTGAAGGATGTGATCGCCGAGATCGCACACGCCGACGATCAGGCGCCGCTGAGCCGGATGTTCGAATGGCTGACCGTGGTCGCGCTCGACGGGTTCGCGACCTCCGGCCTCCAGTCTCTGCGCGAGCGCCAGGCCGAACAGCTCGAGGTCGGGACGCCGGTCACCGAGATCTTGCCGCGGGTCCCAGCGGTGCTCCTCGTCGGTGCTCCGAGTGCCTCGCTCGTCGACAACTTGCTCGCACGGGCGTGGATGCTGGCGATCGGCACCGGAGCGCCGTGCCTCATCATCGACTGCGCTGGGCTCGCGGAACCGGGCGAGCGCGCATTCGAACAGGGCTATCAGAAGTTCTTGGAGCAGGCCGAAGGGGCCGCGATCCAGGTCCTGTTGTCGTCCGCGCGGCGAGGACTTCGCGAGCGCACGGCCGCCGCCACCACGGAGAAGGGCGTCCCGTTCCAGCACTTCGATCGGCTCGATACGGCGGTCGCCCATTCTCTCGACCGGGCCGGCCACTTATTGATGCGTCGGAGCTGACAGCACACTTCTTCACGTTGCGCACACGGCCCCCCAGGCGGGCGCGTGATCACTCGTGTTAAAGTGGTCGTAGCAGTGGGTGACTTTCCGGTCGGATTCGGCCGTTACCAACTCGTCGAGCGGCTCGCACTGGGCGGGATGGCCGAGGTGTTCCTCGCGACCGCCCCCGGTGAGCACGGCTTTCAGAAAAAGGTCGTCATCAAGCGGCTCCTGCCGCATCTCGTCGTCGACCCGACCTACAACGCGATGTTCATCGACGAGGCGAAGCTCACGGCGCGCCTGGTCCATCCGAAGATCGCCGCGACGCACGAGCTCGGCAAAGTCGACGATGCGCTCTACATCGCGATGGAGTACGTCGACGGCATCGACGTGCTCGCGCTCCTGCGCGAGTTCGCCGCGCGGCGTCGCAAGGTCGACCCCCAGCTCGCGGCCTGGATCGCCCACGAGGTGCTCGATGCCCTCGACTACGCGCACTCGCTGACGGAAGAGGACGGCCGCCGCCTCGGCGTGGTGCATCGCGACATCTCACCGTCGAACGTGCTGCTCTCGGTGCGCGGCGACGTGAAGCTGGTCGACTTCGGGATTGCCCGCGCTGTCGACCCGGACCGTGCTCACAAGAGCAAGTCGGGGACGCTCAAGGGCAAGTACGGATACATGTCGCCCGAGCAGGTCATCGAGCAGCCACTCGACGCGCGCAGCGACCTGTTCTCCGTCGGAGTCGTGCTCGCCGAGCTCCTCACCGGGCGCCGCCTGTTCGCGGCCGCGAACGAGCTCGATGTCTTGCTCATGGTGCGCGACGCGAAGCTCTCGCGCTTCGACAAGTACGGCGTGGGGATCGAGCCCAACCTCGCCGAGATCGTGCGCAAGGCGCTGAAGAAGCCCGTCGACGAGCGCTGGCAGTCGGCGGCCCAGTTCCGTGACGCGATCGGCGAGTGGCTCTTCGACAATCGCTTCCGCGTCACCCCGAAGGCGGTCGCCGACGTCGTCACCGAGCTGCGCGAGGCCGTCATCGCGCGCCGGACGAAGGCGGACGAGCCGGAGATCGCGGTGAGTCGCGCGCCCAGCGAGGACGCCGCGCCGCAGATCGTCGTCGAGGGCGAGACCAGCATGCCGGTCATCTCCCTCAGCTACGAGGGGCCGCCCGACAAGGCGGCGTCCGCGTCCGAACCTGTGGTGTCCGGTCGCCCGATCTCGGTCAGCGACCTCGCCGCCGCCGTTCCGCGCACCGTGACACCGGTGAAGTCCAGCGCGCGCGCCGAGACCGTGCCTGCACGTCCCGCCGGTATGGGCACGCCCGTGCAAGGCGTCCCGACGAAGCCGCCGGTCGTCGAGACCCGAAGGCAGTCCGAGCCGAAGCTCCGCGTCTCGACCGAGGAGCGCTCGCACCCCAAGTCCTATGATCCGGTGCGTCCGTCGTCGCTGCGTGCGGTCGAGGACTCGCCAAGTGGCGTGATCGAGGTGCCGATCGCCGACACCATCAGTGCGGCCGTCGAAGCCATCACACTCCCCGAGGTCGACCTCAGCGGTCGCACCGAGACCGTCGACGAGATCGGCGAGCGGCGCATCGCGCACGGTAGCGCCGATGCACCGAGCGAAGACTCGGCGATGCGGGCCTTCGAAGACCTCACGGAGCGTCCGCAGTCTCTGAAGAGCAGCATGCGTCCCGTGACCGAGGAGGAAGCGCTTCGCAAGAAGCCGCCGACCCCGCCCACGCTCGCCGACATCGCCGAGGCGCCCGATGACGCCGGTGACTTCTCTGTCACCTCGCCCCTCCGCGTGATGTTCCGTCTCATGACCGCCCGCGCCACCGGCCTGCTGGTGGTCGCCGTCGGTGGCATCAAGAAAGAGATCTACGTCCGCGACGGTCAGCCCGAGTACGTCTCGTCGAACGTCGCGAGCGAGCTCTTCGGCAACTACCTCGTCACGAAGGGCGTCCTCTCCGACGGCGAGCTGGCGATGGCCCTCGCGATGATGCCGCACTACGGCGGCAAGCTCGGCGACACCCTCGTGGGCCTGGGCCTGCTGAAGCCGCTCGAGGTCTTCCGTCACCTCACCCGCCAGGTCCGCACGAAGATCATCGACGTCTGCACCTGGAACAAGGGCTCCTTCGGCTGGTACGCCGGCCGCGAGAATCCGCGCGAAGCGTTTCCCCTCGACTTCAACGCCTTCGAGATCCTCGGCGCGGGCGGCATGGCGCTCTCCGACGATCACATCGATCTCTGGATCCAGAAGCAGGCGAACACGAAGCTCCGCGCCTCGCGCACGCGCCGCGTCGGCCCCGAGCGCTTCGAGGTGAAGGGCCTCGTGGACCTCTGCGACATGCTCGACGGCAAGCGCACCGTCGGCGACCTCGTCGACGTGCAGACCGACCGCGACAGCCGCCTCCGCACCGGCCGGATGCTCTGCCTCCTCGAGGCATGCGATCTGGCTCGCCCGGCGTGACCCGAAACGGGGTCAGACGCAACCTGCGCCGCTGCCCCGTCGGGGCACGGGCAATGCACGGGCCCATGTCATGTCGCGCACAACCATCGGTCTCGGTCTCCTCGGCGCCGCCGCGCTGGGCCTCCGAGCGGCAGTGAGACGGAGCCGCACGCTCGACGTGCGCGGTCGCGTCGTCGCGATCACGGGCGGTTCACGGGGCCTTGGCCTCGTGCTCGCGCGCGAGCTGGTCGCCCGGGGGGCCCGCGTGGCCATCTGTGCGCGCGATGGTCTCGAGCTGGAGCGCGCGAAGAACGATCTGGTGGCCCGTGGTGGCGACGTCCACGCCGGCATCTGCGACGTGTCGGACCGCGATGACGTGCTCGCGTTCGTGGCCGCGATCGAGGACGAGCTCGGTCCGATCGACGTGCTCATCAACAACGCGGGCGTGATCGATGTCGGTCCCCTCGAGCTCATGAGCGCCGACGACTTCGAGCGATCACTCGCGACGAACCTCCGGGGGCCACTGAATGCCGCGCTGGCGGTGCTGCCGCACATGCGCAAGCGCCAGCGGGGACGCATCGTGAACATCGCCTCCATCGGCGGGAAGATCGCGGTGCCGCACCTCGCGACCTATACGACGAGCAAGTTCGCGCTGGTCGGACTGTCGGAGGCGCTACGCGTCGAGTCCGCGAAGGACAACATCTACGTGACCACGGTCTGCCCGGGCCTCATGGCCACCGGCTCGCCTCGCCACGCCCAGTTCAAGGGCGAGCGGGACACCGAGTACACCTGGTTCTCTGTCGCCGACAGCTCTCGCCTGAGCTCGGTGTCGGCGGAGTCGGCGGCGAGGGCGATCATCCGGGCCTTCGAGCGCGGCCAGGCCGAGCTGGTGGTCGGCCCGCAGGCGAAGCTGATGGCCTTCATGCACGGCGTCGCGCCAAACCTCGTCGCGAACGTCATGGGGGTGGTGGCGCGCCTGCTCCCGGCGGGCTCGCCGTCGGCGCGGGCCTCGGCGCCGGGCTCGGACCTGTCGATCATGGTGGCCCCGGGCTGGGTGCGCCGCAGCGACGAGGCCGCCGCGAGTAACAACGAGCTCCCTCCGCGCCTCTAAGGACCATGGACAAGATCGTCATCGCCGGGGCGACCGGTTTCATCGGCCACGCCGTGTGCGAGCGCCTTGCCGCACGCCCCGCGCCGCTCGAGATCGTCGCGCTGACGCGCGGTCGCAAGGAAGCCAAGGGCGCGTGGTCGAAGCTCGTCCCGTGCGACATGTTCTCGCTGAAGGACGTGGAGCAGGCGGTCCAGGGCGCGCGCTACGTCGCGTACCTGGTGCACTCGATGCTGCCGTCCGCGCGCCTCGTCCAGGGCAACTTCCAGGACCTCGACCTCATCTGCGCCGACAACATGGGCCGCGCCGCGAAGGCCGCCGGGGTCGAACAGATCATCTATCTCGGCGGCCTGATCCCGGCCGATGAAGCCAAGCTCTCGGAGCACCTCGAGAGTCGCCGCGAAGTCGAGCGTGCTCTCGGCGCTCATGGCGTCGCCGTCACCACCCTGCGCGCCGGCCTCGTGATCGGCCCGAACGGCTCGTCGTTCGAGATCCTCCGCCGCCTCGTCGCTCGCCTGCCCGTGATGATTCTCCCCGCGTGGAGCGAGCAGCACTGCCAGCCGATCGATCTCGGCACGGTCGCGGGCCTCGTCGACTACTGCGTTGGTCGCCCCGAGACCTTCAACCAGCAGTTCGACATCGGCGGTCCGGAGGTCCTGAAGTACCGCGAGCTCATGGAGGTCACCGCCGAGGAGGTCGTGGGCAAGAAGCGGCCATCACTCCGGGTCCCCTTCGTCGCGCGGCGCATCTCGCGAGCGTGGGTGTCCACGGTGACGCGGGCTCCGTCGGCCCTCGTCGCGCCCCTCATCGATAGCCTGCGCCACGACATGATCTGCGGTGATCGCCGGCTCCAGGAGACAGCCAACCTGCCGGGCCTCGCCTTCCGCGAATCGGTTCACGCCACGCTCTACGCCGAGACGCGCAAGCATGAACCCCAGGCCTATCGTCCGGCGCCCGCCGTCAAGGTCACCGGCGTCCGCTCCGTGCAACGCATTCCGCTGCCGCTCGACCGCAACGCCGAGTGGGCCGCTCACGAGTACATGCGCTGGCTTCCGCGCGGCGCGTGGTGGGCCGGCATGTCGGTCGACGTCGACGACAATCGGCGTGCTCGCTTCTATCCCCTCGGCACCAAGCGGCACCTGCTGGAGCTGACCTTCTCGCCCGAGCGCTCCACGCCCGACCGTCAGCTCTTCTACGTGACCGGCGGCATGCTCGCGGCCAAGACCGAGCGCGGTCGCCTCGAGTTTCGCGAGACACCGGACGGCGAGCACCTGCTCACCGCCATTCATGACTTCCAGCCGAAGTTGCCGTGGGTGATCTATCGCTACACGCAGGCGCTCGTGCATCGCTGGGTCATGAACCGCTTCGGCGCGCATCTGAAGGCGATCGCTCGCGACATCGGCCCCGCGCCCAAGCCCCCCGCGCCGGAAGACTCACCGCACTTCCTGCACGAGCGTGATCAGTTGCTCGACCAGCGCCCGGCGCCCGTCGCCGACCACACGTAGCCGTCAGGGCAGCGTGTAGGTGAGGATTTCGATGCCCGCGTCGCTCGGCAGCATCTGGTAGATGACACCGTCGTCGTCGATCGACAGGGGACGCAGGGATTCGTCGGCCTCTGCGGGCGGCGGCAGCACGACCGATCCACGATCGCTGCCATCGTCCTGCGCGAGGCCGACCACGATGATGCGCTCGTCGACGAGGTCGTACGGCGGATCTGGCGATTCATTGGCGAGGTGGACGCCGAGGAAGATCCGGCCCTGCCGATCGGTGTCGAGGAGCACGATGCTGACGATCGGCGCGGGGAAGCGAATCGGGCGCTGCCAGACGAAGTCCGCCTTGTCGTTGAAGACGAGCACCTTCACGACGCCGGCGGCACGGTCACCGATCATCGCCTGCGCGGAGCCGGTGCCGTCGCGGAACGGGCGACCGGGGAGCGTGGGACGGTTGTCGAGCGGAAGCCCTCCCGGGCCCATGACCTGGACGGTCTCGGTGTGCTCGCGCTCGACATAGACGCCGGTGTCGTCGATGAACACGCCGGTCGCGCCGCCCGCCTCGTTCAGCGCGCCGCCGACGACGGGGACCTGACCGATCAGCGTTCCGTTCTCGTCGTACATGAGGACCTGGCCCTCGTGAACGCGGTCGAGCACGGCCACCCGGCCCTTATCGTCGACGGCCATGTCCTGCGCCGTGTCGGGGCCGATGGGGAACTCCTTGAGGGGCTTGCCGTCGGGGCCGAACTTGATGACGCGACCGTTCACCTGGTCGAGCACCATGACGCCATCCTTCGTGGCCACGAGCGCCATCGGACCCTCGGGGTTCGACTCGTTCGCCGCCCGCGCACCGACCTGACCGGCGTTGCTGCCCCAGCCCGCCTTGAAGTTCGCTTTCCCCGTCGCGGCTGCGGTGGCCTTGATATCGAGCTGCTTGCCGACCTGAGGCCGCACGGGCGTCGCCGTGCGCACGGTCGGTTGCTTGGCCCCCGAAACGGCCACTGGCCCGTCCGAGCGACGAGCCAGCGCGATGACGAGGATCGCAACGGCCGCGAGGGCGGCGACGATCCAGATCTTCTTCACGAGAGGAGCTTACACGCCCTTGCGGCGCAGACCCTTGTACGCCGAGCCGGCGGTACGGATGTTGTGGACGATGCCGTAGCTGCAGCCACGCGCCTCGTAGGCCCAGAACGAACCCCACGGATCGTTCTTGTCGTACATGACGATGTGGCCGGCGCCGCCCGAGCGGTAGTTGAGGGCGTCACCCGGCTGCAGCGTGGAGCGGCTCACCATCGTCCACAGCGAGCTCGAGGTGGCGAAGGACGCCGTCGAGTACGGGTGCTTGTTGCTGTCCATCGGCAGCGCGGCGGGGAGGAGCCACGTCTTGCCGATGAAGCCGGAGCAGTCGGCGCCGTAGCTGCCCGAGTGCGTGCAGTTCGGGCACGAGCCGTAGCAGGAGCCCTTCGGCGCGCCGTCCGCGAGGCGACCGCCACCCCAGTAGTACGAGAAGCCGACGG
The DNA here is from genome assembly GCA_022842285.1 of Kofleriaceae bacterium. Lineage (GTDB taxonomy): Bacteria > Myxococcota_A > Polyangia > Haliangiales > Haliangiaceae > JABFXX01. The sequence goes on from JALHPV010000002.1 coordinate 83,428, forward strand.
CCGCTGCGCCGATCGAGAGGAAGCTCGCGCGGGTGATGGACGTCGAGGCGAAGCCATCGCCACCTGTCGGGTCGGGGCCCGTCGGCGTGCCGCCCGTCGTGACCTCGCAGAGGTACTGACCCGACGAGTAACCGGTGCTGCCGTTCCAGGTGTTCTTCACCCACGAGCCGGTGACCTCGAGGACCTGAACGGTCGAGCCCGACGGAATCGTCTTGAGGATCGCGTTCGAGGTCGACGGGCCGCTGCGCTGGTTGAGCGCCGTCGCGTTGCACACGCGCGCCTGCTGACCCGCGGTGAGACCCGCCGTGATCGGACCGAGCGCGGTTTCGTCACCCGCTTCGAGCGGTTCTTGATCTCCTACATCCGCCGACGTCGGATCGACGGTCGGGTCAGCCGCATCGCCGACCGTGCAGGCGGCGAAGACGAAGGTGGCGAGAGCGGTCAAGACGAGGTTGGCCGAGCGCATGAGCACTCATTCAGCAACGACCGCGCCAGTGGGGTCGATCGACCCTACCTGCGAAATTTTTACGGCAACGCCGGTGGCCACCCGTGAAGGCTATTCAAAAGGAGCAAACTGGGGTGTGCACGTGGGGGAAAAAGTGCCAATCAACGGTTGCGACTGTGGGTGCTCAGTGCACCCAACACCACGTTTCTCCTTGTATTTTCGGGTCTACACCCTGTGATCAGTTTGTGTATTTAGTTGCGCAACTTGGATAAATGCATTGCGCATACCTATTCACAAGCAGCGTCGACGAGTGTCGGCACCAGCACGCGCACGAGCTCCTTCGGATCGATCGCGACCAGGAATCCTCGCGCACCGCCATTGATGTAGATGCGCGGTAACTCCGCGATCGACCTCTCCATGTAGACGGGCATCGCGCGCTTCAGCCCGAACGGCGACGTCCCGCCGACCTGATAGCCCGAGTGCTTGTCGGCGATGGCCGGGGTGCATGGGGCGGTGGTCTTCACCCCCAGCTGGCGCGCGAGGTTCTTCGCGGAGACCTCTCGGTCTCCATGCATGAGGATGCACAGCGGCCGCTTCGCCTCGTCCTCGAAGATGAGCGTCTTGATGACCGCGTGCTCGTCCACTCCCAGGTGCTCGGCCGAGGCGGCCGTCCCGCCGTGGGCCTCCCATACATAGAGATGAGGCTCGAACTCCACCTTGGCTGCCCGCAACGCTCGGACCGCCATCGTCACGGGATGCTTCGACATGCGATACCGGTAACCTGCCATGGGGTTCGAGGTCATCCACGTGCGCCCACGGGGCTTCGTGCACGCGGAGGCGCTGGCGGAGATCGCGGAGTACCTGCAGGTGATGGTGCCGGGCACCGCGGACCTACGGGTGATCGTCGGGGCGCACCTCCTGCCTGCGGCCGAGCTCGCGACCCTGCCGCCCGCGGTCGTCCTCTTCAATAGCGAGCCGCCGGGGGAGCGCGGGCCGGCGTACCGCGAGGCCCTCGGGCGCCACCGGGTCTGGGACTACACGCCCATGCATCGCGAGCTCGTTCCGCATGCGCGGGTGGTGCCGTTCGGGTACTGCGCGGCGATGGTGCGGACCGAGCGAGTGCGATCACCAGGCGAGGCGCTGGTGTTTCACGGGGTGCTGCCGCGCCGACGCCGCGCGATCTTGAACGGCCTGGCGCGGCTTCGCGTGCCGGTGCGCGCGGTCTCCGGCGAGTACGGTGTGATGCGCGACGTGCGGATGATGCGTGCCCGCGCGATCTTGAACTTGAAGAAGACCGACGATGAGCGCGCGTTCCAGCCGGTGCGGTGCTTCTACGCGCTGACCCATCGCGTCCCCGTGATCTCCGAGGAGACGACCGATCCGATGGCAGATGCGTTTCGGCCCGCGATGACGTTCGTCGGCGAGGGCTTCGTCGAGCGCGTGGCCGAGCTGCTGCGCGATCCGGCATGGGATGGCGAGGCGCGGACGCAGGCGTTCGCACCGGTGTCCCTCACCGAGCTCGTCGAAGCGACGCTCAGCGAGCGATCTTCACCGTGACGGTCGGTGAGCGCTGTACGGACGTGCCGGCGTCTTCCCAGCCATAGACGTAGCGACCGAGATGGCCGAGGCGAATGGACGTTTCGACGAAGGTCGGGTGACCGGCCGTGCGCGCCCGCTCGCAGAAGGCGTAGTCCTCACCGAGGTACCAGTGGCCGCCGGTCGTCGGCTCGGGAATCACCATCGGCAGGAAGTACGGCACGAGGGGCACCGCGAAGGCGTTGCAGCGGGGCAGCCCGTAGTGGCGCTCGATGTCCGTGTAGACCCGGCGATGGGTGAGGAGGAAGCCCGCGCCGACATACTTGGCGAGCACGGGGCCGCCGCGCTCCCCAAGCACGAGCTCCGTCGTGCCCGGTGCGGGATGGAGGGCGAACCCGGGCTGCCCCTTCTTCGCGTACACGCCGCCGACGAGCGCATGCCCCGAGGAGCGGAGGCGCGCGACGTCCTCCGCATCGAACGCGATATCGGAGTCGATCCACATCAGCTCGTCGAAGCCGTCTTCGAGGCCCTGGAAGGCCGCTTCGCAGCGCGTGCGATCGACCGCCGCCGTCGCGGGGTAGCGCCGCACCTCGTAGCCTTGCTGCTCGAGCTCGCGGAGGCCGCGTTCGCACTCGGGCTCGACGTGCGTCAGGTACGGCACGAGGACGAGACAGCCGGCGGGATCCATTAGCTGCAGTTGCAGATCGTCGAGTTGATGGAGAACGTCAGGCTGAACGAGATGGGCGCCGAGCAGGTGTTGGGGGGCAGCTTGTACGTCAGGAGGTCGGCCCCGGAGCACGCGCCGCTGGTGAGCACGTTGACGGGATGCCCCGTCGACGATCCTGCATCCACGGTGGCCATCGTGAAGCCACCAACGGAGAAGGTGGTCAGGGGCCCGATCATGACGGTCGCGGATTCGTTGCCCGTGTTGACGAGGCGGATGCCGCGCGCGGGTGGGCACGTGGCGCTCGAGGTCGTGAAGACCGGGTCGAAGGGGACCCCCGTTCCGTCGTGAACCTCGAAGTTGGCCCCGAAAATCTTCGTCGTGATGTCGAGGGTGCCGTTGCCCGCATTCGTGGTGAACGTGGCCACCGCAGACTTCGTGGTGCCGGGCACGTCGGTGCCGATCACGGGCGCGGGTGCGCTGATGACGATATCGACCTGCGCCCCGGGGGAGATCGCGAGGGGGAGCGCCGTCTCGATGGCGAACCCAGGAGCGTCGAAGCTCACCCCGGAGATGACGAGGGTGGCGGTGCCGCCATTGGTGATCGGCAGGGTCTTCTGCGTACCGCCCCCGCAGGTCGCGTTGATCTGGAGACCGTCTGGCAGCACGAGCATCGGCGAGCCACCGTCGGTCTCGGCCGCATCGATTGCGGTATCGAGCTCGGTCCCGTCGAAGCCGAGCCGTCCGCACGCGGCCAGGCTGCTGGCGCCGACGAGCGTCCACAGCACACGCGATATCCGCGGACTCCGCGCCACTCTAATGAGAGTACCTCAGAGACCGACAGCGGAGAGGGCCGTCGTGAAGCGGTCGGGCAGGGGCACGTCGATGACGATCCGCTCCGAACCGACCGGCAGCTCGATGCGCGCACCATGCAGGAAGAAGCCCGGGTGGCCTTCGAGGGCCGCGCCGCCGTAGAGCTCGTCGCCGGTGATCGGTGAGCCGACGTTGGCGAGGTGCGCGCGAACCTGATGCATTCTGCCGGTTTGCGCGATGCAGCGCACGAGGGCGTGGCTAGCCGACGCCCGCTCCACCGTGAAGGAGGTGTAGGCAGGAAGCCCATCCGTATGGTCGACGGCCACCCGCTTCCCGCGCTGGGCCAGCGGCGCGTCGCACTCGCGCGACACGGGGCGCCCATCGACCAGGGCGAGGTACTGCTTGTCGACCAGCCCGGCACCGAAGGCGTCGCGGAGCGCCCGGTACATCTCGGGGGTGCGCGCGGCGACGAGGACGCCCGACGTTCCGATATCGAGCCGATGCACGAGGCCACCATCGCGCTCGTCGGCCCCGATCGCAGCGCACTCGGGGAAGCGCGCGACGATGCCGTTCGCCGCCGTGCCGAGCTCACCGGCGCGCAGAGGCTGCGAGGGCAGACCGGCCGGCTTGGCGATCGCGACGAGGTCGGGCCGCTCGAGCAGGATCGTCAGCGAGACCGAGGGGTCGGGGAGCGGACGGAGGGCCTCCTTGCTCGCTGGCTCGCGGGTCAGCTCGATAACGTCGCCGGCCACGACGCGGTCGCCCTTCTTGGCCTTTTTCCCGGCCACGCGCACGCAGCCCTCGTCGAAGAGGTCGGCCAGCGCGCGGCGTCCGGCGGTCGGATAGAAGGTCGCGAGGGCTTTGTCGACGCGATCGGCGGTTACCACGGTGTGCTTCACACGGCCTCCAGGAGCAGCGCGGGGACAGTGTCCGCGGCTGACACGGTGGTGAGCTCGGCGGCGAGCTCGACCAGCGCATTCGTTCCGATCAGCGACGACAGCATCGCCGAGCCTTGCTTGGGGTGCGGAGTGGCGCGCAGGCGGTCGCCGTCGCGCGTCACCGTCGCGCGCAGGTAGTGCGCCCGCCCGGCCTGCTTCTCGTAGCCGCCGACGAGCGTCACGTGGGCCCGGGACCGCTCGACGTGCGTGGCGCCCTGCATCGCCAGCAGCGCCGGCCGCAGGAACAGCTCGTACGCGACCACCGTCGAGACGGGATTGCCGGGCAGGCCGAACACCGGGGTGGCGCCGCGCATCGCGAACGAGAACGGCTTGCCCGGCTTCATCGCGACCTTGTAGAGAGCGAGCTCGATTCCGGCATCGGCGAACGCCGCGTGCACGTGATCGCGATCGCCGACGGAGACGCCACCGGTCGTGATCACCACGTCGTGCTCGAGCGCCTGGGCGAGCAGCGGTCGCAGCGACGATAGGTCATCGCGCGCGACCCCGAGGCGCACCGGGATCCCACCCGCTTCCTCGACGAGCGCGGCCAGCGCGTACGCCGAGCTATCGACGAGCTGGCCGGGACCCGGTGTGGTGGTCACATCGACGAGCTCGTCGCCGGTGCCGAGGATCGCGACGCGCGGCGCCCGATGGACGGGCACCTCGGCGAAGCCGAGCGCGGCGAGGGCCCCGAGATGCCAGCCGGTGAGCCGCGTGCCCGCCCGCACCGCGACCGCGCCGACCGCCATGTCCTCGCCGGCGAGGCGCACGTTGTCGCCGCGGCCCTTCTGCGGAAGCGCGATGCGATCGCCGTCGCGCGTCGCGTTCTCCTGCATCACGACGGTGTCGACGCCGGGCGGCAGCGGCGCCCCCGTCAGGATCCGCGCACAGGTCCCGGGCGGCACGGGCGTGGTGCCCGGATCACCGGCCGCGACGGTCGAGGCGATCGGGAACGTCCCCGGGAGCTCGCTCGCGCGCACCGCGTAGCCATCCATCGCGCTGTTATCAAAGCCGGGCAGGGGCCGCCCCGCGATCGCATCCGTGGCGAGGACGCGGCCTGCCGCGCGCGCGATGGCCACGCGCTCCGCGGCTAGCACCGGAACATGCCCGAGGACGGCACGGAGCGCGGCGGCGACAGACTGCACGCGCGCACTATAGAGCCTCTCGACGCCTCTGCTACGCTCGCGGGCATGTTGAAGGCTGTTGCCGTTGCCCTGCTGCTCGTCGGATGTGGCTCGCCGGAGCCAAAGACGACGACCATCGTGACGTCCTCGGGGCCCAAGCCGGTCACGCCCGATGCGGCGCCGCCCGTCGTGCTCGTCGATCACTCGAACCCGCAGGAGACGCACCTGAAGGACGTCCACCAGCTGACGTACGGCGGCGATAACGCCGAGGCGTACTGGGCGTTCGGTGGCGACCAGCTGATCCTCCAGGCCAACCACACGCCCTACAAGTGCGACCAGATCGAGACGCTCGATCTGAAGCGCATCACCGACAAGGGCGCGCCCGCGAAGCTGGTCTCGACGGGCAAGGGCCGCACGACGTGCTCGTACTTCCTGAAGGGCGACGCCGAGATCATCTACGCGTCGACGCACGAGCACAGCGCGGAGTGCCCGACGCCGCCCGACATGTCGAAGGGCTACCTGTGGGGCCTCTTCGAGTTCGACATCTACCGCGCAAACGCGGATGGCTCGAACCTCCGCAACCTGACGCCAAACACCAAGGGCTACGACGCCGAGGCGACGGTGTGCCCGATCGATGGCAGCGTCATCTTCACGTCGACGCGCTCGGGCGACCTCGAGCTGTACCGCATGAACGCCGACGGCTCGAACATCCGGCAGCTCACGGATGCATGGGGCTACGACGGCGGCGCGTTCTTCTCGAACGACTGCACGAAGATCGTGTGGCGCGCGTCGCGGCCGGCCGGTAAGGAGCTCGAGGAGTACAAGGCGCTGCTCGCGCAGAACCTCGTGAAGCCCGGCAAGATGGACCTGTACGTCGCGAACGCCGACGGTACGGATGCCCGTCAGGTCACGTACCTGCCCGGGGCTTCGTTCGCGCCGTACTTCTACCCCGACGGTAAGCGCATCATCTTCTCGTCGAACTGGCAGAACCCCCGCAGTGGCGAGTTCGATCTGTTCGCGATCAACACCGACGGCACGAACCTCGAGCAGATCACGTTCACGCCGGGCTTCGACGGCTTCCCCGTGTTCTCGCCCGACGGCAAGACGCTCGCGTTCGCCTCGAACCGCCGCAAGGCCACGAAGCAGGCCGACGGCACCGAGCTCTACGACGCGACGGGCACCCTCGCCGGGCCGCGCGACACGAACGTGTTCCTCGCGCGCTGGGAGACCGGGACCATCACCGCGTTGCCCGACACCGAGGCGGCGAATCGCTTTCGCTCGGCCGTCGAGTACCTCGCCGATGACGCGCGCGAGGGCCGGGGGGTGGGCACGAAGGGACTGGATGACTCGCTCGCGCTGATCAAGACCACGTTCGAGGGCCTCGGCGTCGAGGCGGGCGTGCCCGGCTGGCTCCAGAGCTTCGAGGTCACGACCGACGTGAAGCGCGGCGCGACGACCGCGCTCGAGATTGATGGCGTGGCCGTCCCCGCGGAGGACTTCGGCCCGACCGCGGCGTCGGCGAGCAAGTCGGCGAAGGGCGCGGTCGTCGACGTGGGCTACGGCATCGTCGACAAGGACGCCAAGCTCGACGACTACAAGGGCAAGTCGGTGAAGGGGAAGATCGTGCTCGTCCACCGCTTCGTGCCGGCGGACGCGAAGCTCGATGCGGCCTCGACGTCACGGCTCGGCGATCTGCGCTTCAAGGCGTTCACGGCGGCGAACAAGGGCGCGATCGGGATGATCGTCGTCGACGATGGCGACGCCACGCAGGACGAGGCCCCGCTGCCGAAGCTGGGGGCGCTCGAGAGCGGCAGCAAGCTGCCGATCGTCGTCGTCACGCGCAAGGCGGGCGCGGCGCTGCGCACGGGTGAGCACACGGCGAGCTTGACGGTCGCCCTCGAGCCGGTGCGGGCGAAGACGGCGAACGTCGTTGGCGTCATCAAGGCCGGGGCGGCGAAGAAGCAGAAGGGCATCGTGGTCGTCGGCGCGCACGTCGATCATCTCGGTCCGCACGGCGGCTCGTCGGCCCTCGATCCGGGCGTCGATGCGGTGCACAACGGCGCTGATGACAACGCGTCCGGGGTGGCGGGCCTGCTCGAAGTGGCGCGCATCCTCGTCGCGAAGAAGGCGGAGCTCACCCGCGACGTGTATCTCGTCGGCTTCTCCGCGGAGGAGATGGGCCTGCTCGGCGCCAATCACTTCGTGAAGAACCCGCCCGTGAAGGACAAGGTCGTGGCCATGCTGAACATGGACATGATCGGCCGCATGAAGATGAACCGCCTGCACGTGAACGGCGGCGAATCGGCGAAGGAGTGGAACGACATCGTCGCGCCGATCTGCACGGCGGCGAAGGTCGAATGCGAGATCAGCGGGTCGGGCTACGGCCCGTCCGATCACATGTCGTTCTACACCGCGGGTGCACCCGTGCTGTTCTTCTTCACCGGCAGCCACCGCGAGTACCACACGGCAAACGACGACGCGGCCACCATCAACGCGGCCGGCGGAGCCAAGGCGGCGACGATCGTCGCCGAGACGGCGTTCGCGATCGGGACCCGCACGGGCGCGCTCACCTATGTGAAGTCGGCCCCGACGGTGATGGCGGGCGGCGATGTCCGTCGGCGCGGGGCCTCGCTCGGCACCGTGCCCTCGTATAGCGAGGACCCGAACCAGGAGAAGGGCGTCGTGATCTCGGATGTCGTGAAGGACGGCCCGGCCGAGAAGGCGGGCCTCAAGGCCAACGATCGCATCATCGCCCTCGGGACCGCGGAGATCGGCTCCGTCGCCGATCTCATGTTCGTGCTCACCGACGCGAAGCCAGGCCAGACGGTCGTCGTCACGTTCGTGCGTGACGGCAAGAAGCAGACGGTGACCGCGACGTACGGCGTGCCTCGCGGCCGCCGATAACCATGTCCGACATGATTTATGCGCAACTCGTGCAGAAACTAAGTCCGACTTCATTTCGATGAACGAGGGCCCGTATCGCG
>JALHPV010000003.1 GCA_022842285.1 Kofleriaceae bacterium
AGAGGCGGGACGCGCGAGGTTCAGCCGGGGACGACAGCTACCGCGCTCTGATTCCCGGCTCCGTACGTGTTCCAGAGTCTCAACGCCAAGACGCCATAGACGCCAAGAAGAAGTTTCGGATCAGAGGGTCGTGCTCACGCGCGAGTTGATCACGCGGCGTAGCCCCTGCATGAGAACGGGCACGTTGAAGTTGATCAGGAGACCGAGGTGGAGTGACGCGGCGCGCAGGTACGACAAGAGCTGGGCACCATGAATCGCCGCGAGCTGCTGGACTGACTTGAGCTCGACGATCAGATCATCCTCGACCAGGAGGTCGAGTTGACCACCGGGAAGGCGGTGTCCTTTGTAAGCCAGGGGGAGCGGCACCTGGCGTTCGACTTTGAGCCGTCTGAGCTCGAGCTCGATCGTCATCGCTTGTTCGTAAACGCTCTCGTGATACCCGGGCCCAAGGTGGCGGTGCACCTCGATCGCTGCTCCGATGACGGAGTACGCCACTCGGTCGAGGGTGGTTCTGGGTTCGAAAATTTCCTTGGCGTCTATGGCGTCTTGGCGTTGAAGCTCCGGGCTCTTGGAACGCGGTGAAGTCATCACGCCGGCCCTCGGCCGCGACCCGAACGAGTTGCTCAAAAAGGCAGCTTGGAATCGAGCCAGTCGGAGGCTCGCTTCGCCACGAGGTCGGTCGCGAGGCGCTTTGCCCAGGCCACGAGGGCTTCGAGCTCGGCCTTGGCGTCGGCGCTGGCGTCGGCGACGGGGAGCGTGACGGGGAGGCTGATGGGCGTCGAGCCGAAGAGGCTGCCCGACGCGGAGAGCATGCCGCCGGCGTAGGAGAGCTGGATCTTCACGCTCGCGGGGAGCTCGATGGTCATGGCCAGCGTCTCGAGGGAGAAGAGCCACGAGAGGGGCGACTTGAAGGTCGTCGGTCCAGCCGTGACCGACTCGATGTGCAGCGTGATCGCATCGAGGCCCGGCATGATCGCGCTCGGGGCGAGGGAGAAGCGCGCATCGTGGATGACCACGCGCGAGACGTGGAGGGGCGTGCGGCGCGGACGCGCGATGCGGAAGAGCTGGAGCGTCGAAGCTTCCATGCGCACCCCGGAGATCGCGAGCTCGCTGCAGGCCCGATCGAACAGGGCGAAGCCGAGGGGCGCCAGATCGCAGTGGATGCGCGCCACGTCCAGGGTGAGCGAGCCGACGACGTCCGAGCGCCGGACCGCGAGCTTCTCGAGGGTCAGGTGGCCACGCACGAGCGCGAGATCGGCATCGCCGACCGTGGCCTGGGCCGCCAGCGCTTCGCCCAGGCGCGACGCGACGCGGTCACGCGAACCGCGGCCGAGCGCGAAGCCCAGCACTACCAGGACGGCGAGCCAGAGCCCGACGAGGACGCCCAGCGCGGTGGCTAGCTTCTTCAAACGTCCAGGTCGCCGATCTCGGCGGCGTTCTCGGTGATCAGGCGGAACCGGGCGGCGACGTCCTTGCCCATGAGCTCGGAGATCGTGCGGTCCGTCGAGAGCAGCTCGGCTTCGCTGACCGTGATCTTCAGCGTCTGGCGCGTCTTCGGGTCGAGGGTGGTCGACTTGAGGGTGTCGGGATTCATCTCGCCGAGGCCCTTGAACCGCGTGATGCTCGGCTTGGAGTTCGCCTTGCCATGCGTCTTGATCAGCCGGTCGCGGTGCTCCTCGTCGAGGGCCCAGTACGTCTGCTTGCCGATGTCGATGCGGTAGAGCGGGGGCTGCGCCAGGTAGACGTGGCCCTCGTTGATGAGCGGCCGCATGTGACGGAAGAAGAACGTCATCAGGAGCGTCGCGATGTGATGGCCGTCGGCGTCGGCATCCATCAGCAGGAAGATGCGGTTGTAGCGCAGCTTCGACAGGTCCATGGATTCGCCCATGCCGCACCCGAGCGCCGAGACGATGTCCTGGAGCTCCTTGTTGGCGAGGAGCTTGGCGCTGTTCGCCTGCTCGGCGTTGAGCACCTTGCCGCGCAGCGGGAGGATCGCCTGCGTCTTGCGATCGCGACCCTGCTTGGCGGAGCCACCTGCCGAGTCGCCCTCGACGATGAACAGCTCGCTGTCGACGGGATCCGTCGACGAGCAGTCGGCGAGCTTGCCGGGCAGGTTGAGCCGGTGCGAGACCGCCGTCTTGCGCGAGACCTGCTGGGCGGCGCGTGAGGCCTCGCGGGCGCGCGCCGAGATGATCGTGCGGGCGACGACGGCCTGCGCCCAGTTCGGGTTGCTGTTGAGATAGTTCTCGAGCGCCGGGCGCACGAGGGCTTCCACCTGGGCGGAGACCTCGGGGTTGTTGAGGCGGCCCTTCGTCTGGCCCTGGAACTGCGGGTCGTGGACGAAGGTCGACAGCACGGCCACGACACCCTCGCGGATGTCCTCGGCGGTGAGCGTGACGCCCTTCGGATCGAGCTTGTGCGTGGCGATGTAGTTGCGGATCGCCTTCACGATCGCGGCGCGGAGGCCGGCGTCGTGCGTTCCGCCATCGGGCGTGGGCACCGAGTTCACGTACGTCTTGATGAGATCGTCCGTCGACTCGGTCCAGATGAGGGCGAGCTCGACGCCGAGCTTGGCCGCGTCGTCGCGCTTCTCCATGTAGAACACGCCGCCATTCGACGGCACGGAGAGCTTGCCGCGATCGCTCACGAGCTTTGGCAGGTACTCGGCGATGCCCTGCGAGTGCACGAACGTGGTGGTCACGGGCGGAGACTTGGTCTCGTCGGTGAGCGTGATCTCGAGGCCGGCGTGGAGGTAGCTCTTGGCCTCGAGGCGCTCGGCGATGATCTCGGCGTCGAAGCGGAGCTTGGTGCCGAAGATCTCGTCGTCGGGACGGAAGAACACCGTCGTGCCGGTGCCGCGCGCCGGGCCGATCTTCTTCACCTTGCCGACCGTGACGCCCCGCTCCGCGCGCATCTCGTAGCGCTCGCTGTCGCGCTTCACGTGAACGATGATCTCGCTCGAGAGCGCGTTCACCACGGCCGCACCGACGCCGTGCAAGCCGCCCGAGACCTGGTAGCTCGCGCCGCGCTCGAACTTGCCGCCCGAGTGCAGCGTCGAGAAGATGACCTCGAGGGCCGTCTTCTTGAACTTCGGCATCATGTCGACGGGGATGCCGCGGCCGTTGTCCTCGACCGTCGCGCTCTTGCCGTCCTTGTGGAGCGTCACCTCGACCTTGGAGGCGTGCTTGTTGATCACCTCGTCGATCGAGTTGTCGACGACCTCCCAGAGCAGGTGGTGATAGCCGTCCTTGCCCGTCCCACCGATGTACATGCCGGGTCGCTTGCGGACCGGCTCGAGACCCTCGAGGACCTGGATCTCTTCCGCGGTGTACTTCGTCGCCATGTTCAATTAACTCCCTGTCCGCCCTCGGCGTTCGCGAGCGGCTGGATCTTGACGGGCTGCTTCACGGCCACGAGCGTGGTGCGCTTCACGACCTGGTGGCCCTTGCCGCCGCGCGTGTCGGTCTTCTTCGGGTCGACGGTCTCGGAGTAGTCCTTGCCACTCTTCTCCGTCTGGAGCTCGAGCTTCGTGCCCTTGCCGCCCGCGACGAAGCCGATGACGAGGTCGTCGTCGGCAGTCTTGATCACGGTGATGCCGCGACCCGGGCCCTCGAGCTTGCTGATCTCCTCCGCCTTCACGTGGAGGATGTGCGCGTCGCGCGTGGCCACGATGACGACGTCGGTGTCATTGCACGGCATGACGCCCAGCACCTCGTCGCCCTCCTGGGGCTTCGCGAAGCGTCGACCCGCCTTCGTGGTCAGCTCGGTGTGGCTCGCCATCGCGAACCGCAAGCCGAACCCGCGCTTCGTGATCGCGAGGAGGTTCGGCGGCACCAGCGCGCGCGGATCGAGCGTCATGGCGGCCACGATCTTCTCGCCGTCGTCGAACTTGAAGTACTTCTGCGCGGGGTCGCCGTAGCCGGCCGTCGCGGCGATGTCGTTGATCTTGATGACGTAGCCGGAGCCGCGGTTCGTGAAGAAGATCACCTTCTCCTTCGTCGAGCCCGGCAGGACCGCCATCACCTCGTCGCCCTCGCGGGTACGGGTCTGGTTCGGATCCTTCAATTCGCGGACGCGCTTGATCCAGCCGTCACGCGTGACCACGACGTTCGCGTCCTCGTCGACGATGAACGCGTCGGCGTCGAACGTGACCTCTTCGGCGCCACCACCGGTCTTCGTCTTGCGCGGCGTGCCGAGCTCGATCGCGACCCGGTTCAGGTCGTCCTTGATGACGGTCCAGAGCTTCGACTCGCTGCCGAGGATCGCCTTGATCTTCTTTGCCTCCGCCGCCTTCTCCTTGAGCTCCTCGCGGATGACGTTGATCTCGAGCTTGGCGAGGCGATAGAGCTTGAGCTCGAGGATCGAGTCCGTCTGGATCTCGTCGAGCTTGAAGCGCTTGATGATCTTGCCGGCGGCGTCTTCCTTGCCTTCGCTGGCGCGGATGATCCGGATGACCTCGTCGAGCGCGTCGAAGATCGTGACGTAGCCCTCGAGGATGTGGATGCGCTCGTTCAGCTTCTTGAGCTGGTACTCGAAGCGGCGCTGCGTGACGATCAGCCGGAAGTCGAGGAAGTACGAGAGGACATCCTTGATGCCCATGCGCTTCGGCTGCGGGGGCGATCCAGCGGGTGGGCCATCCTCGTTGAGCTCGGCCGGCACCAGGCACGTCATGTTGACGTGGAAGTTCGACTGCAGCGGCGTGTGCTTGAAGAGATACGCCATCACCAGCTCGGGGTCGGCGTCCTTCTTGATCTCGAGGACGATACGGACGTCGGTCGTCGACTCGTCGCGGATGTCGAGGAGGTAGGGCAGCTTGCGCGCCACGATCACTTCGGCGATCGCCTCGACGAGAGAGGCCTTCGTCATCGCGTAGGGGATCGACGTGATGACCACGTCGGTGCCGCCGCGCTTCTTCTCCTCGAGCTTGTACTCGCCGCGCAGACGGATCGTGCCCTGGCCGGATTCGTAGATCTGGCGCAGCTCGACCTTGCTGTTGAGGATGAGGCCGCCCGTCGGGAAGTCGGGGCCGTGGACGTGGCTCATCAGGCTGGCGTGCTTGATGTTGCGGTCGTCGGCGAGCGCGATCAGCGCGTTCGTGATCTCGCGCAGGTTGTGGGGCGGGATGTTCGTCGCCATGCCGACGGCGATGCCGGTCGAGCCGTTGACGAGCAGGTTCGGGAAGCGCGCCGGCAGGACCTGCGGCTCCTCGGCGGTGCCGTCGTAGTTCGGGCGCATGTCGACGGTGTCGAACTGCAGCTCGTTGAGGAGCTCCATCGCGGGCGGGGCGAGGCGACACTCCGTGTAGCGATACGCGGCGGCCTCGTCGCCATCGAGCGATCCGAAGTTTCCGGAGCCGTCGACCATCGGCACGCGGAGCACCCACTCCTGCGCCATGCGCACCATCGCGTCGTAGACCGACGAGTCGCCGTGCGGGTGGTACTTACCGAGCACGGTACCGACGACCTTCGCGCTCTTGCGATGCTTCGCATCGGGGCGCAGGTACTCGTCGTTGATCATCGCGTACAGGATGCGGCGCTGCACGGGCTTCAGGCCGTCGCGGACATCCGGGAGTGCGCGCGAGGTAATGACGGAGAGCGCGTAGTTCAGGTAGCGGCGCCGCGCCTCGGCTTCGAGAGACGCATCGGACTCGCCGCCCGCCGGCTGATCGCCACCGCCATCGCCGCCACCACCGGACGCTCCCCCCTTACCTCCAGGGTGCTTTGCCTTCGCCATCGGGGTCGGACCTTGCCCCGGACCGGGGAAAAGTTCCAGTTGCTCGCGTGCAGGGAGGGGTGGCGCCATTTGCTTTGACCGTCCGGAGGCCCGTGATATGGCTGGCCTTCCTAGGGCCATCCTCATGAGGCGAAAGACCGCGCGCAAGAAAAGCGCCCACACCGGCTCCCTCACGCTGGGAGGAGCGCCCGCCAAGCGAGGCGGCTGGCTCGTCGCGGCCGTGCTCGGCGTGCTGGTGGTGGTGAACCTCTACGTCTTTGTCTGGGACAAGAAGACGTCGGTCGCCGCGATCAAGCAGCAGGCCGAGGCCGTCACCGCCGACGACCTGATGCCCGCCGCCGCCCTGCCTGCGGCCCCGCTCACTCCTGCCCCGGATGCGTCCGCGGCTCCCGTCGGTCCGCCCGGCGTCGTCGAGGACAAGGTCGGCAAGTCGGACACGCTCGGGCGCCTCCTGAAGCGCAGCGGCCTCACCGCCGCCGAGACCGACGAGGTCATTCGCTCGCTGACCGGCGTCCTCGACTTCCGCACCATCCGCGTCGGCCAGACCTACCGGATCGAGCGTGGTCCCGATGGCCGGGTCGCGAAGTTCAAGCTGGTCGTCAGCAAGACCCTCACCGTCCGCGCCGAGCGCGATGCGGGGGGCGTGCTCGTGGGGATCGCCGACGCGATGGCCACGCGCGTCGAGACCGTGGCCATTGGCGGCAAGATCGACTCCTCGCTCTACGCCGCCATCAAGAAGGCCGGCGAGCAGGGTCCGCTGGTCGACTTCTTCGTCGACGTCTTCGCCTACGACCTCGACTTCAACAACGACACGCACGACGGCGACACGTTCAAGATCGTCGTCGAAAAGGAGCTCGGGGATTCGAACCAGCTCCTCAAGTACAAGCGGATCCTCGCCGCGCAGTACGTCGGCAAGGCGGGCACCTTCAAGACCTACTACTTCGACGGCGGCTACTACACGGAGAACGGCGAGAACGCCGAGAAGACACTCCTGAAGACGCCGCTCAAGTTCTTCCGCGTCTCGTCGAAGTTCGACCGCAACCGTATGCACCCGGTCCTCCACACCACGCGCGCGCATCTCGGCGTCGACTACGCGGCCCCGACGGGCACGCCGGTGTGGGCGGCCGCGAACGGCACCATCGTCCACCGCGCGCCCTCGGGCGGCGCCGGCAACCTCGTGCGCATCAAGCACGATGGCGGCATCGAGACGCAGTACATGCACCTCTCGAAGTTCGCGAAGGGTCAGAACGTCGGCGACAAGGTCGCGGCGAAGACCGTCATCGGCTACGTCGGCACCACCGGCCTCTCGACGGGCCCGCACCTTCACTTCGGCGTGAAGCAGAACGGCTCGTACATCGATCCGTCGAAGCTCGCTCCCATTCGCGGCAAGAAGCTGCCCGCGAAGCAGCTGGGTACGTTCAAGGCCGAGGTCCAGCGCCTCGACGGCCTCATGAACGACGTCGCCCTGTAGGAACACGCCGTTCCAGGGGCCTGCCCCGTCCTCGGTTGATCTCATCCGTTATAACGGATAGATTGCTGCCATGACGAAACTCCGCGACGAGGTCCTCCAGGCGAACGCACGCTACGCCGAACAGTTCGGTGACAAGGGCAAGCTGGCCCTGCCGCCCGCACGTGGGTTCGCGATCCTCACCTGCATGGATGCGCGCCTCGACCCGGCCAAAGTGGCCGGGCTCGCGGAGGGCGATGCCCACGTGATCCGGAACGCCGGGGGCCGCGCGAGCGACGACGCGATCCGCTCGCTCGTCATCTCGTACAAGCTGCTCGGCACGAAGGAGTGGTTCGTCATCCACCACACCAACTGCGGCATGGAGCTGTTCACGGACGAGGTCATCCGTGACTTGCTCGCCCAGAGCCTGTCCACGGCGTCGTTCGACGGCACGACGTGGAGCGACCCGGGCGGGGGCGGGTCACGCGCCGGAGAGTTCATCGACTTCTTGACGATCAAGAACCTCGCCGAGAGCGTGGCGACCGACGTGGAACGGATCAAGACGCACCCGCTCGTGCCGAAGAATATTCCCGTGCACGGCTACATCTACGACGTCACCACGGGGCGCCTGATCGAGGTCCCCGAGGCGACCAAGCTCGGCCGCGTCGCCTGAGGCCCCAATTGGCCGCCCGATCGACGGTGTGAGGGAGACCGACGTTCCTTGCCGAGGCCGTGCGATGGGGTCACACTCGAGAGGTGACCAAGCTCCTCGTCGGGATTCTGAAGGGACTGGTTGTAGGCGGGGCGCTGGGCTACGGCGCGTACGCGCTGGGGAACGCGGCGCACTTCTACAATCCCTGGCTCACGTTCGGCGTGATCGGAGCGGTGATCGGTCTGGTGGTGGGGCGGCCGATCTGGTCGCTCATCAAGGACAAGGACCAGACGAACTGGATCGCCGTGATCAAGGCCGCGTTCGGATTCGGCATCGGCTGCGGCCTCTATGCGCTGGTCGCCAAGGTCTGGTCGCCCTCTGCATGGGTGATCGCCGGCTTTGGCGATGTCTTCAGTCACCCCGCCTCCGTCGGTGGCGCGATCGGCGCGGTTTATGGCGGCTTCGTCGAGCTGGATGACGCGATCGGTGATCCGCCCAAGCAGAAGACGCTTCCCGCGAAGAAGGGTTGAAACTAAGCTGCGCGCACGATGCGCGCCGTAGTTTTTGCTCTGCTCATTCTCGTCGCTGCGTGTGGTGACGATATCCGCGCCTCCATCACTGTCGTGACGCCCGACGAGTTCTCGTACGCGCTGACAGAGATGGCGACGTACACGAGTGACGACATCCGGGTGGTGTCGTCAGCGCCCGTGAACGAGGGCTGGCGGATCGAGGTCATCAAGGAGACGTTGCCGCTCGAGGGCTATCGGCTCGAGGGCCATCCCGACGGGGTGCGCGTGTTCGCCGGCGATCCGCTCGGCGCGCAGTTCGGAACCGCGGCGGCCTTCGAGTCGCTCGGGTACCGGTTCCGGCATCCGCTCGCGCCGTACATTCCGTCACGCCCCGTACTCACGCAGCCGGATGCGCGCATCCATCGGCCGGAGATCCGCGTCCGCGGGTTCCAGTACCACACGCTCCATCCGATGGAGTCGTTCTTCGCGTTCTGGGAACCGTCCGCGCAGCACCTCTACGAGGCGAAGCGGATGATCGACTGGACGGTCAAGAACAAGGGCAACTTCGTCCAGTGGGTGGCGCTCGACGACATCGTCACGCAGCCCATCGACCATCCGGCGTGGAAGGCGCACACGAAGGCGATCATCGACTACGCGCACTCGCGCGGCGTGCGGGTCGGCCTGAACATCCAGCTGTTCGGACTCAGCAACCTGCAGCAGGCGTTCGATCTCGTCGACGACCTGCCGGCCGCGCCGATTCCGCCGGAGACGTTCCTGCCCGGCGGCCCGGTCGATCAGCAGATCCGCGCCCGCCTACCGCTCATCACGGACGGGCTGCCGTTCGACGTGTACGACCTCTCCTTCGGCGAGTTCTTCAACGCCGATCAGGAGGCGTTTATCGAGTCCGTGGATCTCGTGAAGGCTGCGCTCGACGACCTGGCGCCGACGTCCGAGATGCACGCGTTCATTCACGTCGGGGCCTCGCAGGAGGTCACGTACATGGGCGAGACCCTCCTCTACTACTTCCTCGTGAAGTTCGCGAACCCCGCGATCATCCACGATGTTCACTCGGTGATGTTCTACACGCTGTTCGACACGGCGAGCGGCGCGTACCACGCGGACAACTTCTTCAAGCACCGCGACTACCTCATCGAGCAGACGTGCCTCGACAAGAAGCCGGCGTACGTACCGGAGACGTCGTACTGGGTCGCCTTCGACAACTCGGTCCCGATGTTCATGCCGATCTACGTGCACAACCGCTGGTACGACCTGCAGCAGATCAAGGAGCAGACCGGCGCGCGCTGCGGCAAGAACCTCGACAACCACACTCTCTTCACCACCGGGTGGGAGTGGGGTTACTGGCTGCACGACACGACGGCGCTGCGCGCGAGCTACGAGCTGCCCGCGGACTCGGATCAGCTCCTCACCGAGGAGCTGGGCCCGGACCTCGCGCCCGCGAAGGATGCGATCCTCGAGCTCGCGCTCACGCAGCGGCAGTATCTGCACGAGGGCAACCTGCAGGCGTACATGCAGGGGCGCGATGGCGTGATCGACATCGGCGACCAGCTCGGCATCGTGTCGCAGCCGGACCGCGTGACGTTCGAAGATCTCGCGGATGGCGCGGATGCGGCCGCGCTGGAGCGCGACGTCCTCACGCCGCTCGCCGCGTACATCGAGAAGCTCCGCATGCTGAACGCGATGATCGAGGGCGCCCCGCTCGATGACTCGCGCTGGACCCGCGAGCTGCGCGACGGCTTCGCGATCGACCTCACCCGCGCCGAGTTCGTACACACGAACTACTCCGCGATGCTGGCGCACCTCCGCGGTGACGCAGCCGCGGCCGCGTCGCACTACGCCGAGGCCGCCAAGCTCATCGACGAGGGCCAGGCGATCGTCACGCGTCGCCACGACGACCTGCACGATCCGTTCGGCCGCAACCGCCTCACCCCGCGCGTCAACAACGCGACCTTCTACCAGTTCGGCTACCTCTACATGGCCGACACCCTCTGCTACTGGCGCCGCGAGCACATCCAGGTCGGCAACCTGACGGGCCTCGAGGCCCGCGAGTCGATCGAAGGCGACTGCGCGCTCTAGCTAGCCAGGCGTGGCCGGCCACTCGACTGGCCGGGGTGCGACCTCGGCAGGTCGGGCACTTGGCCCGGCACGGACCCTGCTCTACCCGCGGCCATGCGCGACGTCCGGCTCTTCGTCCTGGGTCACCTGGCGCTGGTCGCGGTCGCGGTGCTCGGTTCCCTATAGGGGTTCGGGCGCGTCCCACTCGAGGTCGACGAGCACGCCGATCTGGTCGATCGAGCCGTCGTAGGTGCCGATCGGGACCTCGCGGTCGCCGGCCTCGAACGGGTTATCCAGCCTGAGATCGCTGGGCCGCCGCTCGGCCACGGACCAGGTGCGGGACCAGCCGAGCGTGACGGTGACCCCACCCGCCGTGCCCTCGAGGCCAACCGCTGCCGTGTGGCCGCCGAGATCGCCGAACGTGATCGACTGGCGCGACGAGCTCGTGCCGCCGGTGGTGAACGCGTACCCGCCCGTCGCCCAGAGGAAGCCACCGATGAGCTCGACGTCGACCGCCCCGCGAACCGCGCCGTGCGTGCGGAGCGATGCCCGCGAGGCAAGCTCGGTGAGGTCCACATCGACGGTGCTCTCGTCGACGACCCGGACGCCGGAGATCTGCCACGCGGTGCGCTTGGCACTGGTCGGCGTGATCCAGAGGTCGCCGCCGAGCTCGATGGCGAAACGCTCGCCGAGGTAGCGAGCGCCGGTGCGAACGACGACCGGCTGGGCGAGGCGGAGCATGGCACTGGGTCGGGTGAAGCGAAGTTGCGTGCCCGGATTGGTGCCGGTTCCGGTGACGTCACCTTCGAGCTGCGCCCGCTGCGTCCACGCCACGGACGCGGCGAGCTCGATTGGCTCCTCGGCAGGTGCGTAGAGGATGCCGGCCGTCGCCCCGGGCACGAACCAGTCCTTCCCTTCGAAGCGAAGCTCGGCGTCGTGGTCTGGATCGCCGATGAGATCGCGACCGCCGAAACCCGCCCAGATGCGACGCGTCTCCGTGACCGCCACGCGGGTCGCACTCAGGGAGACGCCGATGGCGACCTCCTCGCCGATCCGGCGAGCGACGCCGAGGGTCGCCGTGTCGCGACGGGCCTCGCCCACGAAGCCCGCATAGCGGTAGTCGAACGAGTCGCCGTACTGTGCGGGGGGCAGCGAGCCAGGATGCCGTAGCGAGCGGGTGCCGACGGCCGAGGTCATCACGGCCGCGCCCACGATCCACGCCCCGAACGACGTGACGAGCGCGACGTGCGGCGCGAGCGTGGATGACGCCTGGTTGCGCGCGATCGGGGCAGCGTCCTCGCCGAGCCAGGCGATCTCGTCGTCCGTGAAGCCGAGCCCGAGCTGGGCCCGCGTGACATCGCGACGTGCCATCGCCGCGGGGTTCACCAGCAGCGCACCCCCACCGTCATCGCCGACGGTGCCGGTGCCCGCGCGGCCGATCGCCCGCGGGGAACCCGCCACGTTCACGAGGCCACCCGCGGACGCGCTCGTCGCCTGGATCAGGACCAGGCAGATCGTGGCGAGGCGGCGCACCGGTCCGCATCGTATCGCTGTTTCCGGTGCGCGCGGAGCGTGGGGCCCCGGGGACATCCATCAGGCGGCGACTCCGACCTGCAACGTGGCCGTATAGCCCGCGGTCGTGCTGCCGCTGACGGTCGCGACCTGCTGGGACGAGCCGTCGCTGAAGACATTGTCGGTGTCGAGCGATACGCGGGAGAAGCTCGACGTCGACGACGTGTAGCCGCTCGTGGCGTACACCTCGGTGCAGGCCGACGCGGGAAGCGCCAGCTGCGACGTCGCGAGCTTGTTGCCCGCCGCCGTCGCCTGCGCGAGCGACGGATAGACCTCGAAGTGGATGTGCGGCCAGCGCCCGTCGTAGCAGGCAGGAAAGATCGTCGTGAAGGTCACGTAGCCGTCCGCATCGACCTCCTGCACGCCGCGCAGGTAGTTCTGGTCCGTCACGCCCGACGAGTACAGCGAGTAGCGCCCTTGGTTATCGCAGTGCCACAGGTAGACCGCGTAGCCCTCGAGGGTCTGGCAGCCATTGCTCGAATCCACGAGCTTCAGCCGCACCGTGAGCGGAATACCGGCGGCCGTTCCGGTGAGTCCACCGAAGCTCGTCGTGATGTCACTGCGCACCACGCCGCTCGTCGCGAGGACGTTCGGCCCGTTCGAGCCGTCGCCCGGATACGGACCGGCCGTCTCCTCGGGGATCTCGGAGCAGGTGCCGCTCGTCGAGTCGTCGGTCGTGTCGTCGGTCGTGTCGTCGGTGTCGGACGAGCCGCCATCGAGGCAACTGGCGACGAACGCGGCGACACCCGCGCCGCCGAGCCATGTCAGGAGCTGCCGGCGCGTACTGCGCAGATCACGCTGCAGCCCGCCGAAGTCATCATGGTCGCGCATCAGTTGCCGCTCCCTTCGCTCGGCGGCGGACCGGGTGGATGATCGGGGCGACACGCGAGCTCCGTCTGGTCGGGGAACTTCTCGCAGGTGCCAGCGATGGTGTGGTCGCGCAGCTTCACGCTGCACGCGTCACCTTCGGCGAGGTTCACGCACGCGGTGAACGCCTCCTGTGGTGGCTTGCGCGGGGGGCCACGCCGCTCACCGGGTTCCGCGGCGGCGATGGCGAACGGAAGTAGCGTGACGAGGATCGATGCGAGGACGGTCTTCATGGTGGCTCCTGATTGGGGTTCGCGTTCCAGGAGACCGACCATCGGCGCGTCGCGCGTCCACGCGATGTCTCGGGCGTTGCGCTCTGTTTCAGCGCGGACCGGCGCGGGAGATCAGGCGGCGGCGGGGAGGACGAGCCGAACCGTCGTGCCCACGCCCACGGTGCTCTCGATCGTGATCGTGCCGCCGTGCGCCTCGGCGATGCGCTTCGCGAGCGTGAGCCCGAGCCCGACGCCGCCGGTCTCGCGCGAGCGGCTCTTGTCGCCGCGGAAGAACGCCGTGAAGACGTGGGGCAGATCGTCGGCGGGGATGCCGGCACCGCGATCCTTCACCTCGATCTCGACCCCGCCGTCCGCTTTGCGGACAGCCAGCTCCATCGTCGCCGTGCGATCGGGCGAGTACTTGTGGGCGTTCTCGAGCAGGTTGTCGACGATGCGGCGGACGAGCATCGGATCCACGTGCAAACTGGGAAGATCGGGCGCGATCGTCACGTCGAGCGGGCGCTCGGGATGCCGGCTGCGCAGGCGGTCCGCGGCGGCCTCGGCGATCGATCCGGGGGTGACGACGGCCTTGCGCACGGGCAACCCCGTCGCGCCCGCCACTTCGAACCGCGTCGCGGTCAGGATGTCATCGACGATCGTCTCGAGCTCCCCGACATCAACCGCGATCTCCGCCAGCGATGCGCGCGCCATATCCATGTCGCCTTCGCTCGCGAGATCCAGCGCCACGCCGATGCGGGACAGCGGGGTGCGCAGCTCGTGGGCGACGTTGGCCATGAGCTCGCGCTCGGCGCCGATCAGGCCGGCGATGCGGTCGGCCATCTCGTCGATGCGATGCCCGAGCTCGCCGATCTCGTCCGAACGCGCGAGACGACTGCGGGCGGCGAGGTCTCCCCGGCCGAGGGCCTTCGCGGTGCGCGAGAGACGATCGATGGGCCGCACGATCCAGCGCGCGGTGAGGAGCGCCGAGGCGACGAGGATGATGAAGGACAGGACAAGCGTGAGGATCGGCCCGATGAGCCCCGGTGGCTCGCCGAAGGTGCCGCGCGCGACGAGATAGCCGCGCTCCCCTTTCACCTGGATACCGGCGACGAACGCACGCGGCTTGCCATCCCGCGGCTTGAACCCGTCGGGGGGCACGGGCGGCGGCCACTCCCCCATGTGACGCATCTCGGGTGGGCCGCGATCGCCGGGCCCGCGCTCGCCCGGGCCGGGACCGTCCGGAAGAGGACCGCCCCTCCCCATGCCCGGCGGTCCGCCGCGCTTCGGGATGGCCAGCGCCGGCTCGACATTGCTGGCGAGCAGCGTGCGATCGCGATCGTAGATCGATGCCTCGATGCGATTCTCGCGCAGCTCCTCGAGGACCGCCTCGAGGGTCGCCGGGTCGGCCGTCCCCTGTTCGAGGCGGGCGACCATCGCTGGCGTGAGGTAGTCGCGCGGGTTCGACTCGGCACGCGGCGCCGCCAGCATGAAGCTCACCACGCCGATGCCGACGAGGAGCGCGAGCTGCAGCACGCCGAGCGCGACGAGCCGCGAGGCCAGGGAATGAAAGCGACGGGGGGCGACCGGAGGCGGGACGCTCGACGGGCCCGACAGGCGCGTGGGATCGAGGGCGGGCGAACGCCCGGCCGAAGCGGCGCCGGAACCGGGCACTACTTCTCGCCCGGCGTGAGCATGTAGCCGACGCCGCGGATGGTCTTCAGGATGCGAGGATTGCGCGGATCGGGCTCGATCTTCTGGCGCACGCGCGACACGACCACGTCGATCGAGCGATCGAAGGCTTCGTCGGCCGTGCCGTGGAGCATCTGCAGGAGCTGCTCGCGGGCCAGGACCCGGCCGGCGCGTTGCGCGAGCGCGTGGAGCAGCGCGAACTCGTTCGACGTGAGGGTGACCGGCTTGCCCTCGACGGCGACCGTCATCGTCGCCGCGTCGATGACGAGGCTGCCCAGCTCGAGGCGCTCGGCCTTGGGGCCCGTCTCGCCGCGCCCCCGGCGGGCCTGGGCCCGGATGCGAGCGACGAGCTCGCGGGACTGAAAGGGCTTGGCGACGTAGTCGTCGGCACCGCCTTCGAGGCCGATGACGCGATCCGCTTCTTCGGTGCGAGCGGTTACCATGATGACGGGGACGTCGGACTTCTGCCGCAGCTGGCGACAAACCTCGACCCCGTCGGTGCCCGGCAACATGAGGTCGAGCAGGACGACGTCGGGACGGACGCGGAGGACCTCGGTCACGGCCTGATCACCACGCGTCACCAGGGTCACGTCGATGCGATGCGACGTGAGGTATTGCGTGGTCAGCTTCGCGAGGCGCTCGTCGTCCTCGACATACACGATCCGGATCTCGCTCTCGAGCACGGGCCCAGAATGCCACCGCCGTGCCAGGTGCGCGTGCATGGAAATATCGCGTAACAGTCAGGCGGCGAGGTATCCCGCCCGCACGGCCATGTGCCGGGCGATATCGACGGCGGAGACCAGCCCGACCAGGTGGCCCTCCCGGTCCGTGACCACCACCTGCCAGACGCTCTCGAGCACGAGCAACGCTGCGGCGCACTCCACGGTCGTATCGGCACCGAGCGACAGGACCTTGGACATCACGTCGCCCGCACGGGCATCGGGGGCCGCACGGAGCACGTCGTGACGCGTGACGAGGCCGCGCAGCGTGTGGGACGTCTCGGTCGCGGGTGAACACGCGCCTCCCGGAGCGTCGGAAGGGCCGATGACCGCGACCGCGGGCACCTTCTGCTCGAGGAGCATCGCCACGACCTCCGCCAGCGGGGCCGTCTCCTCGACCAGCGCCAGGGGCGCCACCACCAGGGATCCGAGCATGGTGAGCTCGGACGTGATCTCGTCGTCGTACTCGTCGACCCAGCGGGGTTGGTTCTGCATATCCGTCAGAACCGCCACGCCCCCGTCGCGTTGCATGCGGCTGCGTTGCAGATGATTTCAGCCCGTGACGGACGCCGTGCCTCAGAGGCACGTGCAGCAGCGCTCGGAGGCGCGCTCGCAGGCACTCTTGCCCGCATCGCACTTCTCGTTCGCGTACGCGTCGCTACCGCCGAGCTCACCCGCGATCGTGCAGATCTTCGCCGCGTTGGAGCAGACCGAATCCGCCAGCGTGCAGCTCGTATCGCAGGTCTCGGACGTGCCGGGCTTGCACGTCGCGTCCGCGCGGGGCGGGTCGACGCCGGTCGCCATGGTCTGCGGGGTGCAGTCGACGCCGGGGCTACAGCCGAGGGCGGGCAGCGCCGCCGGGGCCGGGCGCTCGACACCGAGCGATGCGAACGAGGCCGTGATCTCCGCGTCGAGGGCATCGATCTGCGCGCGCTGCGCGCTCGGTGACGGCATCGGGGGGACCCCCGAGGCGCTCTCGTTGGTGGCGAGGGGCGCGGACTTCTGGCTCGCACCGCACGCGACGACCAGGGCGACGCAGGCTCCCAGGGCGAGACCGGCGGTGAGCTTCACGGTGCGGCCTCGGGCTCGCCGGGGTCTTCCGAGCACCCACAGCAGCGCTGCTTGGCTTCGCGACACGACGCCTTGGAGCTGGTGCACTTCTCCTGCGCGAGCTCGTCGTGGGGCCCGAGCTCGTCGGCGATGATGCAGATGGCCTCGGCGTTATCGCAGATCGCGTCGGCGAGGTTGCAGACCTCGTCACAGGACGTCGGGACCTCGTGGCCATCGGGGCACACGCGCGCGGACTCCTTCACCGTGCGATCGCGGGACTGGAACAACATCTGCGGCGACGGGTCGAGCTCCATGTGCGCCTCGCGACGCCAGTCACGGATCTGCGTCCAGAGCGCCGTGATCTCGTTCATGCGCTGCTGGCGGCGCTGCCACTCGGGCGGCGGGGGAGTGCCCTTCACGCACGCGACGATGCCGAGCGCGAGCCCGGCCCCGACAAGCACGGCGCGGAGGGTCGCCATCAGCGGCGCTCCTTGATCAGCTTCTTCTGCAGCGCCTCGATGATGAGATTCGACTTCTCGAGCGCGTCGATCGCCGCGTGACTCTCGGCCTTGATCTGCTCCGGCGCTCCCGGCGGGGTAGCGGCGGCGAGGGCCTTGGCCTTCGCGTGGTGAATCTCGCCCTTCACGGTGTACAGGTTCGCGACGAAGAAGCTCTCGCGGCTGCTCTGCGCGATGCCTTCGGTCACGGTGCGCATCGCCTCGTCGAACTGGCCCTGCTCGTAGAGGAGCTTGCCGAGGAGCGCGCGCGCGTCGTTGCGGACGTCCTCGGCCTCCGGGGCGTTGGCGGGGAACCGCAGCGACAGGATCTGCCGCACTGCCGCCGTGGCTGCCGGGAGGTTGTCATCGCTGCGATAGACCTTCGCCTTCTGGTGAAAATTCTTCGCCTGCGCGAGCGCGAGCATCAATTCTTCGTCGATGACGTCGGCGGGGTCCGCGACCTCCGTCACGGTGCGCGTACTCGAGGGCTCGCGGTCCGTGCAAGCGGCGACGAGGAGCGCCAGCGCGAGCCCCAGGCTGGTGGTCAGGCGCTTCATCGGCGGCCTCCTCGCAGCACGAGGCGATCGCGATAGCCGTCCAGGCGGTCCTCGAAGATCCGGTCGAGCCGCACGTCGGCGTCACCACTCTGCTCGGGGGCAATGCGACCGATCAGCGCATCGGCCGGACGCGACGTCCACTCGGCAGGCGGCGGCGGCGCCTCGACAACGGTCACGCGCTGCGGCGAGCGCAGCATCAACACGAGCACGGCCGCGGCGGCCACGGCCGTCGACACGCCGGCGACCGCCCACGGCACCCACTTCCGCTTCGCGCTCCGGGCGGTCGTGATCGACTGCACGCTGGCCGAGGCGGCTGGCTCGCCCACACGATGGCGCAGGACGTCGTCGACGAGGGAGCGCGCCTTGCTCGATCCGAGCTCGATCTTCCCCGTGGCGGCGCGAATCACCGTCGCGACCTCGAGGAGCGCGCGGTCGTCGGCCGACATCGCCGGCGGGGTCTTGCCCGCGAGCGTCTTCTCCACGAGTTCGGCGAACGTCTTCGCGTGCGCGCGCTCGCTCGCCGTGGGCTCGGCGTCGGGCTCGGGAATCCGTCCCGTCAGGATGTCGTCGTCGTGGCCCATGGTGTTTACGACTGCTGCTCCTGGGTACCGAAGTGCTTGCGAAATGCGCGGACCGCGCGAAAGAGAAGAACGTCGAACGTGCCGATCGTGACGCCGAGGCGCTTGGCGCACTCCTCGCGCGGCAGCTCCTGCACCAAGCGTAGCTCGATCGCGAGCCGATAGCGCTCGGCAAGCTCACCCATGGTCTCGTCGATGCGCACCCGGTGGGAGCGGCGCTCCTGGTCGGCCATGAGCTGCGCGTCGGCGTGGCTGTCGGGGTCCGATTCGCTCGGGACCTCGTGCGCCAGCGCGTCGGCGAGCTTGCGGGACCGCTTCGACTGACGATGAACGTCGAAGACCTTGTTGATCGCGATCTGCCGCAGCCAGGGGTAGATGGACTTCCCCTGCCACGTGAAGCGGTTGATCTTCTCGACGGCCGTCGCGAGCGTGTCGCGCAGCACCTCCTCGGCCGAGACCCGGTCCCCCAGGCGCGGCAGGATGACCGTGCCGAACAAGGGGTCAGCGTAGCGTTCGAGGAGCGGGCGCATGGCGTCGAGGTTTCCGCGCTGTGCCTCCTCGATCAGTCGCTGCTCGTTCTCGAGCTCGTGCTGATCGCCAGCGGGTTTGGAGGCCACAGACACCTTTTCAACGCCAGTCGGGTCCAGAGCTTACACGGGGGAGGGCCGTACACCGTCGTAACGGACAGAGACCAGCTCGAGCCCCTGTGGGGGCGCGGTATACCCGGCCTTGGTTCGGTCCTTCGACGCAAGGATCTCCGCGACTTGCGCGGGAGTGCGCTTACCCGCACCCACCTCCGCGAGGGTCCCGGCCAGGATCCGCACCATGTTCCGGAGGAACGCGTTGCCGCGGACATCGAGGGTGAGGACGTCGCCGACCCGGTCCACATCGATGCTCTCGACGCGCCGCAGCGTCGTCTTCGCGGTGCAGCCGGCGGCCCGGAAGGCGGCGAAGTCGTGCTCCCCGATCAGGTGGGTGATCGCCTCCCGCATGGGGCCTTCGGAGAGGGCCTCCGGGTGGTGCCAGGTCCGGTCACGCAGGAGCGGCGAGCGCTCCGCGCGCGTCCAGATCGAGTAGCGGTAGTGCTTGCCGGTGGCGGAGAAGCGCGGATGGAAGTCCGCGGGCACCTCGGCCGCCTCGACGATGGCGATCGACGGCGGCAGCATCGAGTTCAGTCCCCGGCGGATGCCGTGCAGCGGGATCGCCTTCTCGGTCCGAAAGCACGCCACCTGCCCGCGCGCGTGCACCCCGGCGTCGGTGCGGGAGGCGCCCGTCACCGGCGTCTCGTGCTGGAGGATCTGCGCGAGCGTCTCCTCGAGGTGCTGCTGCACCGTCGGCTGACCGCGCTGCCGTTGCCAGCCGTGCAGCGTCGTCCCGTCGTACTCGACGATCAGGCGGATCTGGCGCATCGACGGGCGGGATAGTAGCTAGAAGCCGAGCTCGATACCCAGCGTGACGCCGTTCTGCAGGCGGGCCTCGTCGCCGAGGAGGTACGCGACGTCGTAGCGGACGAACACGCCGATGACCGGATCGCGGTCGAGGCGGTAGCGCAGCCAGGCCGCCGCCGCGGGGCCGGTGCCGTTGCCGAGATGGACGCCGGCGCCCAGGCCGACATCGACGTCGCGCAGCAGGTACGTGAGGCCCATGCGCTGCACCGCGGCGAGCACGCGGCCCTCGAACGCAAGCTCGTCGCCTGCATCCGCGAGCCAACCGGTGGCATCGAGGCCATAGCGCGTGCGCCAGCCGCCGAGATCGATGCGCGCGCCGAGCGCGAGGTGCGCCCGGCCCTCGTCGTTCGCGCTCGCGTACCCGCCGCCCAGCGACAGCCACACACGTGTCCGGCCTCCGGACATCCCGATCGCAGAGGTGCTCTCTACCAGATATTCCGCCCCGGAGAGGGTTTGAATCACGTCCTCCGCCGCCTGCGGCGCGTTGGCGTGGCTGTCCGCATCGACCGCCAGCTCCTCGCTCTCTCCGCCCTCCCGGTCGAGGACCTCCTGGCCTCCGGTCGTACTGACATCGGAGGTGCCGGGCGAGCTCTGCTCGAGGGTGGTCTCGTCCTTGACGGCCTGCCACTTCATGCCCGCGGGTGCGGAGACCGGTACGGCCACGCTGCGCTTCACCCCGCCCTCGACGATGACCTCCTCACCGATCGCGACCATCGACGTGTAGGGCGAGACGAGGCCGTACGCGAGGGCATGTTTGGTGACCTCGGCCTCCGTGGCCTTCGAGGCGAGGAGCTCGTCGAGCTTCGCGCGAGCCCACCGCCGGCCGAGGGGACCGAGCGCCGATGTCGAGCCGTCGACCTTTGTCGCTGGCGGCAGCAACTCCATGGCGATGACCTCGCCGTTCGCACGTGCGTTCGCGGACTGCGCCTGCTTCACCTTCGCGAGCACGAGGGTGGCCTGCCCGGCGCCGAGCCGCGGCAGCGTGCCGGGCACGACCTCGCTCGCGCCGAGCGTCCCCCACGAGACCTTGAGCGGCGGCGGCGGAGTCGCGATGTCAGCGAGCACCTGCTGGGCGAGGAGCGTGACGTCATCACCGGGCACGGCGAAGCGGAGCGTGCCGCCCGTCGCCGTCGCGAGCTGACCGAGCAAGCCGCGCGCGGGTGAGGGGCCCACGCCGATCACGTGGATGGGCACCTTCAGCTTCTTGCCGGCGGCAATGACGGCCGCGTCGTCGGCCACGAGCCCGCCACTGACGAGGATCATCGCCGTCGCCCCATCCGCCCGGGCCGCCTCGAGCTCCGCCGCCAGATCGAAGGCGCCGGGTGAGCTCGACCAGTTGCTCTCGAGGGTCCGCGCGACATCGGCCGGCGCCCCGGCGGAGATGTCGTCGCTGCCGATCACGGCCACGCGATCGCCTTTGGTCACCGGTACCAGCAGCGCGCGCACCAGCGGATGCGCCACTGCGTCGGCATCACCGCGAGCCGCCGCCGAGCGATCGAGAACGAGCGTCCAGCGCTGGGCCTTGGTCGTCACGGTCGCCACCGGCGCCTCGACAAGCGCGGCCGCGAAGCCGGGCTCCACCCAGCCCGTCGTCGTGTCGTTCGACTTCCAGCGCACGACCACGTCGTGGTCGGTCTGCTTGTCCTTCGCGGAGGCCGTCTGGCCCTTCACCGTCAGATCGTGCGTCGGGCTCATGACGTCCGTGACCGCGCTCGCCCACCCGATGGCGATCGTCGATGTCCCGCCCGCACCGGGCGCGGCGTTCGGCGTGACGCGCGAGCCATCGGGCGCACGATCCGTGTCGGGGGCGCGGCCGGTGCCAGTGGTCGGGCGACTCGTCGCCGTGCCGGGGACGTAGCGCGGGGCCACCACGAGCGGCAGCACGAGCTCCCATTGTCCGCTGCGATACCAGGCGAGGAAGTCGAAGCGCAGCGTGACCCGGGCGGTCCCCTTCGCGGGGATCGCCGACACCGTCTGGGTGAAGATGTCGGGACGCTCCTGGTCGAGCATGGCGGCGCCGACCCCCTTGCGCACGGCCTCCTCGTAGCGGGCCTGCGCCTCGGCGCGCTTCTCGATCTTCGCGTGGATGGTGCGCGTCCCGATCTCGATCTCCATCGCCGAGACCGCCGCCTCGGGAGGCAACGGGAAGATGTACGTGGCCTCGGTCGCGCGGTCGCTCTGGTTCTGGAACGTCTGGACGATGACCGCCTCGACGATCGGCCCCCGCACCGTGAGCTCGATCCGAGAATCCAGCATGGGCAGCGCGGGCCCGCTGGCCGGAAACAAGCCGCCGAGGCCCGGGACGTCGGCCGCCTCTGCGGGGGTCACGGTCGCGACCGCAACGAGCAGGGCTATCCCGAGACGCAGCATCCGCGACCCACCTTATACGTGCGGCCCGGCTACGAGATCTAAGGACCACGGGGCACCCTGCCCCAGCCTCTCTTTTTACGTGCCGGGCTGGAAATTCCCGGGCCTCTGGGGCTGTAGTTCCGCCCGCATGACTGCGATCTCGATCGAGGGCCTCAGCAAGAAATACGGCCCCATCCATGCCCTGAAAGGTGTGGACTTCCGCATCGAGCCGGGGGAGGTCATCGGCCTCCTGGGGCCGAACGGCGCCGGCAAGACCACCCTCATGAAAATCCTGACGGGCTACCTCGAGCCCGACACGGGTGACGTCAAGATCCACGGGATCGACGTCGTCGGCGACCCCATCGCGGCCCAGCGCCGCATCGGGTACCTGCCCGAGAGCGCGCCGCTCTACGGCGAGATGCTCGTGCAGGAGTACCTGGAGATGATGGCGGCGCTCCGCGGCGTGCCGGCCGACAAGCGCCGGGACCGCGTGATCGCCGTCGTGAAGGCGACGGGTCTGCAGGATCGCGTCACCCAGCTCATCCGCACCCTCTCGAAGGGCTACAAGCAGCGCGTCGGGATCGCCCAGGCGATCATCCACGAGCCCGACATCCTCATCCTCGACGAGCCGACGACGGGCCTCGATCCCGCGCAGATCGTCGAGATCCGCGACCTCATCACCGAGCTGGCGAAGAAGAGCACCGTGCTCCTGTCGACGCACATCCTCACCGAGGTCGAGGCGACGTGTGACCGCGTACTGATCATCATGCAAGGCGAGCTGCGCAAGGATGCGAACCTCGCGGACCTGCGGTCATCGAACGCAGCCGTGATCGCGGTCGACGAGGGCGCCGAGGACGTCGAGAAGACGCTCGCCGCGGTCGAGGGTGTGACCAAGGTCCAGAAGCTCGGCACGACGAACGGCCTCGCGCGCTGGCGCGTGGAGTCGAAGTCCGACGACGATGTGTGCATCGCGCTCTTCGAGACCGTGCGCGGAAAGCCCTGGAAGCTCGGCGAGCTCAGACCCGATCCGAAGACGCTGGAACGCATCTTCCGTGATCTCGCCGCAGCCGGAGGTGCCTCGTGATCTGGACCGTCGCCAAGAAGGAGCTGCGCGGTTACTTCAACTCCGCGATCGCGATCATCTTCCTCGGAGGCTTCCTCGCGACCACGCTCTACACGTTCTTCTGGCGCGAGAAGTTCTTCGCGCGTGGCACGGCGGATCTGCGCCCACTCTTCGAATGGATGCCGATCCTGCTCATCATCCTGGTGAGCGCGCTCGCGATGCGGCTGTGGTCGGAGGAGCGGCGTGGCGGCACCCTGGAGGTGTTGCTCACGCTCCCTGTCGCACGCTGGCGACTCGTCATGGGCAAGTTCGTGGCGGGCATGCTGCTCATCGCCGTCGCCCTCGCGCTCACCCTGGGCCTGCCGATCACGGTCTCGCAGATGGGCAACCTCGACTGGGGCCCGGTCTTCGGCGGCTACCTGGCGGCGCTCCTGCTCGCCGCCGCCTACCTCGCGATCGCGCTGTGCGTGTCGGCCGCGACCGACAACTCGGTCGTCGCCTCGATCGGCACGATGTTCATCTGCGGCCTGCTCTACCTCGTGCGCGACATCGGGGGCGACATCGGCCGCGCCCTCAGCACGGGCGAGCGGTTCCAGAGCGTCGCGCGCGGCGTACTCGACCTGCGAGACCTCGCCTATTACGGCGCGATCGTCGCGATCGGTATCGCGCTCAACGTCCTGCTCCTCCAGCGCGTGTCGTGGAGCACCGGCCCCCGCGCCGCCCCCCGTCGGCGCTCCATGCTACTCGCCGTCGGGCTCGTGCTGGGCAACGCCGTCCTGCTCCCGATCGTGCTCGCGCCGCTGTCGCGCGCTCGCATCGACATGACGCGCGATGGTCGCTACAGCCTCTCCGAGGGCACGAAGAAGATCGTCCGTCAGCTCCCCGAGCGGATGCTCATCCGCGCGTATCTCACCGAGGACACGCATCCCAAGCTCGCACCACTCATCCCGCAGGTGCGTGACCTCCTCGAGGAGTACCGCATCGCCGCCGACGGCAAGATCACGGTCGAGATCATCGACCCCACGGGCAACGACGCCGCGATCGGCGACGCTCTCGAGCGGTTCGGCATCAAGTCGCAGGGCATCGACTTCGCGACCAGCACGAAGCAGACGCGCATCAACGCGTTCTTCGACATCGGCATCGAGTACGGCGACCAGCACGTGGCGCTCGGGCTCAAGGACCTGTTGTCGATCAAGCCGGCCGGTGATGACGTCGATGTCTCGCTCGACAACTTCGAGTATCAGGTAACGAAGTCGATCAAGAAGGCCATCGCGGACTTCTCGAGCCTCGACAACCTGTTCGCG
The DNA here is from genome assembly GCA_022842285.1 of Kofleriaceae bacterium. Taxonomy (GTDB): domain Bacteria; phylum Myxococcota_A; class Polyangia; order Haliangiales; family Haliangiaceae; genus JABFXX01. The sequence continues at coordinate 24,320 of JALHPV010000003.1, forward strand.
ACCGCGCCGGGCAAGATCACGATCACGTCGTACTTCTCCGACGAGAAGACGCTGCCCGAGCCGCTGCGCGGGATGCCGGCGAAGTTCCTCGCGGCCGCAGAGAAGCTCAAGGCCCAGGCGAATGGCAAGCTCGAGTACGTCCAGGTCGATCCGAAGACCTACGCGGAGAAGCGCACGCTCGCCGAGCGCTACGGCATCGAGCCGTATCCCGACTTCTTCGGCGCTGGCGGCTACTACTTCCACGTGATCGTGCAGATCGGCGAGGTCACGGTCCGCCTCGGGCCGCAGCCCACCATGGAGGAGGGCCAGATCGTCGACCTCATGAAGGAGGGCCTGAAGCGTGCCGCGCCCGGCTTCACGCGCGTGGTGGGCCTGTGGGTCCCGCCCCCCCTCGAGATCCCGCCGCAGCTCCAGGGGCAGGTGCCGCCGGGCCAGCAGATGCCGGCGCCCCAGGCGTTCGAGACGCTGCGCCGACACCTGAGTGGTAGCTATGAGGTGCGGGACGTGAAGCTCGACGGCCCCGTGGCGAACGAGATCGAGGCGCTCGTGATCGCCGGTCCGGCGAACCTCGACGCCACGGCGCAGGAGGCCGTCGACCAGTACCTGATGCGTGGCGGCGCGCTCGTGATCTTGAACGGTCGCTTCCGCATCTCCCTGCTCTCGTCGAGCATGGGGGGGATCCCCGGGCTCGAGACGGTCACGACCGGCCTCGAGGGGCTGCTGAAGGCGTGGGGCATCACCGTCGGCGACGAGCTCGTGAACGACGTCAAGGCCGACGCGCTGCAAGTGCCCGTCGACCGCAAGCTCCCGAACGGGATGATGGTGCAGGAGATCGTGGACGTGCCCTACCCCGCCTTCGTGCAAGCGATCGGCATGCAGCTCTCCGGCACGAACCCGATCACCGCCGGCATCGCGGGCACCACGATGTACTGGGTCTCGCCGGTCTCGGTCGAGGCCCAGGTCGGCGCCGACAAGCACACGGTCAACGCCCTCGTGCAGTCGACCGAGGAGTCGTGGCTAGGCAAGTCGCTCGCGATCGTGCCCGACATGACGACGTTCCCCGGCACGGGCTACGCTCCCCCGGAGGCTGGCGCGCAGCGCGGCCGGCGTGACCTCGCGGTGGCCATCACCGGTGGCTTCGCGAGCGGGCTCCCGCCGCAAGACAAGCCGGGGGATGCCACGGCGCCGCCGAAGCCCCGGTCGAAGCATTCGCCGAGTGATGCGCGCATCGTCGTGTTCGGCTCGTCGGCGTTCGCCTCGGACGACGTCCTGCAGCTCGCCGCGAACATGCGCTCGCAGTTCGCGCCCTCCGCCATCGATCTCGTTCACAACGCCGTCGACTGGGCGCTGTCCGACACCGACCTCCTCGAGATTCGCTCGCACAACGCCGCCGCGAGCGCGCTCACGACGGACGAAGACAGCCACTCGATGTGGCGCACCGTGAACATCGCTCTCGCCGCGATCGGCCTCGCCATCGTCGTGCTCGTGGCCTGGCTCCGCCGTCGCGCGGTGAAGCCCGTCCTCGTCGGAAAGGCTGGCTAAGTCATGCTGACGCGCTTCCACAAGATCCTCGGCGCGCTGCTCGTGCTGCAGCTCGTGCTCCTCGTCGTCGTGCGCATGGGCAGTGGCGCGGCCACGCTCAAGCCCGACCAGCCGGTGCTCGCCGGCTTCGATCCCGCCACCGTCACGCGGATCCAGGTCTTCGGCGCCGGCTCGACGAAGGTCGACGTCGATCTCGTCAAGAAGGACACGGGATGGTTCGTGGCGTCGGCGTGGGACTTCCCCGCGACGACCGCGCGCATCACCGAGGCGCTCGAGCCCCTGAAGACGATGGCCGCCGGAACGCCGACCACGTCGAACCCTGCCAACCACGCGCAGCTCAAGGTCAGCGACACCGACTTCGAGCGCAAGGTGATCATCACCGCGGGGGGCAAGGACATCACGCTCCTGATGGGCAACCAGCGCAACCGCCGCACGTCCATCCGCGTGAACGGCAGCGCCGATGTCCTGGCGGCGTCGAACCTCAACGCCTTCGCCTTCGCCATCGCCCCGCGCCAGTGGGTGGAGACGAAGTACCTCGACATCCCGCGAGACGACGTCGCGCGCGTCGAGATCTCGAAGGGCGCCGAGACCTTCGTGTTCGAGCGCCCCGCCCCCGCCCCCGCCGCCGGCTCGGGGTCGGCGACGCCCGTGCCGCCGCCGACAGAGGGCTGGACGGCGATCGTGAATGGCGCCGCCGTGACTCCCGGCCCCGGCGAGGTGCTCGACACGTCGCAGATCGAGAAGCTCGTCGGGGACGCGACCGCATTCGATCTCGCCCAGCCGGCCGATCCGAACCAGAAGACGCCGCCCACCTTCACGATCATCGTCGAGCGCAAGGGCACCACCACCGGCTCGCAGCCGGAGGAGACCATCGACGTCGCGAAGGTCAGCGACACCCAGTACTGGGTGCACCGCCGCGGCGACAAGACGGCGATCCTCGTCGATGCCTCCCAGGTGTCGGACCTCGCGGCTCTCGCGAAGGAGAAGCTCGTGACCAAGACCGAGCCCACGCCTCCGCCCGGCGGCGGCATGCAGCTGCCCCCCGGCATGGAGCTCCCGCCCGGCATGCAGCTGCCCGAGGGCATGGAGCTCCCACCCGGCATGATGCCGCCGTGATCGCCTGATACAACCAGCGCATGTGCCGCAACATCCGGACGCTGCACCACTTCGCGCCGCCGACCACCCCCGAGGAGATCCGCGCCGCGGCCCTGCAGTTCGTGCGCAAGGTCTCCGGCATGGCGAAGCCGCCCAAGGATGGCGAGGCCGCGTTCGAGGAGGCGATCGAGAAGATCTTCGCCGCGACCAGCACCCTCCTCGACGCGCTGCCGGAGCGTGGCGAGCCCCGCACCCGCGAGGGGGAACAGGCAAAGGCGAAGCTCAAGTGGGAGGCTCGGGAGCGGAGGATCAAGTCCGGCTAGTCGAGTCTTGCGGTTTGCACTTCGAGGGCAACGTCCCGGGCTAAGGCCTCGAATCTGGCCGGCGAACCGCTGGCATGCTTGGTGCTCGATGGGGTGTTGCCCATGGACCTCGAGACCAGCATGACCGTGCCGGCCACGCCACCGTCGATCCTACGGTCGCAGTCGGGCCAGCGCATGGGGCGCTACGTGCTCGAGAAGGAGCTCGGTTCCGGCGCGATGGGCGTGGTCTACCTCGGGTACGACTCGGTCCTCGAGCGCCGGGTCGCGATCAAGGTGCCGCACGACGACCACAAGGCCGACGTCCGCCGCCGGCTGGTTCGTGAAGCCCGCGCCATGGCCCGGGTGACGCACCCGAACGTGGTGGCGGTCTACGAGACGGGCTCCGTGGCCGGGCGCGAGTTCGTCGCGATGGAGCTCGCAGATGACGAGACGCTGGCCGACTGGCTGGCCGGCGCCCGCCGGTCCCGCGCCGCGATCCTCGAGGCGTTCATCGCGGCTGGTCGCGGGCTCGCGGCGGCCCATGCGGCCGGGCTCGTCCATCGCGACTTCAAGCCGAGCAATGTCCTGCGCTGTGGCAACGGCCGCTTCGCGGTCGCGGACTTCGGGCTCGCGGTCGAGCCGCATCAGCATGAGTACGGGACGTTCGCGCGCGGATCGTCGCAGCACCTCGCGACCCAGATTGCGGGCACGCCGGCGTACATGGCGCCCGAGCAGTGGAGCGGCGAGATCACGCCGGCGAGCGATCAGTACTCGTTCTGTGTCGCGCTGTGGGAAGCCTTGACCGGCAAGCGGCCGTACGAGGCGTTCGACCAGATCGGTCTCGTCTGCGAGATCAACGATCGCCATGCGGCGCTGGCCGCGGACCTCCCGCGCTCGCTGCGCAAGGCCCTCGTGCGCGGCCTCTCGCTCGATCCCGATCATCGCTGGCGCAACATGGACGCGCTGCTCGCGGCGCTGGTGCCGCCGCGGCCGCGTCGCTTCATGATCGCCGGCGCAGCGGCCCTCGCCGTGCTCGGCGTGTCGGTCCTCGTGTCGGGACGCGCCGTCGCGAGCCAGGAGCCGGTCGCCGCCTGTGACCTCGGCGAGCCGGTCGCCACCGCGGTCGCCGACCCGGCGCTCGCCTCCACGCTCGATCGCGCCACGCTGCGGTGGCGCCAGCTCGGTCCGAGGGCGTGCGCCGCGACGGAGCGGCGCGAGAGCCAGCTCTCCTGTCTCGTCGGCGTCCGCGAGCGGCTCGATGCGATCCGCGGGGCCGCGGCGACGGCGACGGAGGCCGACGACCTCGCCGGTCGCGTCATCGCTCCCGATGTGTGCACCGTGGCCAATCCGCCCCGACTCGCGCATCTCACTCCGCTCGCGGTCGATGCCTTGACGCACTCGCACCGCTTCACGAACGACGTCGCAGACCGCGCGCTCGCGAGCGCCGGTGACGACGCGTGTGGCCGCGCGTTCGTGCTACTCGCCGTGCTCAAGCATGAAGGGAGCACGAGCTCGCGCGTGGCCGACGACGTGCTCCATACCGCAGGCACGTGTGGCGATGAACGCCTCCTGGCCGAGGTCCAGCTCGCGCTCGCGTTCAAGCGGCTCGAGGCGCGCGCCGACGCCAGCGGCGAGCTCGCGCGGGCGGCCGATGCCGTCGAGCGCGTCTCGCAGCCCGATCTCGTCGGCGAGCTCGATACGGCCTATGGTCGCTCCGCCTGGGCCCGTGGTCGTCGCGCGGATGCGATCGCGCTCTACACGCGCTCGCTCGCAGAGATCGATCCCGCGCGGATCGCGCGCAAGCTGCAGGTCGTACTCTGGCGAAACAGCACCCTGGTGCGGGGAGCGTCGCACGACGATCTGGCCCTCGCTCGCCAGGCCTGGCGCGAGTGGCGCTCGCATGCGAAGGATGGCACCAAGCTCGCGTACGACCTCGATGCGACCGAGATCAGCGCTCGCCTGTTCAGCGGTGATCTCGAGGGCGCCCACCAGCTCGGCGAGCGTTCCAGCTCTCACGATCCCGAGCCCCGTCCCGTCGGTACCCGGTCGATCCGCGGCATCGTCGTCGACGAGCAGGGCCAGCCCGTGGCGGGCGCGCGCGTGATCGCGGCCGAGCATCTCCACGGAGACTCCTCCGGCGTCGATCGGTACGCCGTCGCGCACCAGCACCCCGTCGTGGCGACCACTGCATCCGATGGCACCTACGCGCTCGAGCAGGTCGCCGACTGGGCGACCGTCGTGGCCGAGCACGGCGATCTGCGCTCGACCGCCATCGTCGCTTCGGATGCGCCCGCGACCGATCGCCTCGTACTCCTACCGACGACCACGATCCGCGGCCGGGTCGCGCCGAACGCCCGCGCCGCGAACATCTTCGTGATCCCACGCGCGCCCGGCTCCTCGGTGCTGTTCCACCAGCTCGCTGCGATCGCCCCCGACGGCACGTTCGTCCTCGAGCACGCGCCGGTCGGTCTCGTCGATGTCGGCCTCCGCATAGAGACGACCACCACGTGGCGGCTCACCGGGCTCCAGCGCGTCGACGTTCCCATCTCGGGGGTCTCGGACCTCGTCCTCGAAGCGCGCCCCGGCCGTCAACTGTCGGTCACCGTCCGCAACGCGCTCTCCGGCCCGCTCGCCGGGGCCTACGTGTTCATCGTCCCCAACCCGACCACGGCGAGCACGCGCCACGAGCTCGAGATCGTGCTGCACGCCGATGGTGCGACGCATACCTATGCCCCCGGTCCGTCGGAGGAGCTGACCGTGACCTTCGACAAGGCGCCGTTCGGCGAGTCGACGCTCTGCGCGACCAGCCTGTCGGGCGACATGTCCAATCCCACGCTCCGGCAGCGCCTGCGTGACAACCCGTTCGATCTCGAGATCCACTGTCAGCCGCTCCCTGCCGACGCCGCCTCCGCCACGATCGACGTGATGCCGATGAAGCGGATCTGACGACTGCGCCTCGGAACTATTTCCGCAACCTTCGTGCAAGCCGGCCGACGCCTGCTCGTATGGCGCCAGAACAGAAGGTGAAGCAGCCCGTCACGAAGACCACGACCGACCGTGACACCGGACCGCGCGACCCGTCGACGAGGGCCAGCAACGAGACCAAGGTCGCCGCCATCGATGCCTCGGAGGCCGCCGCCCGGATGGTGCAGGTGATCGGGGCCGAGGCGAAGGCCGGGCTGAAAGCCTCGAAGGCCGCGCTGGGGATCGCCGGATCGCGGGTGTCTCAGCTCCTCGAGCAACTGGCCCGCTTCGAGGTGGCGGGATGGGCGCCGCTCGGTGACTCGCTCGCCTCGATGTACTGGACGATCGAGATGCTCGAGCAACGCCTGCGTAAGCACGACCTTGCCGTCATCGCCGACGAGGTCGACGCGAGCGTCACCAGTCTCGCGGCCCGGATGTCGTCGGTGGCCGCCGCCGCCATGCGGTCGCCGGGTAAGGGCCGCGACTCGAAGTTCGACGCCGGCGACACCGAGGCGAAGCTCGAGCTGGTGGCGTTCGAGCTGTCGGCCATCAAAGCGAGCGCGGCGGCCGCCCGCGCGACGGCGAGCGCAGACAATCGCGACGAGATTGTCGCGGCGTGCGCTTCGCTGTCAGCGGCGATGCAGGCGACGACCAGCCAGCTCGTCGCGATCGGCGACCGCAAGTCGCGCACGCGCCTGAAGCCACACGTCGAGGCGGTCAGCGTCGAGCTCGACGCCATCGCCGAGTGGATGGCCATGTCCCCACGCATGCCGTGGCACGCCACCCTCGCCGCGACCTTCGACGCCGAGAACCGGCTACGAGGGGCACAGGGGCTGGTGACGCGGGTACGGCCTTACTCCGGCACCGTCGACCCGGCGCGCGCGCTCGAGATCATCCGCGGCGCGCCCGCGACCACGCAGGAGGCGTCGACCTCGAGCAGCACGCCCGAGCAGGCGGTGGCAAAGATCGGAGTCGGAATTAACGCGATTTACGACCAACGACTGTCCGCCGTAAACGACCTCGGCAAAAACCTCCAGGAACCGCCGCCCCCCGAGGACGTGTCCGCTGCGATGATCTTGATGAAGGTCCTCGGCGAGGTGGCGCTCTCCTACGTGGCGGGCGGGCTGGGGACGCTGGTGGGGGGGATCGCGCAGAAGGCCCTCGACGGCCGCGCCGCCCGCCACGGGCTGTCCGAGCGAGCGATCGCCGCGCTCACCGACGAGGAGCGGGGCCTCATCACCGAGGCAGGGCTGGCGAAGGGCGCGCTGACCCGCGCCGCGGTGGCGGGCGGAGCGAGCGAGGCCATGCAGACCCTCTTCCTCACCGCGGCGAACGGCCTCACGAGCAAGTTCACCAACGTGGCCGCCTTGTCGAGCAAGCCGGCGTCCGCCTTCGCCCAGATCCAGCGCGACCTCGTCGCCGACGAGAAGCTCGCGCTGCAGCTGAAGCTCATCGATCTGATGCCGGCCCTGCTCCAGGCCGATCTGGAAGGACTGAACGAGCTCGCGGCCGAGCTGTTCACGAAGGTCGGAGACGCGGCCTACGGCGTCCAGTACCGAGTGTCGCTGGTCGAGTGGCAGAACTTCAAGGCGACGGCGAGCGCCGGCTTCATCGACAAGCCCTTCTTTGGGGCGGACAAGGACGATCCGGGTCGCAGCCAGCGGGACGCGCGCATCAACCAAGCAGGGATCGCGGGCGTCCTCGAGGTGCATGGCTTCGCCAACGCCGACCCCGCACAGATGGACATCTCCTTCACCTCGATCACGCTGAACGACGCCGAGCATGCCGCCCTCCACTACCTGCGCAGTAATCCGATTCCCCTCGCCGAGCTTGCGGTGAACCAGCGCTTCGAGCTCGGGTTCGCCCCTGGCAAGGAACGCGCCGCCTTCGGGTTCGGGCCGGACCTCGGGTTCCAGCGCTACGTCATGAACGACCGCTCGCGCTTGTGTCTCGCGATCCTCGCGTCGGGCCAGGTCATCAACGGCTCCAGCATCGGCGGTGGGTTGGCGGGCGAATTCGACGACGTGAGCGCCGAGCGGATCGAGGCCGTCGCAAAGCGCTTCCGCGCGTTGCTCGGACGCAAGACAACGGCGAACCTCTAACGCCATGAGGTATCGATCGTCGCTCGCGCTCGCCGCCGGCCTCCTCGCGCCCATCGGGTGTCGAGGCGACAACCCCGTCACGACCACGTACTTCGCGAACGGGACCGCTGTCCTCGAAGCGCTCCGCCCCTACTGCGACACGGTCTACTACTCGGTCCACGTCGTCAATACATCGCTGCCTCGGTCACGATGGCGGACGCGCTTCATGCCCTGCGATCAATTCGCCAGGGGCGACGAGTTGGTATGGGTCGAGGTCCAGACCAAAGCCTTCGTGACCGATACGGACCTCGACGTGTGTGCGATCCGCGTCGGCCCCTCGCGGATGGAGACGGTCCCGCCCGAACTCATCCGCGCGATGGTCAGCGATGCTGGCCTGGCGAGCCAGATCGCCGCTGCCGTCGCGGAGAATCCCGATGTTCTGAGCTGGCAGACGACGGTACGAGGGATCCGCGTTATCCGTAGTAAATCCAGCGCGTTCAGCTACGTGGCTCTCGAGGGCTGCGAGGTGGCCCCCGCGGAGCCGGACGGAATCTAAGCAACCCGGCCAGCCGTCGGCCGAGGAGGGGTTTCATGCACGACCTCGAGCCCCTCGCCCCCGACCCCTGGACGGACCTCGTCGACCTGGCCATCGACCTCGCGTGTCGCCGCGCCTCGGGGGACTCCGAAGCCACGCTGCCCCGCTTCGACGCGCCCGCCGGCGGCCCCTTCGCGCACCTTCGGCTCGCCCCGGCCGACGAGCTCGTGCTCCACCTACTTGTTACGCACCAAGTCGACCGCCGGATCGCCCAGCGCCTCGAGAGCCTCTCTGGCGAGCTGGAGCTGACCGTGGGGGTGCTCGCGGAGGTCGCGTATGGCTGTACCCGCACCGGGCTCGCCCGGGGGCTCCATCCCACCGCGCCCCTGTTCCATCGCCGGTTGCTCGAGACGTCCGACGACGACGGCCGCACCAGCGCCGCCCGGCGCCGCGTCCGGCTCGCGCATCGCTGCCTCGCCGTCGCGCTCGGGCGAGACCGAGAGCTCCACGACGAGCACCTCGCCCTCCCCGCCATGCCAGACGCCCGCTCGCTCACACTCGCTCCCGGCACCCTCGACGAGGTCCGCGCGGCCTTCGACGTGTGTGGACCACATGGAGTTGTCGTGGTGGCAGGGGCGCGCGGCCGCGGCCGGCGAACGGTCCTGGGTGCCGTCGCCAAGGAGAAGGGACTCCGCGTGCTGGAGCTCGACGCGCGGAAGCTGTCTGCAGATCCGGCGCAGCTGCGGCAACAACTCGCGGCCGCGGTGCGCGAGTGTCATCTCCTCGGGGCCATCCCCCTCGTCTGCGATCTCGACGCGACACCCGCGCGCGAGCATGACGTCTACGACATCGTCGAATCGGAGCTCGTCCGCCGGGTCGAGGGCCCCATCTTCATCACCGCGTCGTCACCGCGAATCTCCTTCCGGTGGAACCGGCCCGTCGTCGTCACCGAGCTGCCGGCGGTCTCGACGGAGCAGCGCACCACGTTGTGGCACCGCGAGCTGGACCTGCCCTCGCTCGTCGAGGCGCAGAGCGTGGCTACGCAGTACCCCCTCGCGCCAGCCATGATCGTCGAGACAGCCGCATCGATCCGTGCGCGACCTCGGAGCGGCCCGGTGTCTGCGGCCGAGCTCTCCCGGGCGGTGCGAGCCGTCGTGAGCGACCGGCTCGGGACGCTCGCGACCCGTGTCGAAACCGGTCACCGGCTCGAGGATCTCGTGCTCGAGCCCGATGTCGCCGAGCAGGCGCACGAGCTGATGATGCGGGTCGTGCATCGGACGCGCGTCCACGAGTCGTGGGGGTTCTCGCGGAAGGTCGGGAAGGGGCTTGGGATCGCGGCGATGTTCTCGGGACCGCCCGGTACGGGGAAGACCATGCTCGCGCATGTGATCGCGAGCGAGCTAGCGCTGGATCTCTACCAGGTCGACCTCTCGAAGATCACGTCCCGCTACATCGGGGAGACCGAGCAGCGCCTCGCGGACCTGTTCGACGCCGCGGAGTCGGGGCAGGTCGCGCTCCTCTTCGACGAGGCCGACACGCTCTTCGGCAAGCGCACCGAGGTCAAGTCGAGCAATGATCGCTACGCGAACCAGGAGACGAACTACCTGCTGCAGCGACTCGAGACCTTCACCGGCGTCTGCTTCCTCACGACGAATCACGACACCCACATCGACCCGGCGTTCAAGCGGCGCCTGGCGAGCATCATCCGCTTCGAGCATTCAGACGAGGAGAGCCGGTGCCGGGTATGGGAACAGGCCTTGCCGCCGCATGCGCCCCGCGCAAAGAGCCTCGACTTCGCGACACTCGCCCGGCGGTTTCCGATGGACCCGGGACACATTCGCAACGCAGCGATGCGCGCGGCGTTCTTCGCCGCGGCGGCCGCTTCGCCGGTCACGCAGGGGCACCTGTTGCGGGCCGCGCTCGCAGAGTGCGAGTCGACCGGCCGGCTGTGTGCCGCGTAGGCCAAACGTCGCGAACCCGAGTCGTCGTACACACCTGCATCGCAGCGTGTCCACGCGGGAGCACGGAGCGTGTCCCCGTCGCCTCGGCTCGCGTAACTCCGCACGTGCCCTGGCTTCGCGGGCGGCATTGCCGATGCAGTAGCGAGCGTTCGATATGCGCTTGCGCTCCGCCCTGCTCCTCGCCGCTCTGACGTCATGTAGCGCCACCGTGCGCAACGACGTTCAGGTGATGTCGTACTCCCCGCAAGGTCCCGTCGACCGAGCCGAGCCCATCGTGATCCGGTTCGACAAGCCCGTCGTGCCGGAGAGCGAGGTCTCGAAGTCCGTCGACGAGGACGACGTGGCGGTCTCACCCGCCTTCGAGTGGAAGGGGTACTGGCAGGACGCGCAGACGCTCGTCATCGATCCCGCCACGAAGCTCGTCCCGTCGACGCGCTACGAGATCGGCCTCACCGGCTCGCTCGGCGAGCGCACGGGCAAGTTCGGTTTCAACTTCGTCCACCAGCCGCTCGCCGTCGAAGGCGTGTGGGGCGTCGACGCCGAGATGCTCGTGCCCGATGGTGACGTGCCGATCAGCTTCAACCAGCCGGTCGATCCGCTCGCGGCCGCGAAGCACTGCAAGCTCACGTCCCCGAGCGGCGACGTCGCGCTCGTCGGCACGGCCGGTCCCGCGGCGGCGAACGTCTCGCTCAAGCCGGAGCGGGAGCTGGATGCGGGCCAGGCGTACAACCTCGGCTGCACCGGGCTCATGGCGGTCGGAGGCAACGCCGCCCTCGACAAGCCGTACTCGCTGACCGTCCGCGCGCGCCCACCGGCGGGCATCCGCAAGGTCACCCCCGATGGCTGGGATGTCCCCGCCGACGAGGTGACGCTGACCATCAGCTTCAACACCCCCGTCACGCTCGATGCGGCCCGCAGCGTGGTGTCGAGCTCGCCGCCGATCGCCGGCCTCGACAAGGGCTACCTGTCGAGTGACGGCAAGGACTACAAGGTCACGACGGACCTCGAGGTCGAGACGGACTACGAGCTGACCGTCGACGAGACGCTCGTCGACCGGTTCGGCCAGAAGCTCGCCGGCGACTTCCAGCACACGTTCCGGACGGGCGCGGCGACGCCTCGGATCTCCATGGAGCGCGGCATCTTCGCCCTCGAGGCGAGCGCCAAGGGGTACCCGATGTGGACGCGCAACATCACGAGCTACGACGTGGAGTGCGCCATGATCCCGCGCGACAAGATCGTCCAGGTCCTCACGACCGAGATGAACTACGACCCGTGGGGCGGCAACGACGACTCCGACGAGCTCGACTGGAAGGCGCTGAAGGTCACGGCCAAGAAGTCGACCCACACCACCGCCGGCAAGAACAAGTGGCGCCTGAACGAGCTCCCCCTCGGCACGCTCTGTGGTGGCGCCAGCGACGGTCGCGGCGTGTACCTGACGGAGATCCACAGCAAGGACGTGGTGCCCGATCGCGATCGCGGCTGGCTCTCGCCGCGGCGCAATCGCGTGCTCGCCAACGTCACCGACATGGGCGTGCTGATCAAGGTGGGGTCGTCGTCGGGGCTCGTGTGGGTCACGTCGCTCAGCACGGGCAAGCCGGTCGCGGGGGCGCGCGTCGTCATCCACAAGTCCAGCGGCGAGCAGGTGTGGGTCGACATCTCGAACGCCGACGGCATCGTCAAGATCCCCGGCAGTGCCCTCCTGAAGGCGCAGCAGGCCACGCCGACGGGAGATGACGAGTGCGAGGATTGCTATGAAGACTGGGACAGCTATCGCAGCCAGCGCCTCATCGCGACCGTCGAGAAGGACAAGGACCTCGCGATCGTCGATGGCAACTGGTCGAACGGCATCCAGCTGTGGAACTTCGGCGTCACGTCCGACCACTCCGGCGGTCAGACGAAGATCCGCGGCTTCATCCAGAGCGACCGCGGCCTGTACCGTCCCGGCGAGACGGTGATGTTCAAGGGCATCGCCCGCGAGATCACGGCGGGGCGCGCCCCACGCGTGCCGACGGCCGGCAAGGTCGAGATCCAGGTCGAGGACAGCCGGGGCCAGACCGTGCTCCAGACCGAGAGCAAGCTATCGGGCTTCGGTGGCTTCGGCTTCGAGCTCCCGCTCGGCGAGGAGGCGTCGCTCGGCGACTACTACGTGCGCGCGTCCGTCGCCGACCAGGTATTCCGCGAGAAGTTCTCCGTCGAGGAGTTCCGCGCCGCGAGCTTCGAGCTGAACCTCGCGGCGGGCAAGCAGAAGGTGAAGCCCGGCGAGAAGCTCTCGTTCGCGCTCGATGCGAAGTACCTGATGGGCTCCCCCGTCGCCGCCGCGAACGTCGAGTGGAATCTCCGCAAGCGCGACCACAGCATCGCGTTCAAGGGCTACGAGTCGTACTCGTTCGGGACCTCGCGCTGGGGCCGCTATTACTATTACGACGACTACGGCGAGTTCATCTCCGATGGGGCCGGCACGACGAACCAGGCGGGCCACATCACGATCGCCGCGCGCGACACCGCGACCGAGTTCACGGGACCGGTCGACTACATCCTGTCGGCGAACGTCACGGACGAGGCCGACCAGACGATGGGCAAGACCGTCGTCGTGACCGCGCACAAGTCGCAGTTCTACCTGGGCATGTTCGCGAACGAATGGGTGCAGGCGGTCAACATGCCGTTCGGCGTCAACCTCGTGGCCCTCGACCCCGACGGCAAGCGCGTGGCCACCAAGGCGAAGCTCTCCGTCGTGCGGACGGTGACGTCCTGTGACTGGCAGGAGATCGGCGCGCGCTCCTACTACCATTGCTCGTCGGCGGAGCACCCGCTCGAGGAGCGCCAGGTGGAGATCGCGGCCGGCGGTTCGCACACCGAGCGCATCTTCCCGACGCTCCCCGGCGACTACACGATCAAGATCGAAGCGAAGGACGCGGCCGGCAACGAGGTCTCCGCGACCAACGAGATCTGGGTCATCGGCAAGGGCGAGGCGTTCTGGAGCGGTGACGAAGGCGCCCGCATGACGCTCATCGCCAGCAAGGCCAAGTACGAGGTCGGCGAGAAGGCACGCCTCGTGGCGCAGGCGAACCTCGTGAAGCCGACGGCGCTCATCACCATCGAGCGCGACGGCATCATCGACGCGAAGGTGAAGCTGCTCGAGAGCGCCAACGAAGGCGTCGAGATCCCGATCACCGATGCCTACGCGCCGAACGTGTTCGCCAGCGTCGCCATGGTGTCAGGCCGCCACGGCGCCGGCGACCGCAACCGCCCGCAGTTCAAGATGGGCGTCGTCGAGCTCGTCGTCGCGAGCGAGCACAAGCAGCTCGATGTCGCGGTGTCGCTCGCGCAGGCCACCGTGCGGCCCGGCGACAAGGTCAGCGGCACGATCAAGGTCACCCATCAGGGCAAGCCCGTGAAGGCCGAGGTCTCGCTGTCGGCCGCCGACGAAGGCGTGCTGCAGCTCATCGCGTACCAGACGCCAAACCCGATGAAGACGTTCTACGCGTCGTATGGCCTCGGCGTGGATGCGGCCACGAGCTGGAACCGCATCGCTCGCCTCGCGGACCCGGAGAGCGGCGATCCCGACGAGGGCGGAGACTCGGGCTCCGAGGGGGATGGCCAGCGCGTGCGCAGCAAGTTCGTGGCGTCGGCCTACTGGGCCCCGATGCTCGTCACCAACGACAAGGGCGAGATTCCGTTCTCGTTCACCGCCCCCGACAACCTCACCGCGTTCCGCCTCATGGCCGTGGCCGCCGATATCGGTGACCGCTTCGGCGCGGGCGAGACGCGCCTGACGATCAACCAGCCGCTCATGGCCGCACCCGCGCTGCCCCGCTTCATGCGCATCGGCGACACGGCGAGCGTCGGCGTCGTGCTCCACAACCACACGGACCAGGCGGGCAGCGCCGTCGTCTCGGCGTCGGCCAACGGCGCGGTGCTCGGCTCGATCCGCCAGGTCGTGCAGGTGCCGGCGAAGGGCTCGGTCCGCGTGCGCTTCCCGGCCACGGCGTCCGAGAACGCGGCGGTCACGTTCTCCTTCTCCGCGGTGATGGGCAACGAACGCGACGACGTGAAGGTCACGATTCCGATCGACCGGCCGCGCATCGTCGACCAGCGGCTCGTGGCCGAGAAGACGCTCGCGGCGGGCGAGACGTGGAAGGGCAACCTCGCCATCGGCAAGGATGTGCTCCGCAAGGAGAGCCAGGTCATCGTGACCGTCGACCGCAGTGGCGTTGGCGATCTCGCGCCGAGCCTGCGCTCGCTCGTCGAGTATCCATACGGCTGTCTCGAACAGACGATGTCGCGCTTCCTTCCGCTCGTCGCGGCGAAGGACCTCGCGAAGACCCTCGACGATCCGAGCCTCCAGGGCACGAAGGCGAACCAGTTCGTCCGCGCCGGCATCAACAAGGTCGTGCGCCATCAGCAGGGCGATGGTCACTTCTCGCTCTGGCCGCAGTCCGAGACGTATCCGCACCTGACGGCGTACGCGCTGTGGGGTCTCACCGTCGCGCAGCAGGCGGGCGAGACCGTGCCCGACGACACCTTCACGCGCGGCATCCTCGCACTCCAGCAGTGGGGCCAGCAGCAGGAGCGCATCTCGCCCGACGGGGATGGCGCGACGCTCGCGATGGGGGCGTACGTGATGGCGCTGCGCAAGCAGCCCGATGCGGCGCTGAATGCCCGCCTCTACCAGGTTCGGGCGGGTCTGCCGAAGTGGGGGCAGGCGTTCCTCCTCCGGGCGATGATCCTCGCGAAGGCCGATGCGAAGCAGATCGCCGCGCTGAAGCAGGCGCTCGAGACGACCATCGTGATGACCGGCGACCGCGGCTTCGTGACCGAGGGCATGACGCGCGAGCAGTATGCCGACCACATGAGCTCCGATGCGCGCGCCACCGCGATGGTGCTCGCCGCGCTCCTCGAGGCCGGCAGCGACGCGAAGCTCACCGACGCGCTCGCCCGGGGCCTGAAGGCGGCGCGGGGCAAGGACGCGACCTGGGAGTCGACGCAGGACAACCTGTGGGCGCTCGTCGCGCTGGCCCCGTATGCCCGCCGCACCGCGGTCGACGGCGATGCCACCCTGACGATCAGCGCGGGCGGCGTGGCGAACAAGCGCGTGTTCAAGGGTAGCGAGGTCGTGTCGACGTCCTTCCTCCTCTCCACGATGACGACGGACGACGTGACGCTCAGCGTCGACAAGGGCGCGGCCATCTCGGTGCGCACCCGCGAGCTCCGCGTCGACGCCGGTGAAGCACAGGCGAACGGGTTCGCCATCAGCCGGACGTACCTCGATGCCGCCGGCAACGCGAAGACGAGCTTCAAGGCCGGCGACATGGTGACGGTGAAGCTCGTGGTCACGCTCAAGCAGCACGAGAAGTGGATCGCGATGGTCGATCCGCTGCCGGCGGGCTTCGAGGCCGTGAACCCCAAGCTCGCGGCCGGCGGCGTGCGCACGCCCGATCCGAACGCGACGTGGGGGAACCGCTACTACAACAATTATATGTGGTCGCACACGGAGCAGCGCGATGACCGCGTGCAGTGGTTCGCGGACCACCTCTACGCCGACACGTTCGAGCTGACCTACCAGGCCCGCGCGACGATCGACGGCACGTTCTCCGCGATGCCCGCCACGATCGAGGCGATGTACGATCCGACGCTGCGCGCCCGCACCGCCCGCACCACGGTCGTCGTGACCAGGTAGCGATCACACCTACATCGGTTGCGGATGTATCGGTTGCGGCTGCAACTCGCCGTGTGCAACCGCGGTAGCCGGTGTCTCCTGTCCATCGTCACCGCCCGGGCTAACCGCTCGATTCTCCGTGGTCGGCGCGCGGCACGGCTCGTGGATGATGGACGCAGCGATGCGCGTGCTCGCTCTGCTCTCGGTGATGGTGGTCTCGGCCCCGGTCCTCGCCGCCGAGCCTGGCCCGGTGGATCTCACCGCCGCCCAGCGCCGCGAGCGGGCCGAGCTGATCCGAGATACGGCCGCGGGCGTCGGGATGACCAACGCGGCCCTGCTCGCCGGCATTGGCGAGGTGGAGACGAACTTCGCGCACTGCTGGTCCGAAGCGACCTGGGCTTGCCGGGGGCCCGCCTCACCCTCGTGTGGCGATGGGCCGGTGATCGCCGGCTCGGCCGACGGTCCATGCAGCAACCAGCAGGGTGGCCTCGGCATGTTCCAGTTCGATGCCGGCACGTACGCGCAGACCATCGCGCAGTACGGCGAGGACATCGTGACGATGGAAGGCAACGTGGATGCCGTCGTCCCGTTCCTCGTCACGCGCGCCATCCAGTCGATCGATGGCGTCAACACCGAAGCCGAAGCGCTCGCGTGGATGAACTCGATCACGATCGAGAACGGCGACGAGCAGTACGAGCGGTGGTTGTACTTCGTGGCCTGGCGCTACAACGGCTGCATGGGGTGCACGTCGCAGATCAACAAGTACCGCAACGGCACGAACAAGCTGTACGCCGAGTTCGGAGCGGACTTCTGGACGATCACCCCCGAGCCCGATCCGGAGCCGGCGCCCGAGCCCGCGCCCGAGCCCGAGCCCGAGCCGATGGATCCCGGCGACGGCGCGATGATCGACGACACCACCGACGGTGGCTGCGCGACGAACGGCACCCCGGGCCTGGGACTCCTCCTCGTGCTCGGCGCGCTCCTACGCCGCCGCACGCCCGTGGCCTGACGTATCGGCAAGCTTGACCCGCACTCGACGCGAGTTCTTCGGTAGGTTGAGTCAGTGAGCTCCCTCGTCGACCGCCTCGTCTCCTACGCCGAGTACCACCGCGACAAGCGCAACATCGCGACGCACTTCGTCGGCATCCCGATGATCCTCGTCGGGACGCAGGCGACGCTCGCGAAGATCGGGATCGGTCCGCTGAACCTGTCCGTCGGCGCGACCGCCCTCGCCACGCGCTACTACCAGAAGCTCGACCCCACGTACGGGAAGGTCATGGGCGTGGTGCTCGGCACCACGGCGGCGCTCGGCACCGCGATCGCGGCGCTGCCCCTGCCGCTCTGGGCCGGCGCGGCTGGTGGTCTGTTCGTCGGCGGCTGGGCCCTCCAGTTCGTCGGGCACTACTTCGAGGGCCGCAAGCCGGCCTTCCTCGACGACATCAAGGGCCTCCTCGACGGGCCGCTGTTCCTCGTGGCCGAGACCGCGTTTGCCCTCGGGCTCTCGAAGGAGCTGAAGGCGGAGGTCGAGGCGCGCCTCGGCACGCAGTCGTTCGTCGAGCCGACGCTGCAGGCGGTCTAGACGCGGGCCGCAGGCCGCGGCTCCTCGACCACAGCCCCGGCTAACCGCGCGCAACTCCTCGTCCGCTCGCAGGCACGTGAGCTGCACATGATGCCGGCATGCCGGCGGATACCCTGACGGGCGAGATCGGGCCGCAGGTCCGGCGGGCGCGCCGGTGGATCCCCCGCCCGCGGGCCATCTGGCGGCGGGCGCGGTGGGGGCTGGTGGTCACGCTCGTCCCGTTCGTGCTCGCGCTCCAGGTCGCGATGGTCGTCGTGCTGCTCGTGCCGTTCGATCGAGCCGACCTCGACGACGGCGCGGCCCCGCTCACGCTGCTCGACCTGCGGGGGCAGGAGATCGTGACGTTGCCCGCGCTGGGCGCGGATCGCACACGCTGGACCGAGCTCGGCTCGATCCCCACGATCGCGATCTCCGCGGTCGTCGAATCGGAGGACGAGCGCTTCTACGAGCATCGTGGCGTCGATGGCCTCGGCGTGCTCCGTGCGGTGTGGCTCGACCTGCAGGGCGGACGCTACGGCGCATCGACGCTGACGATGCAGCTCGCACGGATGCTGACGGCGAAGACCAACACGCGAACGGTCGGCGCGAAGATCACCGAGACGCTGCTCGCGCTGCGCATGGAGCGTGCCGTCGACAAGCGGACGATCCTCGAGCAGTGGATGAACCGCGCGTACTTCGGCAACGGCGCGTACGGCTTCGACGCGGCGGCCCGGTTGTACTTCGGACGCCCGGCCACCGCGCTGTCGGATGGCGAGGCCGTGCTGCTCGCGGTGATTCCGCGCGCCCCGACGGGCTACGACCCGCTCACGCATCTGCCGGCCACGCTGCGCCGGCGCGACTACGTGCTCGACCTGCTCGTGAAGCGCGGCGCGATCACCGCCGAGACCGCGTTCGCGGCGAAGGCCACGCCCATCGCCGTCGCGCGCCATGCCCCCACGAACCAGGCGCCGCACTTCACCCAGTACGTGGTCGACGAGCTCCCCCCGGGCGTGCGGCAGGCGGGCGGCGTGGTGCACACGTCGCTCGATCTCGAGCTCCAGCGCGTGCTGCAGCGGCGCGTGAGCGAGCAGATCGCCGCGCTCGCGCACAAGAACCTCGACCAGGCGGGACTGGTCGTCATCGATGCGCAGACGCTTCAGGTCCGCGCGATGGTCGGATCGATCGGCTGGGCGTCGCCCGGCGGGCAGATCAACATCACCACGCGCCGGCGCCATCCGGGCTCGGCGCTGAAGCCCTTCGTGTACGCGACGGCGATCGAGCGCGGCGCGAATCCCGCGACGATCGCCTGGGATATCCGGGAGACGAACCCCGACTTTTACTCGCCGCACGCCCCGGAGCACGGCCCGACGCGATACCGCGAGGCCCTCGGCTCGTCCTACAACTTCGCCGCCGTCGACGTGCTCGCGGATGTCGGCATCGCCCGGGTCCTCACGCTCCTGCGCGAGGCGGGGGTTGGCGCCCTGCCGGGCACGCCGGATGACTACGGTCTTCGACTCGCGCTCGGCGCCGCGAAGGTTCGCCTCGTCGATCTCACCGGGGCCTACGGCGCCTTCGTGAACGGCGGCATGGTGCGCGCGCCCACCGGCATCGAGTACGGCGTCACCAGCACCGGCAATCGTTTCACCTCCAAGCGTTCGCCGGCCCGGCGCATCTTCAGCGCGCAGACCGCCTGGCTCGTCAGTGACATGCTCGCGGATCCGGAGGCGCGCCGCCCCGGCTTCGGCATGGAGCTGCCGCTCGACCTGCCCTTCCCCATCGCCGCGAAGACGGGCACCGCTCGCGGCTTCACCGACACCTGGGCGATCGGCGCGACCAGGGAGGCGATCGTCGGGACGTGGGCCGGGACGTTCGACGGCACTCCCACGCAGGGCATCGTCGGGATGGACGCGGCGGCTCCGCTGCTCCGCGACGCGATGCTCGCCATCGCCGGCGGCGTGCCGCTCACCCTGCCCGCACGCCCCGACGGCATCGAGGACATCGAGGTCTGTGCCAGCTCCGGCATGCGGGCCGGCGAGCACTGCCCACGGGTCCGCGATCACGCCACCCATGGTCACGCGCCCAGCGAGACCTGCACGTGGCACGACGCCACGGGAGTCACGCGCTACCCCGAGCGGGCGAATGGCTGGCTCCAGCGCCGGCGATTTCGCGCAGTTCCTGCGCGTCCTGCGCAGTAGGCATCCCCGCCCGGGTGGGCTAGCGTGTCGGCTCCGTGGAGTGGCTGAACTATCATCACTTGCTGTACTTCTGGACGGTTGCCCGTGAGGGCGGACTCGCCCCCGCCGGCAAGGTGCTGCGCCTCTCGCAGTCCGCGCTGAGCGGGCAGATCCGGCGCCTGGAGGAGACGCTCGGGCACGACCTCTTCACGCGGCGCGGCCGCAAGCTCGAGATGACGGAGATGGGGCGCGTCGTCTTCGAGTACGCCGAGAAGATCTTCGGGATCGGGCGCGAGCTCCTCGATGCGGTGAAGGGCCGCCCCCTCTCGCGCCACCAGCGCCTGGTCGTGGGGATCTCCGATGTCGTCCCCAAGCTCCTCGTGCGCCGGCTGCTCGCGCCCGCGTACCGCGCGGAGGAGCGGCTCGCCCTGGCCTGCCACGAGGACACCTTCGACCGTTTGCTCCAGGATCTCGCGACCCACGAGATCGACGTCATGATCGCGGACGCGCCAGTTCCCCCCGATGCACCGGTGCAGGCCTTCAACCATCTGCTCGGCGAGTCGACCGTGACGCTCCTCGCCCCCGAGGCGCTCGCGCCGGCTCTTCGCCGCGGGTATCCCCAGAGCCTCGGCGGCGCGCCCCTGCTGATGCCGCTCGCGGGTTGTACGTTACGCAGAAACCTCGACGCCTGGTTCGCTCGCAAGGAGCTGCAGCCCGAGATCGTGGCCGAGGCCGAGGACAGCGCCCTCCTGAAGGCCTTCGCCGCCGACGGCATGGGGGCCATGTTCGTCCCCTCCGTCATCGCCCGAACCGTGTGCAAACGCTACGATCTCGAGGTCGTAGCCGAGCTCGACGAGGTCACCGAGCGCTACTACGCCATCTCCGCCGAGCGCCGCCTGGTCCACCCCGCCGTGATTGCCATCCGGTCGGCGGCTCGCGACGCTCTGTTCGCTTGAGTCGAAGGGTCTCTACGGTTTTTCGCAACGCTTCACTCGAAGCGCCGTCACCGTCCCAGACTTGGTGATGGTCCCAGGCCTGGCGAATCGCCATGGTGTCGGCCCATGGATATCGAGATCACCGGCCTGCCCGCACGCTCCCGTGAGCTGGCGGACGCGATCGATCGCAACCTACGCTTCACGTTCTCGCGCTTCGGCGTGCTCGTCTCGAGCATCCACGCGCAGATGACTCGCAGCGGCTGCCGCCTCGTGGTCGAGCTGAAGGCGCCGCCGGCGGTCACCGCGATCGGAACGGCCGGTGAGCCGATGGTCGCCGTCGACCAGGCGATCGCCCGGGCCCTGAAGGATGTCGCCCGCCGTGGCGCGCGCACGCCCCTTGCTCTGGAGCCCTGAGCCATGACCCAGGACGAGGTCCTCGAAACTCCGCCGCCGCCGCCACCGGCCCCGCCGCCACCGCCGCCGCCACCCGAGCCGGTGCGGCTCGATCCTCGCGATCTGCTCTCCGCCCTCGAATGGCTCGCGGCGAGCGGACATGCCACGTTTGACCCGGTCGCAGCGCGCGAGGTGCTCGGTCCGGCGCCGCTCGACGCGACGGAGGCGAGCACGATCGAGCGCCTCGAGCGGTGTTGTGTAGCCACGGGCCTCACCCTCCGCTGGTCCGAACAGGGCCTGCGCGGGGCGGGTCGCGAGCAGCCGTGGGCCACCGTCATCCCGCAGACCGGGGCGGTCGTCTACATCGACCAGCGTCGCGCGGGCCGCTACCACATCCGGATCGCCCACCAGGGCGAGACCACACAGCGGATCATGGGCCGGCGCGCGCTGGCCACACTCCTCGGGCTCGCGCCCACCGGGGTCACCGTCGGCATGTCGGTCGTCCCGCGGCTCCCCCTGGATCGGATCCGTCTCACGCCGCACGCCCATCCATTGCGCCGTCTGCTTCGGTTCGCGAGCCTCGAGCGCGCGGACATCTCGCTCGCCCTCGTCTACGGCATCTTCGTGGCGCTCGCCTCGCTGGCGGTGCCTATCTCCGTCCAGTCGCTCGTCAACACGGTCGCGTTCGGAAACGTGCTGCTGCCGGTCGCCGTGCTGACGTTCATCGTCGCCGGCGTGCTGGCGCTGGGAGCGCTCACCCGGGCGCTCCAAGCGTACATCGTGGAGCAGATCCAGCAGCGCATGTTCGTGCGCGGCCTGCTCGACTTCACGACCCGGCTCCTCGACGCGCATCCATCGACCACCCGCCACATCGGAGTCGCGGACCTCACCACGCGCTTCCTCGAGATTCCGACGATCCAGAAGACCGCCTCGGTGCTGATCCTCGATGGCTTCGACCTCACCCTGAAGGTCGTCGTGGGGCTCACGCTGCTCGCGTTCTACCACCCCACTCTCATGCTGTTCGCGGGCGCCATCGCCCTCGCCCTCGCCGCGGTCGTGTTCCTCGGCGGCCTGGGGGCCTTCGACACTGCACACGACGAGTCCGTCGCGAAGTACGCGGCCGTCTACTCGCTCGAGGGTGTCGTGCGCGCGCACGAACCTCTGCGCACCGGTGCGGGCCGCGCGTTCGCGCTCGCCAAGGCGGAGGCGCTCGCCCGCCGGTATCGCGAGGCGCGCGGTCAGCACTTCAGGAAGGTGCTCCGGCAGCTCGTCGGCAGTAGCCTCGTCCAGGTGATCGGCGCGGCGGCGCTCCTCGGTGTTGGCGCGGTGCTCGTGATCCGGGCGCAGCTCACACTCGGCCAGCTCGTCGCCTCCGAGCTCGTGTTCGCGACGATCAGCGCCGCCATCGTGAAGCTGCACAAGCAGCTCGAAGCGGCTTACGACGCGGCGACCTCCGTCGAGAAGCTCGCCGGAGCACTCGAAATCCCCCCCGCCAGCACGGCCGGTGAGCTGCTCCATGGCACCGGGCCGATGGCCGTCGAGCTACAGGAAGCGTGTCTGTCGCATCAGGACGGTCAGCTCGCGCAGGGTTCGCTCATCATCCCTGCGGGCGACCGCGTGTGCCTCACTGCCTCGGCCGGCGAAGGCCAGACCCTCCTGTGCGAGCTCCTCGGTGCGAGCCGCGCGCCGTCGAGTGGCACGATTCGGTATGATGGCGTCGACAGCCGCCTGCTCGACGCTGTCGAGGTCCAGTCGCAGATCGCGCTGGTCGCCGACCCGGCATTCATCGAGGACACCATCCTCGCGAACCTACGGCTCTGCGCGCCGCACGCCGATCTCGCGGCCGTGTCCAAGGTGATCGACGTCGTCGGGCTCTCCCCGGTCATCACGAGGCTACCCGATGGCCTCGCCACGGTGCTCGTGCGATCCGGCCGACCGCTCTCGCGCACGCAGCTCTGGCGGCTCGCACTGGCCCGTGCGCTGCTCGCACGTCCGCGCTTTCTCGTCCTCGATGGCGTGCTCGATCACCTTGGCTTGGTGGGCGAAGCCCGGCAGCAAGCCCTCGATGCGGTCTTCTCAACGACCGCCACGATCTTCGTCGTGTCCTACGCCCCCGATGTCATCGCGCGCTGCCGCCGCGAGTACCGACTGCGCGCCGGTGTGCTTCAGGAGAACGCATGATGTTCCGTCCGCTCACTCGCTCTCCGATCCTGGCGCCTGACGCGACGCTCGGCCTCGTGCCGCGCGCGCGGGCCGCGCGCGTGATCGCCCGCCTGCTCGGTGGCCTGCTGCTCGCCACGTTCATCGCGCTCGCGCTGTTGCCCTGGCAGCAGTCGGTTACGGGCAGCGGCCGGGTGATCGCGTACGCCCCCCTCGACCGCCAGCAAGAGATCAAGGCCACGATCGCCGGCCGGGTCGTCGAGTGGCACGTGCAGGAGGGCGATCGCGTCATCGAGGGCCAGCTCATCGCGACCATCGAGGACAACGATCCGCAGCTCCGCGAACGCCTCAGCCTCGCGCGCGATGCCGCGAGCTCCCGCCTGGAGAGCGCTCGCGAGTCGGTCCGCGTCTTCGGCGATCAGATCACGGCACTCGTGACAGGACGAACCGCCGCGATCGAGGCCGCCACCCATCGCATCGACATGGCCTCCGAGCGACTCCGAGCGGCCGAGAAGGCGCTGGATGCGGCGATCGCCGCCAACAAGGCGAACGAGCTGAACCTCGATCGCCAGCGCGCTCTCGAGGCCGAGGGCATCGCCTCCAGCCGCACGCTCGAGCTCGCGGTGCTAGCCGCCGAGACGTCGCGCGCCGATGTCGACCGCGCCACCGCGACGATGCGCGCCGCGAAAGGCGAGATCGCATCACTCCGCGCCGAGCGCGATCGCACCGACGCCTCGACCTCGGCCGAGATCGAGCGCGCGCGCGCCAGCCTCCAGAGCGCGCGCGCGGACCTCGCCAGCTACGACGGCCAGCTCCAGGACCGCGAGGTCGCCGTCTCCCGGCAGGATATGATGAAGGTGATCGCACCGCGCGCCGGCACCATCCTCCAGCA
Source organism: Kofleriaceae bacterium (assembly GCA_022842285.1). Taxonomy (GTDB): domain Bacteria; phylum Myxococcota_A; class Polyangia; order Haliangiales; family Haliangiaceae; genus JABFXX01. The sequence goes on from JALHPV010000003.1 coordinate 48,568, forward strand.
GCGGGTGAAGGCCGGCGCCGAGTACGTCTCCGCGGGCGAGCCCATCGCCACGCTGGTGCCGAGCAACGCGGCGCGGGCGGTGGAGATCTGGCTCGATGGCCGGGACGCACCACTCGTCTCGCCCGGCCGTCACGTGCGCCTGCAGTTCGAGGGTTGGCCGGCCGTGCAGTTCGTCGGCTGGCCGTCGGTCGCCGTCGGCACGTTCGGCGGTCAGGTCGCGTTCGTCGACTCCGCCGCGAACCAGCTCGGTCAGTTCCGCGTGGTGATCGTCCCCGAGGATCCCACCACGTGGCCGAGCGAGTCGACCTTGCGTCAGGGTGCGCGCGTGAACGGCTGGGTGCTCCTCGACCGCGTGAAGCTCGGCTACGAGCTGTGGCGCCAGTGGAACGGGTTCCCGCCCGCCACCTCCGCGCCTCCCGAGGAAGCGGCGAAAGGCAAAGTGAAGTGATTCGTCTCGTCCTGATCGGTGCGCTCCTGGTCGGCGCGGGCTCCGCGCACGCCGACCCCCTCACGCTCGAGACGGTGGTCGCCTCGGCTCGCTCGCTCCACCCGGCGCGCGAGGCCGTCGCCACCGGGGTCGACCGCGCCGAGGCGCAGCAGCTCGTCGCGGAGGGCGCCTTCGATCCCAAGCTGAAGGTAGCGGGCACCGTCGTTCCCGTGGGCTACTACGAGCGCCGCGTCGTCGACACCGAGCTCCGCCTCCCCACGAAGATCCAGGGCATCACGCCGTTCGTCGGCTGGCGCCTCGGCGACGGCAAGTTCGGCATCTACGACGAGAAGCTCCGCACGCTCGACTACGGCGAGGTTCGGGGCGGCGTCGACGTCCCGATCCTCCGGGACCGTGAGATCGATCGGGCGCGCGCGGATATCGCGAAGGCCGACCGCCTCGTGGCCGCGGCGGAGGCGGACATCGCGCAGCTCGAGCTGGACCTCCAGCGCGAGGCGGCGATCGCGTACTGGGACTGGGTCGCCGCCGGCCACCGCCTGACCGTGCGCCGGGCGCAACTCGCGATCGCCGAGGAGCGCGCGAGTGCCCTCCAGCGCCGCATCGAGACCGGCGATCTCCCGCGGATCGAGGCCGTCGATAACGAGCGCGTGATCGCGGCGCGCCAGGCGATCGTGGTCTCCGCCAACCGCGATGTCGTGAGGGCCAGCGAGGAGCTCTCGCTCTACCTCCGCGACGCCCAGGGCGCTCGGCGCGTCCCGACGCTCGACGAGCTGCCTCCCCTGCCTGCTGTCACCGCCGACGAGCTGCCCGCGGCCGCAGAGACGATGGCGGCCGCGCTGACCGTGTCGCCGGCCCTCGCTGCCAATGCGCGGCGCTCCGAGGCGATCGGGTTCGATCTCCGGGCCGCGCAGAACGCATTGCTCCCCCGTCTCGACGTGACCGCGTTCGTCTCGCGCGACTTCGGGGATGCTCCCGAGGATCTCGTCGTCACGCAGCGCGAGACCGAGCTGGGCGTCGGCATGGTCTTCGAGATCCCCATCGGTCGCAGTGCGGCCCACGGCGCGCAAGCCACGGCGCGCGCGGAGGGCCGGCGCATCGGCGCCGAGCGGCGGTTGCTCGAGGATCGCGTGCGGATCGCCGTGCAAGTCGCGCGCGCTGATCTGGCGGCCGCGACCGAGCGGGCCGCGCTCGCGTCCCAGCAGGCGACCCTCGCCGAGGAGCTCGCCACCGCGGAGCGGACGCGGCTCGAACGCGGCGACGGCACGATCCTGCTCGTGAACCTGCGCGAGGAAGCAGCCGCCGATGCCGCCGCCGGGGTCGTCGATGCGACCGCGGACGTCCAGCGCGTGCTCGCGCGCATCGATGCCCTCCTCGCGCGTTCCTACGGCCCATGAACGGGAATGCTTCGGAACTTCAGGAATGTTCGCCGATGCGAACAGCCTTACTCCATGAGTGGAGGTGACCATGGCGACTGCACGACTTGCTAACCCCACACCCGCGCACTGTCCTCGCTGCCCCGACCAGCCGCTGGTGCTGCAGAAGCGCAACAAGGTGGACATCGACGTATGTCCCCGGTGCCACGGCATCTGGCTCGATCGCTACGAGCTGGATGCGCTGACGAGCCAAGCGATCGTGTTCGAACGCTACGCCGCGGCTCTCGCCGAGGATGGCGATAGCGATCTCTTGCCATCGCGCTTCGCGCGGCCGTCGCCCGTTCGGCGCCGTCCCTGACCACTTCGCGCCCCGTAACCACGCCCCCGACCTGGGGCAGCTAGATCCGATACGTGACTGATTCCCGAGGATGCAAGCGAGTCACCCTCATCCCCGGCGACGGCATTGGCCCCGAAGTCACCCGCACTGCTCAGCGTGCGATCGAAGCGACGGGCGTCGTGACCGCCCGGGAAGAACGGCGCGCCGGAGCCGCCGTGTTCCGCGACGGCATCCCGAGCGGCGTCCCGCCGGAGACCATCGCCTCGATCCGCGAGACGCGGGTCGCGCTGAAGGGCCCGCTCGAGACCCCGATCGGCTTCGGCCCCACGGCCGTGATGCTCTCCGCGGACATGATGTTGCGTCACCTCGACGAGCTCGCCGCCGCTTCCGCCCCACCACGCCGGTTCGCCGGACGGTTGGCGTCGACATCTTCGTCGAGGCCGAAGGCAGCCCGCAGGAGCTCGGTCCTCGCATCGCCGCTCTCGCCGACGGGTTGCCGCTCCAGCTGAAGATGGTCTCGAATCGTGGCACCAAGGTCTTCCCGGTGGCCGGGGCCGTTCCGTCGTGCGTCGACCACTGGCGCTGCCGCTACGTGCTCCGTGACCCGGCGGGCACGGTCGACGACCGCGCGGTGATCGAGCTCCTCGGTCGCGTCGGCGCCGCCTTCCGGTGGATGCACGTCGAGAAGCTCGAGGAGCACGACGGGAAGGCCGCGTACACCAAGGCGCAGGGCGAAGACTGACGCATCGCTCCGGTTTGATGCCGGAAATGCTTCGGATCTTCTGGAGTGTGCGGGGCCCCGACGTGCTGCACAAACAGAGCGGAGGAAACGATGCCCAGCGCGCGAGGTACCCGGTCCCCGGCCCCACCCCCGATGCAGGTCGAGCTCCCACTCGCGGAGGTCATGGATCTGATCGATCAGGAGATCGATCTCGATCTGGACCGTGCCGACCGTGCAGGAAACGTCGCGCGACGCTTCCAACCTTTGGTATCGACCCACGCCCGGAGAGGCCCCAGGTTCGAACCATGAAGATCAACGTGCGGTCCCTCGGAATCCCCCTCTCCGACGACCTTGAAGCCCTGGTCGAGCGCCGGGTCCGGTACGGACTGACCCGGTTCGCCGAGTCGGTTCACGAAGTCCACGTGACCCTCGATGATCTGAACGGGCCGCGCGGCGGACTGGACAAGGTGTGCCGGATGCGGGTCCGTACCGGCCGACGCCGCCTGTGCATCGTCGAGCAGCGCGCGAGCTCGATCGAGGCCGCGGTGAGCTCGGCCGCTGCCCGAGCGGCCCGCGCGGTGGCCCGCGAGCTGGCCCACGCGCACGAAGTGCGGCCGTGACGATCAGCCGAACAGCTTCTCGCGCGCCTGCTCGCGGACCGCGATCACCGCGGGATGCACGAGCTTCCGCTCACCCGAGATGGCGTAGTACCGCTCCTTGATCTCCGGCACCTCGATGACCGAAGTCAGCACGTACCGCGCACAGATGGTCTCGGCGATCACGGTGGGCACGAAGATCGCGCCCATCTGGTCGGCGGCGAACGCCTTCAGCAAGGCGCTGTCCTCCGCCTCGGCGATGACGTCGACCTCGATCTCGTGACGCGCCAGCCAGTGGTCGATCTCGCGCCGCAGGGGCGAGCCCGGCAGCGGCAACAGGAGCGGAGCCCCCCGCAGCGACTCGGGGAAGTTCCGCCGCATCGCCGCCGCCAGGTCGCGGTGCGCCACCAGGGACACCGTCGTCTCGCCGAGCAAGTGGTTGTAGGCCCGGATGCCGGCGTCGGGCGGGAGGGGGGAATCGGCGATCACCACGTCCAGCTCGTGCGCGCCGAGTTGTTCGAGCAGGCGGTCGAAGCGATCTTCGAGACACGTGAGCCGCCATGGCTCCTCGCTGCGCAGCACCGGACCGAGGAGCGTCCGCACGAGGTGCTTGGGGACGACGTCGGCGATCCCGATGCGGATGCGGGGGATGCGGCCACTCGCACGCGCGCGGAACGTGTTCATCAGCTCCTGGCCGAGGGAGAAGATCTCGTCGGCGTACTCGTACGCGACCTTGCCGAGCTCGGTCAGCTCGAGCTTGCGCCCACGCTTCTCGAACAGGGCGTGCCCGAGGATCTCCTCGAGGCGATGGATCTGCCCGCTCAGCGCCGACTGGGACAGCCGGAGCTTCTTTCCGGCTGGCGCTAGCCCACCTTCCTTTGCAACGGTCCAGAAATAGAGGAGGTGGTGGTAGTTCAGCCAATCCATGGTGCGGGTCAGGGCTCCTCGAGGAAGAGTGGCTGGATCGGCAGGGCCGCGTCCATCCCCGCGAGCGACGGAGGTGGTGTCGTTGGCTGCCAGCCGACGTCTCGCCACCTGTGCCAGCGCCCGTGTTCCCAGAGCCAGTATCCGCCATCGGCGAGGAAGACGGGCTCCGTGAGCCCCGTGACGAGCTGGGCTCCCGGCGCGAGGTAGACGGTCTCCCCGTGGCCGCGCACCGGCACCGGGCCCCCCGACGCCGCGTTGACCGCGCACCCCGTCGCGAGGGCGGCGGCCACGAGCAGCGCCTTGGTCATGAAGCCTCCTGGGACGTGAGCACTCGCGCGGCGCTGTGCTCCGGGACTCTGAACCGGATCTTGGACGGCATGGTTCCTCCTCGTCCCACCGTGCCTCGGCGCCGAAGAAACGTAAGTTCACAAGTCTCGAAGTGTTCCACGCGAACTTGCGCAGCATCAGGGCCTCTACTTCGTCCTACGGTGTGCGTCTGACCGCTCGATGGAGGACCTGATGACACAGGAGCTCGGATCGTTGCCCCCGCCCGTTTCGATGGGCCTGGCCCGTGTGGCCGTCCGCGGCGCCGACGACCGCGGGCTGCGGCGGAGCATTCGCGAGACGGCGTGCGGCCTCCTGACGGAGTCCAATGGCCTGCGCGAGGTCACGGTGCGGCTCCGACGTCAGACGTCGACCCCTGCCTGGGAGTGCAGCGTATGGGCGGCGGGACGAAGCGGCCCGCTCCTGCTTGTCACCTCCGGGGATGATCCCCTCGCGTGTGTGCGGCGCGCGGTCGAGCTCGTCCAGGCTCGCGGGTCCACCTCCGAGCCCGAGACCCTCGAAGCGAGTGCGCACGTTGTACGTAAGAGCCCGCACGCGAATTACGAGCTGGCTAGCCAGCTAGCCAGCGAGTGAGGCGACCACGTCGCGGAACGCCGCTCGACGGTCGCGTCTCCTCACCAGGCTTCGCCGTGTTGCGTCGCGTCATCGACGGAACACATCGTGCTTACGGGCCACGCATCTACCATGCGTTTGCTTCGCTTAGCTTCCCTCCTGCTGTTGCCGCTCGTGGCCTGCACTTCCACCAAGGACGAGACCAAGGGCTTGGTCGACGAGAGTGAGCCGCCTTCGATCCCCGTCGCCGGTCCCAAGGGAGACGAGGCGTCATCGCGCGTCACCGTGAACGTCCAGTCGCCGCACCCCTACGGCAACAACGTCAACCGCGTGTTCCCGGTGTCGCTCGCCGGCCTCCCCGCGTGCACGCAGGAGGCGCGCCTGCACTTCAAGGTGCTGCGCACCGAGCCCGCGTACGACTTCGTCGTCGTCGAGCCATCGGGTAGCGAGCCGCAGTCGTTCGACGGCAACCGCGATGACACCTGGACGGAGTGGTTCCCGGCCACGAACGCCCAGAGCGTGAACGTTCGCCTCGACACCGACGGCTCCATCACGCGCCACGGCTTCGAGATCGACGCCGTCGAGTGGCAGGGGCAGCCGGCTGGTTGCCCACAGATCCGCCCGCAGCCGTGCGGCGAGGGGTTCGTCGATATCCAGAAGCGCCCCGGCACGTGCGAGTGCCCCGTGCTGCCGATCTGTGTCGCGCTCGATTCCGTCGAGGTTCGCCACTCCATCTCGCTCAGCTTCAACGTGGACGTGAAGATCGCGAACGGCACCCGCGCCACCCACGGTCGCCCGGGTTTGGCCGACGGCATCGAGTACAAGGACGTCGGCACGCTCGACGCCGCGAAGCTCACGTCCTTTCTCCGCCGCGCCGGCGAGACCGGCAGCCTACGCCTCGCGAGCTACGACACGTTCGTGCAGGTCGATCGCGGTTCGCGTCGTGACGAGCTGACGATCACGGCCGGTGACACCGCCGTCAGCTTCGTCGCCAACGAAGGAGCGCACCCCGCCGCCGTGCAGGCACTCATGGACGAGTTCGCCGGCCTCTTCACCTGCGAGAGCGGCGAGCTCACCTGCGGTGATGGCTTCACGTGCCAGGAGGGCGCGTGCATCGTCGAGCAGAGCTGCGTGTGTCCTGCCCTGTACGACCCCGTGTGCGGCGCCAACGGTCAGACGTACTCCAACGGCTGCGCGGCGGGCTGCGCGAACGCGGAGGTCGTCCACGACGGCGAGTGCGGCATCGCCGGTGATCTGTGCGGCGGGTTCTTCGCGTTCCCGTGCGCGGAGGGCTTCCGCTGCCGCTACGAGGGCGGCTTCACCGCGCCTTATCCCGACGCGAGCGGCAACTGCGTCACGGAGACGTACTGCGATGTGCCCGCCGACTGCGCGGACCTCCCCCACCCAGCCGTCCTCGGCTCGTGGACGTGCGAGACGAACACGTGTGGCTGGCAGGCGGGCGCGCAATGGCGTCCCGTGCCGAATGGTCGCTTCGAGACTGCGCACCCGTACGCGAACAGCGCGAGCGTGTGGAAGGAGGTCTACCTCCCCGCCGAGGCCCAGGCGATTCGCCTGAACACGGCGAGCTTCCGGCTCGAGCGCAACTACGACTTCCTCGAGGTGTGGTCCTGGACGAACGGCGCTTGGGTCCGCACGAAGCGCTACACCGGCACCACCGGCCCTGCCCTCACCGAGGAGCTCGCGGGTCGCTACTTCTACCTGCGATTCGTGTCGGACAGCTCGGTCACCGACCAGGGCTTCCGTCTCGACGTGGAGTGGCGCTGAGCACGCCCTCGGCGACCGCGATCGCTGTCGCCGTCAGATCGGCGTAGGCATCAGCGCCTCCGACGTCGCGCGCCGCCGGATACACGACCACGAGCGAGCCGAGCAGCTCGATCACCAGATCGCGGCGCCCCGCCGCGGTGAGCGTCGCCGCGAAGCCACGCTTCGCGAGCTCTCCGGCGTAGACCGCATCCGTACCGTAGGCGCGCCACTGGGCGGGCAACGCAACCGCGAGCGGTGTCGCGGGCAGCGTCTTCGGGAGCTCGGCGGGATACGACCGCTTCATCCCGAGCGCGCTGCGCGCCGCCTTCGCGAGGTTCGTCGCGCGCTCGCCGGCCGAATCATCGGCGAGCTCGTCCCCGCGGCCCGCACGCTTGAACAGCAGGTGCGGCAGCTCCCGGTCGAGTCGGCACGCGGCGACGCTCACGATCCCTGCCACGCGGAATGGCGGCTCGACGGGCAACCAGGCCCATTCGCCGCGTCGCTCGCGGAGCGTCTCCAGATCGAAGGCCGTGAGCTCGATGTCCCCCGACCGCGACGCCACGGTCCCCGTCGCGATGCGGCGCTCGAAGCCACCGTCCGCGAGCGTCCAGAGCGCCGTCTGCTGGAGCGCCTCCGGCACGTGCGAGAGATCGGGTGCGGGGACGAGGCCGGCCGCATCGGCGGCTGCTTCCTGACGCTGGCCGCGGATCAGCCCGCGTCCGGCATACAGAGCGGCGCCTGCTGCAAGTGCGCCGTAGAACAGCCAGTCCACGGCGTGACCTTAGCGCGCTCAGCGTTCGTCGGAAGCGTCGCGCGAGCCTTCGGAGAGCACCCCGGTCAGGCCCGACACGATCCAGCCGTCGTCCCGCCGGTGATGCGCGGCTTCGACGAGCTGAGCACGCGAGCGTGCGTCGAGTGCGTCCCACTCGTCTGCGGTCATGAGAAACCCAGCGAGCGCGATGTCCCCCTTCATGCTTTCACCATCGGCGCGTGAGATTGATCCGGCAAGTTTTCTCCCGGACATGCTATGGGACGACGTGCCCCGCGAGGTCACATATAGATATGTGGACCCACTCGCCCAGGTCTGGGTGAATGCGGCGCGCCGCATCGGACTGCGAGTTGTCCGCACCTCGGACGCGTACGCCGCCACCGATGGGGCCGGCACGCTCGCGATCGGTGATGACGCGCAGCTCGACGCCGACGACAGCCTCGCGCAGATGATCTTCCACGAGCTCTGCCACTCGCTCGTCGAGGGAGAACACTCGTTTCACCGCGCCGACTGGGGCATGGACAACACCGGTCCCGATCACGACTGGCGCGAGCACGCCTGCTTGCGCGTGCAGTGGATCCTGGCCGGTCGACATGGCCTGCGCGGCCTCTTCGCCCCCACCACCGACTTCCGCGCCTTCTGGGACACGTTGTCGGGTGACGTGCTCGCAGATCGCACCGATCCATCCGTTCAGGCCGCGGTCGTGGCGGTCCGCCGTGCCGAGCGCGAACCGTGGCATCCCCACCTCGAGGCGGCCCTCCTCGCCTCGGCCGCCATCGCGCAGGCCGCCGCGCCCGGGTCGCCGCGCGACACGCTCTGGTCCACGGTCACGACCAGGCCCGCCGCGCATCCGACCGGTCTGCCCGCGGGCGAGAGCAGCGGCACGTGCGGCTCGTGCGTGTGGCGCTTCACCTACCGCGGGGCCACGCGGTGTCATCACGTGCCGACGAAGATCGATGCGGCGTGGCCGGCGTGCGAACGCTACGAGGCGGCCGCCACCGTCGATTGCCAGACGTGTGGTGCGTGCTGTCGCGAGGCCTACCACTCCGTCGAGGTCTCGCCGCGCGACCGGTTCGTGAGGCGGCACCCAGATCTCGTCGTGAAGTACGAGACGCGCCTCGAGGTCCGCCGAGCTGGCGACCGGTGCGCCAACCTGCAGGGAGACCTGCGCACCGGCTTCGCGTGCACGCTCTACGAGGATCGCCCGCAGACCTGCCGCGACTTCACCCTCGGCAGCGACAACTGCCTGACCGCGCGCCGCCGCGTCGGGCTCTCGCTCTAGCTGTCGGACAGCGCAAGCGATCTCGGCGGCTCATTCGCACCTCAGGTACTCATTCGCCGTAGGGACAGCGCGAGCGCATGGCGCCCGCGCTGCGATCTCGGCGGCTCATTCGTCCCGCGTGGGCGGGCGCGGGCGCGGCGGCGGGGCGGGCGGCAGCGTCGGCCGAGTCCCGCCGAGGTTCTGGGCGATCTGCGCGATGTCGATGCCCATGAGCTGCTTGAGCTGCTCGGCCGTCACCGCGGTCTTCACCGCGAGGTTGCCGCTGCCACCCGCGGCGAGCTCCTTGTCGATGACCGTGACCTTGTCGATCGAGATGTTGCCAACGGTCTGCATCATCGTGGAGACGAGCCCCTGCAGCTTCTGCGCGACGAAGATCTGGCGAGCGCTGTCACCGGCTTCCGTCCACGTGCTCGCGAGCGAGCGGATCGCCGTGGCGGTCGCCTTGCCCTCCTCGACGAGCTTGGCGGCGGAGCCCTTCGCCTGCGCGATCATCTGTGCCTTGCGGGCCTCGGCTGGCTTCACCTTGTCGGCGATGAGCTGGTAGCGCACCTGCGCGAGTCGCGCGCGCTGCACTTCGAGATCAGCGTTCGCCTTGGCGACGAGCGCGAGGACCTGCCCCTTCGACTCGGCCACGAGGGCCCCCTTGCGCGTCTGCGCCTCGATGACCCGGCGAGCCCCCTCGGCGCGCGCGGTCGTCATGTCCGCCTCGACCTTCGTGATCTCCTGGTTCTCGAGGTTCGAGGCGTGGTTCTGCGCCGACAGCGCGTGGTTCTCGGCCTCCGCGATGCGCGACTTCTTGAGGAGCTCGGCGGTCTGCCGGCGACCGATGCTGTTGAGGTAGCCCTTGTCGTCGGAGACGCTCTGCACCTTCAGCGTGTCGAGCTCGAGGCCGAGGCGCGCGAGGTCATGGTCGGCCTCGTGCAGCAGCTCGCCCGCGAACTTCTCGCGGTCGGTGTTCACCTCTTCCGGCGTGAGCGTGGAGAGCACGCCACGCAGGTTGCCCTCGAGCGTCTCACGCGCGATGGCCATGATCTGCTCGCGGGTCATCCCGAGGAAGCGTTCGATCGCGTTCGCGAGCTGTAGCGTCTTGCTCGAGATCTTGACGTTCGCGACGCCCTGCACGTTGAGCGGGATACCGCCCTTCGAGTAGGCGCCATGAACCTTGAGCTCGATGATCATGTTCGTGAGGTCCATGCGGTCGACGACTTCGATCAGGGGAATGCGCAGACCGCGACCGCCCTGGACCACGCGGTAGCCGACGGTCTTGCCGTCGTCGATCTTGCGATGGCCGCCGGAGAAGATGAGCACTTCGTTCGGCGGGCAGATGTAGATGATGCGTGACACGATCAGCGCGATCAGGAGCAGCGCTCCCAGGAGCCCGAGACCAGCAACGATGAGGACGTTGATCACGAAGACCTCCCCGAGTTCTGGGCATTGCCCGTCATGACCTTGGCGATGTCGACGCCGAGCGTCTTGTGCACCTCGCCGAGTAGCGCCGCCATGGTGGCGGGATAGGACGCCGCGTACGCGGGCAGCGTCTTGCCGTCGCCACCATCGACGAGGTTCACGTGGGCGACCTTCATGCGGCTCGCCGCGCCGGCGACCTCCGCCATGATGCCGTCGAGGTTCTGCAGCACGAACATGTCCATCGCCTTGCCGCCCGACTCCTTCCACGCCTTCGCCACCTCGGCGAGCGACGCGGCCATGGCTTCACCGTCGGCGGCAATCGTCGCGGCCTGCCCGGCGGCGAACAGCTCGCGCACCTGCTGATCGATCTCGGCCGGGATGCGGACCTCCGCCTCGAGGCGAATCTGCTCGAGCTCGCCACGGATCTTCTGCAGCTCGAGCTCCGCCTCGGCGCGCGCCTGCTGGCCCGCCGCTTCCGCGCGCACCTCTTCCGCGCGCGCCTCTGCGTCGACCTCGGCCTTCACCTGCCGCAGTTCGTTCTGCTTGCGCTGGACGGCCGCGTTCGCGTTGGTCAGAGCGACCTCACCGCGCGCGCGGGCCTGCGCCTCGGCCTGTTCGGCGAGCCGCTGGGCATCGCTCTCCGCGACCTCGGCGTTGCGGAGGATCTCGGCGATGCGCTGCCGGCCGATGCTCTCGAGGTAGTTCCGGTCGTCAGCGATGTGCTGGATCTTGAGGACATCGAGCTCGAGGCCGAGCTTCTCGAGATCGGCCTTCGCCGACGACTCGAGCTGGCGGGCGAACTTCAACCGGTCCTCGTTCAGCTCCTCGGGCGTCATCGTGGCGAGCACGCCGCGGAGGTGGCCCTCGAGTGTCTCCTTCGCGACGCGCGCGATCTCCTGCTGGTGCTTGCCGAGGAAGCGCTCGATCGCATTACCGATGTGCCGGCGGTCCGTCGACACCTTGATATTGGCGATGGCGTGCACGTTGAGCGGAATGCCGCCCTCCGAGTACGCGCCGTTCACCTGGATGGGCACCGAGATGAGCGACACGTCCATGCGATCGACGGTCTCGACGACCGGCACGCGCATGCCGCGGCCACCGAACACGACGCGATACCCGACGGTGCGGCCATCATCGGCGCGATGCTTGCGACCCGAGAAGATCAGGATCTCGTTCGGGCGACAGATCTTGAGCAAGTAGCGATAACCGAGCATCAAGATCAGCAGGAAGATCAGGCCTGCTCCGACCCCTCCCACGACCTCGGGCGGGATGTTGAACCCTAGAACACGCATCGCTAGCCTCCTTTGAGCACACACGAACGAGCTGCCATCGCGGATGCGATGGCAGCGGACAACCGACGAGCACTCACGTCCGACCCCTCGGTCGGACGGAGGTACGCTACATCTCGGCCTTCGTGACGAGCAATGTCCCGCGCTCGCCTTCGGCGACCACGAGAACGGCTGTGCCCGTCGCGAGCACACCGACGTCATCGACGACGGTCGCCACGAAGTCCTCGGCCCGGCCCTTCACGTCGAGGCGCACCTTCCCCGGCTTGTGGGGGCCGGCCGGCAGCATCAGGGTGCCCGTGGCCCCGACCAGGTCGGCCGCCCCGACCCCACTCGACACGCTGTGCTTGCCGAGGGTCGATACGACCTTCACCGCGATCGCGCCGGCGGCCCAGCCCACGCCGAGCGCCCCGAGCGCGCTGACGAGCGTGCCCGAGCCGAGCTTCTCGAGCGCGACCCCCGCGCCGCCACCGAACGCCAGGAGGAACACCCAGAACCGCAGCGACGCCACGGGCGCCCAGAACAGGTCGACATCGGTATCCGCACCGCCGCCATGATCCGTGTCCTTGCCGCCCATCACGATGGAGGCGACGAGGAGCGTCAGACCGAAAGCAAGCGCAGCCAGGTAAATGGTGGTCAAGGGTGGCCTTCAGCATGCGCATGCCTGACCGCCCCCGCAAGACTTTCCGACGGTGACGATCCGATGACGCCGCGGTGCGCTACGTTCGAGGCATGAGCCGGATTGCAGGAATATTCTGCATTCTCGCGATCGTCGCCTGCCGGCCCGGTACGCCGCAGGTTCCGCGCACCGAAACCACGCTCGGGCTCATCGAAGCGCGCCCGGATCTGGCGGGTCAGCGGGTCGGCGCGGCGCCCGGCGCGACGCTCGCGTTCGTGTTCGCGTCGTGGTGCTCCAACTGCCATGACGAGCTCGCGGTGATCGATCGGGTACGCGCCGCGCATCCGCAGGCCCGCATTCTCGGCATCAACTACCAGGGTCACGAGGAGTACGACAACCGGGGGAGCTCCGCGGCCGTGAAGGCCTACGTCGCCGAGCACGCGCCATGGCTGCGGGTGGTGCCGGCGGATGAGGCGCTGTTCGCCGCCCTCGGCCGACCACGCTTCGTGCCGACGCTCTACGTCTTCAAACGAGACGGCGGCATCGCGGCGCGCTTCGACCGCGGCGATCGTCCGATGCCGAGCGAGGCCGAGCTGCACGCGGTGCTCGCCGAGATCGAGTAGCTTCACCGCGTGCAGGTCCATCTCGTCGACGGAACGTACGAGCTCTTCCGCGGCTGGTTTGGCGCGCCGCCCGCGCAGCACAACGGACGGGAAGTGGGAGCGACGCGGAGCATCGTGCGCAGCTTCTCCACGCTCCTCGCGCGGGGCGTCATCACGCATGCGGGCGTCGCCTTCGACCACGTGATCGAATCGTTCCGCAATGACCTGTTCCCCGGCTACAAGACCGGCGAGGGCATCGCCGAGGGTCTCGTCTCGCAGTTCGAGCTCGCCGAGCGTGCGACGGCCGCGCTCGGGTTGATGGTGTGGCCGATGGTGGACTTCGAGGCCGACGACGCCATCGCCACTGCCGCCCACCGGCTCGCGCAGGATGAGTCCGTCGCGCGGGTGCTCATCACCGCCGTCGACAAGGACATGTGCCAGTGCGTGATCGGCGGGCGCGTCGTGTGCTGGGATCGCTTCAAGGACGTCACGCTCGACGAGACCGCGGTGATCGCGAAGCATGGTGTCCCGCCGGCGTCGATCCCGGATCTGCTCGCGCTCGTCGGCGACACCGCCGACGGCATCCCTGGCCTGCAGGGCTGGGGCAAGAGCTCGGCGAGCAAGCTCCTCAGCGTCTACGGCCGCATCGACGCGATTCCCGACGACGCCTCGACCTGGAAGGTGGCGATCCGCGGCGCCGACAAGCTCGCGGGTACGCTGGCCGCCGAGCGCTCGGAGGCGAATCTCTATCGCGTCCTTGCGACGCTACGCACCGACTGCCCTATCACGTGCGATCCGGAGAGCCTCGCGTGGAAGGGCGTCGACGCCCCCGCCCTCGCCGGCGTCTGCGCCGAGCTCGGCATCGACGCCGACTCGATCAAGCTTCCGACTAGAGGCTGAGCTCGATCGAGGTCGAGCCGTCGGCGCTCTTCACGTCGACCTCCTTCAGCACGCCCTGCACACACGTGCGTGCGGAGTCCGCACCCGGCTCGGCGAACCTGAACGTCAGCTTGCCTGCAGCGACGGTGACGATGATGGTGAGGTGCTTCACGTCCCCGGCGAGACAGCGCTTCAGCTTCGCGCGCACGGCTTCGATGCGGGTCGCGAGGAGCGAACTATCGACCTTATCCTTCGGCGCCCGGTTCCGCGTCTCCTCGTCCGTGATGGGAACATCCTGCTTCGGGCGCGGGGAGTCCGGTCGGTTGGCCACATCGCCCGCGCTCTCGAGCGCATCGCCCCCTGGCGACGGCTGCGACGTTGGCCCCTTGCGGGGGAGATCAGGCTTCGGTGGAGCGATGTCCTTGGTGATCGGCTCGCGCTCCGCGCCGCCCGTCGCGGTCCCCGCCTTCTGCTCGTCGGCCGGTTCGGCTCGCTTCTTGTCGACCTTGTCGGCGATGCCCAGCCCCGCGCCACTCGCGACGACGGGCGGCGGCGGGGGAGACTCGGGAGCCGTGGCGGAACCGGCGGCAGGCTGGGTCCGCTGGACGTTGTTGGCGGTCGCCGCGGCTGAATGCTCGCCGTGACGACCGGCGGAGACCATCACCTTGCCGCCGGGCAGCTTCGCGACGTCGGACGTCGTGAGCTCCCACGCGAGCGAATCATCGATGCGGCTGGAGGCGCCATTCTGGAGCTGGAGGTTGGCTCGATTGTGAAACAGCTCGATGCTCACGGAGCCGGTGTCGGCGGTCGCGACGACATCATCGGGCGAGACATCCTCGCCGGGACCGAGCACGCGGGTCTTGCCGTCGCGGGTCGCCGTCACCTGCCCCGCCACGTCGACGACCTTGCCCACAGGCGTGCCCGGGGCCACCTGGGGCGGCCCTGCGTCCCCGCGGCAGCCGGTCGCACCTGTCGCGGACAGGGCGACAGCAGCGAGCCACACGCAGCGCAGGACCGAGGACCTCATCTCTAGGTAGAATTACACGCATGGGCCGCCATCGCGGTCTGTTCATGACCACACGACTTTTGGCGCTGATGTGGGTGGCCCTCACGCTGCTGTCCTGCGGCGGTAGCAGCGGTTCTGCGCGCCGTGGCCAACCCACGACCGGCGCGATCGCGGGGTTGGCACGCGATCAGGACAGCGGTGACCCGGTCGGCGCGGCCCGGATTCGCCTGCGCGCCACGGGGGAGCTCACCCAGCCCCGTTCGACCACCACGAGCGATCGGGGCCTCTACGACCTCGATGCGCTGCCTCCCGGCACCTATTCGCTGATCGCCGAGTTCGCCGAGCAGTCGATCGAGGTCGTGAACATCCCGGTCGAGGCGGGCGAGATGACGATGGTCGATCTGACGTTCGTGCTCGGTCGGGTTGGCCCGATCCGGATCGACTACTCGGCGCCGGAGCCACCGGCGATCACGCGCTATCGCCCGAGCGACGTGAAGGCGAACGTGGCGCGGATCGAAGGTACGGTGAGCGAGACGGTCACGAAGCGGCGTGTCGAGGGCGCGGTCGTGACGCTGATCGGTCCGCTGGGCCCGGAGTACAGCGAGCAGGCCGTGACGGACCCGAGCGGCCGCTTCCGCTTCGACGGCGCCATCCCCGGCGAGTACACCGTGAGCGCGAGCTACACTGTCGCGAACCGCGCACTCATCGAGGTCCGCCGGAGCAACATCGTCGTCGTGGCCGGTGAGGCCGCATCCGTCCCGATGTGGATCGATACGACGCGGTAGCTCAGAACCAGAAGCGCACGCCCACGGAGCCGAGGAGGCCCGCGTCGAAGTCGTCGCGGTAGCGCGTGTAGAAATCGAACACGAGCGTGAGCTGGACGAAGAAGTCGAGCGGGACGTTGTTCAGATCGAAGGCGATGCCGAAGGGCACCCGCACTCCGAAGGCGAGGCCATCGTCATCGAACTCGTCGTCGTCGAAGTCCCAGACGCGACCGCCGATGCCGATGTAGAGCGGCAGCTGGAAGGCCGGCACGTTCGCCAGCCGGATGGGGTGAAACAGGTAGTCGAGATAGAGGTGCAGACCGTCGCGGTCTCCGCGGTAGTAGCCATCGGCACCGACGCCGAAGTTCAGCGCCTGGTTGTCGGTCACGAAGTACTTGCCGTTGAGACCGAACGGCGACCCGAGCTCCAGGCCGAGCCCGAACGTGCCGTTCGCCGAGTAGTTGGACTTGCCGAAGCTACGATTACGACGAGCCTCGGCGGGGGACGCCGCGAGGGCGACGACCGCGAGGGCGAGCAAGATATGCGTGCGCATGAGCCGATCGTACGCGGCTTGCGATCCGCTCGTGGCAAGATAGGACGTGCTTCGCGGTGTCCTCACGGCCGGTTTGACGGTTGTGTGCGCATGTGGCTCCGGTGGCAGTACCGCCCAGCATGTTCCTGTCGAGGCGCCCCCGGCAGGGATGCGGCCGGACGCGGCCATCGGGGCCCCCGATGCCTCTCCGCCCAGACTCATCGCCTGCGCCGATGGGGCGCTTCCGCTCGCCTCGATCGGACCGACGTGGGCCTGCACCCGACCGGACGGCACCCGGCATGGGCCGTTCGTGACGCTGGATCCGGCGGGTTCGATCGCGGTGCGTGGGGCCTACCGGGATGGGGCGCTCGATGGTCCCTGGGAGCGCCATCACCCCGATGGAAGCCTGGCGGAGCGCGGGGCGTACGCGGCGGGCGTGAAGACGGGCCCCTGGGAGCAGCACGCCTCCACCGGTGCGCTGCTCGGCAGCTACGACATCGTCGACGGGACGGGGGTGGAGACGGCGTGGCTCGACAGCGGCATCAAGGCTCGCGAGATCGAGTACGCCGGAGGGGCCGTGGTGCGCCGCACGCTGTTCGCCCCCGACGGCACCGAGGTCAGCAGCGTGCACTGGGCCGACGGCAAGTATGACGGCAAGCGCGTCACCGGCACGCGCGCGACCGTGCGGTCCGAGGAGACGTTCAAGGCCGGGCTGCGCACCGGCAAGCGCACGCTGTGGCTGCTCGGGCACAAGCTGGTCGAGGATCACTGGGACGCCGACGGCAGGTTGCATGGTGCGTTCGCCCTCTATCGCCCGGGCAACGTGATCCGCGCGCAGGGGAAGCACGCCCACGGCAAGCGCGTCGGCGCGTGGGTCTGGTTCGACAAGTTCAAGGACATCGAGCGCGAGGGCACGTACGTCAACGGACGGCGCGACGGCACGTGGACCGAGCGCGCCGACGGCAAGGTGTCGTTCGTGGGCCACTACGCGGGCGGGAAACCCGATGGCGACTTCATCTACTACGGTGCGAAGGGCGACGAGCTCGGTCGCTCCACGCTCGAGGCGGGCCGCGGCGTGATGAAGACGTTCCACGCGAACGGCAGGGTCGCGAGCGAGACGACCTTCGCCGGCGGCGTGGAGAACGGCCCGTACCGCGAACGCACGCCGCGCGGCACGCTGGTCGTCGAGGGCGCGTACAGGAGTGGCGATCGGCACGGCGCATGGACGACCTGGACGGCGTCGGGACAGCTCCTCACCGAGGCCCACTACGCCGCGGGAAAGCTCGATGGCACGGTGAAGAAGTACGTCGGCGGCACGCTTGCGACCGAGATCACGTATGCGCACGGCAAGGCCGCGGGGGCCTACGTGGAGTACCGAGCGGGCGTCCCCGCCGTGACGGGCCAGTTCGTGGACGACCGCCGGGATGGTACGTGGTCATTCAAGCGCGCGGATGGGACGACGGCGACGGCGCACTACCAGGCGGGTGTGCTGGATTTGCAACACCGCTTGCTGCCCTGAAACCGCCGCGGGATCGAAGAAATTCCGCACGCAGATCGGGTGCAACCCCCGAGCGGCTCGCGCGTTCTATCGGGTGAAAGGCCACCCGCCGATGACCGCTCCCGTGAACCGCTCGCCCAAGAACTCCTCGCCCGCCGCGCTCGTCGCGCTGGCGCGGACGCGTCGCATGCAGCGGGCGCTCGCCCACGCGTATCTGTTCCGGGGATCGCCGCTGCCGACGCTGCGCACGTCGCTCGGCTACATGACCGGGACGGCCTGCACGGCGGACGGCGACGCGGCGGACGGATACTCGATGCGCATCCTCGGGGTCGCTCGGGCCGAGGGCGTCGTCTATGTCGTCGAAGAGCAAGCGCACGCGCCGGCCGAAGCACCGATCGTGTACCGCCTCTACATCGACGGTCCGCGCGCCGGACATCTCGTGCCCGTGCACGCGTGGTACGAGCCGCCGGTCACGCACGCCGCGCCGCCGTCCGGCGGGGGCGTCGATGCCGACGAGATCCGGGCGCGCATCGCCTCGATCGCAGCCACGCTCGATCCGGTCGGCGAGTCGACCCCCGAGGCTTGGATGCTGTCGACGCGCATCGTCCAGCGCCGCGCGCTGCGCCTGGCTCCCGAGCCGAATGCGGTCCCCGTCCGGAAGTTCGCGCTCCAGCTCCAGGTCGAGCCGGTCGGCTCGCTGGGACCACATGGCAAGACGACTGTGACCGCGTTCCTCCGCCCCAACGCCGAGCTCGTGGCCGTCTCCAGCCTGTCGACGGGGGATGCCGTGGCGCGCGTTCGCTTCACGGGCGTGCCAAGCGGTCTCGGTCTCGCGAAGGAGACGGTGATCTTCCTCGCCCGGGTCCCGGGCGGCTAGGGCCGTCGATCCGCCCTTTGCAGCCGGTCGTACCCTGGTAACCTTGGAGCCCAGCTCACGTAGGTTGCCCATGCGCACGCCCCTCATCGTCGCCCTCTGTCTCGCCTCCGCCCTCGGCGCCTGCGGAGGGGATGACGCCGTCTCCGACGACTCGAACGAGATGGTCGATTGCTCGCTGCTGACGGATGTCGACGAGTTCACGGTCGGGCTGACGAAACCAGGCTTCGGCGGCGAGCTCGAGTTCTCGCTGATGTCGGCCAACCCGGCCCCACCCTCGCGCGGTGACAACAGCTGGCTCCTCGAGGTGAGGCAGGGTGGCGCGCCGTCCGATGGCGAGGCCATCACGGTGTTCCCGTTCATGCCACAGCATGGCCACACGACGCCGACGCCGGCCGTGGTCACGCCCGCGGGCGCGCCCGGTCAGTACACGCTGGATCCGGTGAACTTCTGGATGCCGGGCGTGTGGGAAGTCACGATCGACGCCGAGAAGGCGGACCGCATCGACACCGCCCTCTTCCGCTTCTGCATCCCGAGCTAGTCCTCCGACCGGGGCTTGATGAGCTCGGCGGGTGCGCGAGGCGCGCCGAGGGCGAGGCGCCGCCCCGATGCGCTACCGGGCGTACCGCGAGGACGCGGCAACGAAGCCATCGGCGATGGATCGCGCGCCCACGAGATCAGAGCCCCGGTCGGAGGACTAGCTACGGATACGGGTTGCAGCCCGTGTTGGGCAGCGCCGTCGAACGCCGCCACGTCTTCCGCGCGCCGCCGACCTCGAGCGTGGGCACCGCCGCGAGGATCGCGGGATCGAGATCACCGGAGCTGACGAGATCGTTCAACGTCTCGAAGGGCAGCGGGCGCACGAGCACCCGGGTCTCGATGCGTTCGATCGAGAGCCCGATGACGTTGAACGTCGACGTGATCGAGTGATCGAACCTCGGGTCGTTGCGATCGAGCGTCACGGCCGGGCGCAGGAGCTGCGAGTCAATCGTCGCGATGTCCCAGAAGAAGTGCGACGGCATACCGTCCGTGCGCGAGGTGCGATCCCAGAAGCCGACGAGGTTCGGATCGGCAATGGCCTCGGGGTCCGTACGTTCGGGCACGACGCCCGTCGAGAACACCACGTTGTCGTTCGCGTCGTACGCGATGACCTCGAGCCACGTGCGCCGATCATGGGCCGCGCCGCTCGGCCACATGTGCCCCGACGAGAGGTTGTCGATGCGGACGGTGAGCTCGCCGCCCGGGAGCACACAGATGCCGCCCGTGGGCCGGTTACTGGCGGCCGGCGCGGTCCCGATGACGCCGATCGACGGATCGAGATCCATCTGCACCGCCGCGCGCTGCGCCGCCATCTCGGGGAACGGCGTGAGCGCGAGATCGATGCCGGGGAACATGTGCGAGTGGCGACCGTTGGGCCGGATGGGCACGTCCAGCCCCGGGGCGTCGGCGACGACGTCGGTCGTGGACCTCATGTGGCAGTCGCCGCACGTGAGCGAGATGCCGGGCGTGGGATCCGTCGCGAAGATGGTCTCCTTCCACTCCGCGAACGTGCGCTCGATGGCGAGGCCACCCGGGATACCATTGACGTGCTCCGGCACGACGACGTCGTGGCAGGCCCCGCACGCGCGCGACTGGTTCAGCGGGTCGTCGCTGTCGAGGAGCGCGTCATCCTTGGAGTGGTGCGCGGAGTTGCCGACCGGATTCGCGATCCCGCCACGCATGGTCTGATCGTCGGCGAGGACGAGCGGATTGTTGTGCGTGTCGGTGACGTCGACCGTCGAGTGGCAGAAGTAGCAGGTGACGCCCTTGGCGGCGGCCGGTAGCGCGGCGGGATCGAAGTTGGTGCCGTCCGTGAGACCGAGCCGCACGGCCATCGGCGCGTGGCAGTTGACGCAGAAGTCACCGAGGGCACCGTTCGTGTCCCGCTGGCCGCGGGCATTCATGGCGACGAAGACGGGGTCCTCGCTCGCGTACGCGTGCATCGAGCCCGACCACTCCTGGTAGTGCGTGGCGTGGCACTCGATGCACGTGGCCAAATCCTGGAGCTCCTCGATGGAGAGCTTCGTGCCGTCGTCGCCACAGGCGGCGAGCACGAACAGCGAGATCACGAACAACTTCATTCGATGGCTCCTGCCTCGACCCATTGGGCGATCGCACAGCGCTCGGACTCGCGCAGCGGCGTGCCCGGCGGCATCAAGTAGTCCTCACCGGCGCCGTGCACCCGCACGACAAGCCCGCTGCACATCGCGTCCCCGCCCGTCACGTGGGCGGGCACGAGGCTGTCATACGCGATCTCTCGCGACGACAGGTCGATCTCGCCGTCGCCACCCGCGGCGTGGCACGCGGAGCGATTGCCGCCGCAGCTCCGCACGACGGTCTGCGAGAAGACGTTGTCCCAGGTCGGCGGGTAGAGCGGCGCACACGCCGTCTCGACCGTGACGCACGCGGGTGGGGCGTCCGAACATCCGGCCGCGGCCGTGATGACGACGAGCCAGCCCCGCATCCCGTGACTGTAGAGGATGAGGCTCACCATGGCGAGTCGCCGAGAGGAGCGACCTGCGTCACGAGCCGTCCATACCGACCGTATGCGTCATCCATCGCGGCGCGGTCGGCGCCAGGCTCCACGCGGACGACGGGTTCGGCGACGCCGGGCAGCTCCGGCACGGCGCCGCTGGCCACCGCGGCGACCATGCCCGCACCGATGGGACACGAGTCAGGGTTCGACGCGACCGCGTGCGGACGGCCGAGCACGTCGGCGCGGATCTGGCGCCACAGCGGGCTGCGCGAGCCCCCACCCAGGAGGAGCACCTCGTCGGTCGCGAGCCCCAGCGAGGCCAGACGCTCCACGACATCGCGACACGCGAACGCGAGCCCTTCGAGCACGGCGCGGGCGATGTGCTGGGGACCGTGCGTCGCGGTGAGGCCGTGCAGCGTGCCACGCGCGTGCGAGCGCCACACCGGCGTCATCGCCCCCGTGAGCGCGGGGATGAACACGACGCCGTCGGAGCCCGGCGGTGCGGTCGCCGCGAGCCGATCGAGGGCCCGGTCGTCCGCGAGGCCAAGCAGGCGCGTGACCCAGCGGACCGCACCGCCCGAGAGCCAGCCTGGATTCTCGACGAAGCAGCAGCCGGTCGGATAGGCATGCGTCTCCACCATCGGCGAGGCTGCCGGGTCCCGCACCGGCGTCTCCGCGAGCGCCCCGACGACCTCCGCCGTCCCGAGTACGACGGCGACGCGGCCCCCCGGGGTGAAGAGCCCGGCGCCGAGCGGCGTGGCGAAGTCGTCGCCCGTGCCGACGGCGACCGGGATGCCCGTGCGAAGCCCGGCGAGGGACCGCCGCAGCGGACCAGCCACGCTCGTCGCGGGGGCGATGGCGGGCAGGTGCATCGCATCGAGCTCGAAGGCGGCAAGCAGCTCGTTGGACCAGGCGCCCCGGGCGAGATCGTAGAGCAAGGTCGTCGACGCATGCGCAGGGTCGAGCACCGCCACTCCCGTGAACCGCTCGACGAGGTAGCTGACGGGTTGGTGAAACCGCGCGACGCCGGTGACCTGCTTCGCGAGCCAGCGGGCTTTGGGGGCCAGGTGACTCGGATCGAGCACCTGGCCCGTGAGCGCGAACGTTCGCGCCGCATCGAGGCCGGCGAGCTCCGCGGTGGCGCGCCGGTCCTGCCAGATGAGTGCGGGGTGGAGCGGCTCCCCTTGTGCGTCGACGGCGACGCAGCCATCGAGCTGCCCGCTCACCCCCATGGCCTCGATGTCGCGCGCCGCATCGCCGCTTGCCTTCAACGCCCCCGCGATGGCCGCCTCTGCCGCTCGCTCCCAGGCGCGCGGATCCTGCTCCGCCTGCCCCGGCCCGGGATGCGCCGTCTCCACCGGCACCGCGTGCTCCCCGCGCACGGCGAACCCGTCTCCGAGCACGACGGCCTTGCAGCTCTGCGTGCCGAGATCGACGCCTAGGATTCGCACGCGAGGATGGTACTCACTCCGTGCGGTGAATTACTTCGGGCACGTCGCGATCGCGAGCTGGCTGCACACCGCGCCCGGGGCGCTCCTCGGCTCGATGGTGCCGGACTTCGCCACCATGTCCGGCGCCCGTGTCGCCGATGCCGCGGGCGACCCCGACGTGGCCATCGGCATCGCGCTCCATCACCAGGTCGACGGCATCTTTCATCAGCTCCCCATCGTCACCGGGCTCATGCGCGACCTCGACTCGATCCTCGAGAGCGAAGGGTGCGCACGTGGTCCCCGCCGGGGTACGGCCCACATCGGCGTGGAGCTCCTGCTCGATGGCGTGCTCGTCGAGGACCCGGCGTATCGCGCCGCCTACGCCGTGGCCCTCGGGCACGATCCGGACGTCACCTGGAAGGATGACGGTGACCCGGCGCGCTTCCTCGCGCTCGTCACGCGCCTGCGCCGCTATGGCCCCCCCGAGGACCTGCGCGATCCGATGTCCATCGCCGAGCGCCTCGCGCACGTCCTTGGCCGCCGGCCGCTGCTCCGGCCCTCCCCGTCGGACCTGCGCGCGATCGAGACCGGCCTCGCCCGGCATCAGGCGCGGGTGACCGCCGCCACCCCCACGATCCTGCATGCGCTGCGCGGCGCCCTCGGCGGGTAGCGCTCGCGATATTTCGCATGTTGACTATCTAAAGTTCGCGTGCGAACTATTGGGCATGGCGAAGAGCCATCGCCTGTTCCACCTCCTCGACCTGGCCGCGCATGCCGTGCGTCAGCGCCTCGAGAAGCGCGCCCAGGCGGAGCTCGGCATCAGCATGGTGCAGGTCGGGGCGCTCTTCTTCCTCGTGGAGAACCCCGGCTGCCTCCACCGTGACCTCGCCACAGCCCTCGGCATCCAGCCGGCGGGCGTCTCCGGCCTCGTCGACCGCATGGAGCTCGCAGAGCTCGTGACGCGCAAGCCGTCACCCACCGACGCCCGGGCCCAGCACCTCCACGTCACCCCAGCCGGCAAGCGCATCGCCGCCAAGGCGGGCCCCGTCGTCCGCGCCCTCCAGGCCGACCTCGCCACCGGCTTCACCGACGCCGAGCTCGACGTCGTCGCTCGTTTCCTCACCGCCTGCCGCGACCTCCCGAAAGGACCGTCATGACCGACATCGCCATCGACACCACCGATCGCATCACCACCCTGCGCTTCGCGCGTGCGGCCAAGAAGAACGCCCTGACCGTCGAGATGTACGAGCAGCTCACGGCCGCGCTCGCCGCCGCGTCGGCGGACCCTCAGGTCCGGGCCGTCATCATCACCGGCACCCCCGAGTGCTTCACGTCGGGCAACGACATCGCCGACTTCGCACGCGCCAACGCCGGCGGCGAGGTCACGGCCCCGCTCGACTTCCTTCGCGCCATCGTCAACTTCGACAAGCCGCTCCTCGCCGCGGTCTCCGGCGTCGCCATCGGCATCGGCACCACGCTCCTCCTCCACTGCGATCTCGTCGTCGCGTCGCCCACCGCGAAGTTCAAGACGCCCTTCGTCGCGCTCGGCCTCGTCCCCGAAGGCGGCTCGTCGGTCCTCCTGCCCGCTCTCGTCGGCGCGCGCCGGGCGAACCAGATGCTCCTCCTCGGCGAGCAGATCGATGCGCCGACGGCCCTCGCCTGGGGCCTCGTCAACGAGGTCGCCGACGATGCCTACGCCGCCGCGCTCGCGAAGGCCAAGCTCCTCGCCGCCTGCGCGCCGAACGCGATCAAGTCGAGCAAGGCGCTGATGGGTCGCCCCACGCGCGAGCAGGTCCTCGAGACGATCGCGCACGAGGGGAAGGTGTTTGGCGCGCAGCTCCGGTCGCCGGAAGCGATGGAAGCGTTCCAGGCCTTCATGGCCCGGCGCCCCGCCGACTTCTCACGCTTCTGACGAGACGCGCCGGGCCAGCGTCGTCACCACTACCCCTTGGCGTCTGGGGCGTCTTGGCGTTCGCGCTTCCGGGGCCCGACTGCGTCATGGGCGATCCCTCCGGAGGGACACCGCGGGTCACAGCGGGACGATGCGGTAGGCGTGGTGGATCTTCTGGTCGCGGAAGTCGGGCGGGATGGTCGCGTGGGTCTCGTCGGAGATCACGCGCCCCGCGCCGGCCCACTCGAGCTTGAAGCGACGCCGGTTGGTGGAGAACCAGATGGTCTCGGCGACGGCCGCGACATCGTCGAGGAGCGCGGCGTGGTCGCGCTGGACGTCCCACGTGTAGTCCATGCGCTTCGAGTTGCTGAACGTGGGCGGGTCCACCACGCAGAGATCCCAGCGCCGACCCTCGCGGCGGGCAGCGCGCAGAAATTCGCGGACGTCGGACTGGACGAGCTCGGAGGAGAGGTTGTTGAGCTCGAGGTTCTCGGCCGCCCAGTCGAGGTACGTGCGGGACATGTCGACGGTGGTCGTCGCCATACCCGCGGCGGCACAGTGGACAGAGAAGCTGCCCGTGTAGGCGAAGAGGTTGAGCATCGTCTTCGCGGGCTCGCGCGCGGCGCGGGTGCGCGTGATGCGATGATCGAGGAAGAGTCCGGTGTCGACGAAGTCGGCGAGGTTGACGCGGAACTGGTGGCCGCCTTCGCGGACGGTGCGCCAGTGGTTCGTGGTCTCGAGGCGCTCGTACTGGTGGCCTTCGCGGCGATTGACGAGCCGCTCGCGTTGCTTGACGAAGACCTCGGTCGCGGAGAGCGCGGCCTTGGCGGTCTCGGTCATGGCGGCGAGCCACTCGTCACCGCCACCGCGCTCGCCGTGCTCGTCGGTGTGGCGGAAGTCGTTGATGACGAGCGCCCCCTCGTAGGTGTCGATCGTGATCGGGAGCTCGGGGATGTCGCGGTCGTAGACGCGATAGCAGGTGACGCCCTCGCGCTTGGCCCACTTGCCGAGGTGCTTCGCGTTCTTGCGGACGCGGTTCGCGAGCATTTCGGTTTGCGACATCAGACGCCTGCGACGTGCTTCTGGGACTTCACCTTGTATTCGAGCGTGACGGCCCGGCGCCCGTGCGGAGGGAGCTCCACGGACCAGGAGACCATGCCGCGGTCGTCGAGAGTACGCGCGGTGATCTGCGTCGTCTCCCGGGCTTCTTCGGGGTGCTCGGTCGAGAGCAGGTAGGCATCGGGGGCGCCGAGCTGGACGTTGACCTGCTCGACCTCGGAGATGGGAATGCGCTCGGTGACAGTGATGGTGCGCGGCGACGCGCCGAGGTTCGAGACCCGCACGGCGACGCGGGTCGTCGTCGTGTTCCAGCCGCCGAGGAGCCCGGCGTCGTCGCGGTCCTTCGTCTCGGTGCGATGGACGCGCAGCTCGGACTCGGGGCCGAAGCCGACGTAGAACTTCTCGTTCGGCCCGACGAAGTCGATCTCCGTCCGGCCCACATACCCGGAGGCCATGACGAGGTCGACGGGGCCGGCGAGGAGCGGGAGCGGCCCGGGATTCACGATGCGCGCGCGGACGTGGACCCACGACGAGCGCAGGGGGATGGCGACGAGCGAGACCTGCGCGGCGGCCGCGAACCCACCGACCGGGATCCGGTGCGGGGTCCCGTCGGCGCGGACGGTGGCCGCGGCGGCGGAGAGCACGAGCCCCAGACCTCCGTCGTCGATGCCGGGGACCTCGGGCGCGCCCGCACTGCCGAGGCCGGCGGTGTGGTGCTCCTGCTCGCGGACCTCGACGGTCACCTGGTCGGGACGGCGGCGGGTCCGGAGCTCGTCATCGACGAGGTCGGGCGGCTCGACCCCGAGCGACGGGCGCTCGAGCGAGAACGTCAACGCGGCGTCGACCCAGTCCTCGCCGGTCGCTTGCCACACGCACGCCGTGGTCTGCCACTGCACCCGGCCCGCGGGGCGATCCAGCACCGCGCGGTGATACGGGCGCCACGCGGCGCCGGGCGTGACGTAGTCGATCGCGAGCGCGATTGCCCCCGCGGTCTCGACGAGGATGTCGACGTGAAGGCGCGCGGCTTCCTCGCCCGCTTCGGCTTCCGCGCGGGCGATGCGTTGATCGAGCCGACTGATCTGACGGGCCAGCTCGGCGGAGGCGAGCTCTGCTTCGACGCGGCGGGCCCGTGCGGCGGCCTCGAGCGTGTCGAGCTCGGCGAGGCGTACGGCGGGCGTGGATACCTGCCGGCCGCGCGTGGCCCCCGTCGCGAGATCGGCGAGCGCGGCGCTCGCGAGCTCGGACAGTGCGTTGGCTTCCGCGGTGGCGGCGGACGACCGCGCGCTCTCGAGCTCGCGTCGAGCGAGGAGCGCCGTCCGCTCGCGGCGGAGCTCGGACGCCAGCTCCGTCGACTCCGCGGCAGGATCGTTCCAGGGCGCGAGGTACCGCTCGCAGCGCACGTCGAGCACGCGCGCGCCGGTGGCGATCGCGATCAGCGTCTTGTCGACGAGGACCGGCGAGACGCGTTCGATCGTGATGCGATGCTGGCCGGCGGCGAGCTCGAACGTACCGGCGCGAGTGACAGCGGCGCGATCCTCGAGCACGGTGACGCGAGAGACGGGCGCGCTCATGACTCCCTCCGGTTGCCGCCGACCAGCTCGTGCTTGCCGGCGATCTTGATCTCGTAGCCCGCGCGCAGCGTCTGCTTCTTGGCGGGCGGCACGGTGATCCGCCAGCGGTAGCCACCGCGGAGCTTCGCCTGACGGGGCAGGTCGGGGTCAGGCAGGAAGCGGTCCCACGCGGGCTCCACGCGCCCGAGGGTCACCTCGATCTCGTCCTCGCCGTCGCGCGTGACGGGGACGCGCTCGCGAACCTCCAGCTCGATCGCACGCGGCGAGAGGTTCTCGACCTCGACCGTGATGCTGTGATGCAGGCGGAGGCCGCCGCGCAGCACGCCGGTGACCTCTTCCTGGAACTCGGTGTTGCGCGCGATCTTCACCGCGGCATCGACGCCGAGCCCGACCTCGACGGTGGCCCCGGGCGCCGTGAGCTCGAGGTCGCTGGTGAGGAGAAAGCGGCCCTGGTCATAGATGTCGATCGGTCCAGGGAGGAGGGGGCCGGCGAACGGGTTCGCGAGCGTGGCGATCCGAAACACATCTTGCTGCTCGCGCGGCGTCGCGACGTGGCGCAGCTTCGCGGTGGTGGCCAGGGCCGTGACCGCGAGCGAGTGCCACGCCCCATCGGCGGCGATATCGACGCGACCATCGGCGGTGAAGGCGTAGTCGTATGTGTGGGACCACGCCGCGCGACAGCCTGGCGGCAGCGGCAACGCGGCGACGCGCGCCACCGCCGCGTCGACCTCCGCGGCCCCCGCAGGATCGCCGAAGCCATCGGGGGTCGGGATCAACTGGCCGCGCTGCGGCGACGACGGCGGCGCCATGCGCAGGTTGCCGTAGTCGAGGCGCGCGGTGGAAGCGGCCGGAGCCATCTCCGATGCGGGCGCTCCTCCCATGGCACCGTCGTCGCGCGGCGCGGAGGAGCGAACCGGCTGCGGGCCCCCCGGCGGCGGCGCCCCACCCGCCCCACGCGCGAGGAAGCTGCGTGCCTTCTTGGCCTGCGGCTCGGGGGCGAACGCGTTGATGTCGGGCTTCGGCGCGGCCGCGGCCGGTGCCGACATGATGTGGCCGTGCGGCGGTGTCTGGAAGGCGTCCTTCGCGCGCGACGAATCGTCGTCCCACACCTGCGTGCGCATCTCGACGGGCGCGGAGGGCTTGTGGGGGGGCCGCGCGCGGTCGTAGTCGGCGTAGAGCGCGCCGGCTCCGACGGGCGCGGGGCGAAAGCCCTTCTTCGCGGGCTCGTCCTGACGGCGACCGATCTTCTGCGCGGGCAGCTCGGGCAGCGTCGCGAAGCGCGTGGGCTCGGCGGTGGAGAGCACGAGCGTCACCCCCGTCCAGTCCTCGCCTGCGGCCTGGGCCACGAGGGCGCGCACCTCTACTGTCGCCTGGTCGCCATCGAGGCGCGCCACGTAGCTCGGCACCCAGCGGGCGGCACTGACGAGGTACTCGATGATCAGCTCGATCGTCCCCTCCGCGCCGGGGGCAGGCTCGAGCTCGACGTCGACATACGTCCGAAGCTCGTGCAGCTTTGGAGCGCGATCGCCCGTCGCCCGGGCCACACGATCCTGTTCGGCGGCGAGCACGCGCCGGGCATCGACGACGCGCTGCTTCGCGGCGATGAGCTGCTCGCGCAGCACCACCTCGCGCTCCGCTCGCGCCGTCACGAGAGCGCGGCGCGCGGCGAGCACGGCCTCCCACGCCGCCGGTTCCTCATCATCCGACGGCGGCTCACCGATCACGGGCGCCTGCGCCAGGCTGCCGAGCGCCCCTTCGAGTCGTGACTGCTCGGTCTCGGCGAGAGCAAGGGCGCGCTCGGCGGCGCGCACCGTCGCCGGGGTCTCGGCCGCAGCGGTCGACGCGGCTGGGGCATCTCGCCCCGCAGCCAGCGACGTCGCCACCGACGGCCCGACCACTTCCACTCGCAGGGTGTCGTCGATCACGGCACGTGGCAGACCGTCGATGCGGACGCGCGTCAGCCGGGCTTCGACGGTGGCGACGCGGCGCACCCGGGCACCGGCGGTGTACAGCGTGACGTCAATGATCCGCGCCGTGATCCCCGGCATGTAGACAGATTGCCCCGCCCTCGATGCATGTACTAGGCTGGTCGCCGTCCAAAGCAGTCCGTCAGACAAAGAGGAAACATGCTTCGTAAGCTTTCGGTGGTGATGATGTTGGCGCTCGCTGCCTGCGGCAGCGCTCGTCTGGTTAGCCAGGATCCGTCCGGCACGACGTTCGCTCTCGAAGGCGATCGCAACAAGGCGATGGATGATGCCAACGCCCAGATGACCGCTCAGTGCGGTCCCGGCGCGTACCACATGGTCTCGCAGGGCGAGTTCGTGATCGGCGAGGACAGCTTCGCCCAGTCCGACACGCAGTACGGCGAGAAGACGTCTCGCAATGGCCGTCGCACGCAGGGTGGCTCCAGCACGCAGGCGCAGAGCAGCACGCGCCAGGCGACCGAGTGGCGCATCACGTTCGCGTGCAACAACGCGCCGGCGCCCGCGGGTCCGCCGGCTGGTGGTCCGGGCGGTCCGCCGGTTGGTGGCCCGGGCGGTCCGCCGCCCCCGCCTCCCGGCTACTGAGATCGTTGCTCGCTCAGGCGAGCAACTTCGTATCTTCCAACGCGGAGTCGATCGTTGCCCCGGCAACCAGGTCGACTCCGTTTTGCATGAAGCGCCGCGCCGCCGCTGCGGTGCGCGGACCGTGCCCGTGATCGAGGCACCACTGCGCGTGACCGGCGAGGAGCGCGAGCTCGAGCGTGCGGCCAAGCGTGAGCGCGAAGCGGCGCGCCCCGGCCTCGAGCCGATCGGTGTGAGTGAACGCACCCTGCACCCACGTGGAGGCGCTGCGGAACGCTGCGCGTGCAGCCGCGACCGGCTTCGCGAGTGACGCATCCGTCGCGAGCGCGAGGTTCGCTTCGATCTCGGCGCCGATCGCCTCGAGCGCCCCACCCTTCCCCAGCGCGCGCAGCGTGTCGAGCGAGAGGACGTTCGTCGTGCCCTCCCAGATCGGCAGCACCTGCGCGTCGGCGAGGAGCCGCGGCAGGCCCGTGTCCTCGATGTAGCCCGCACCGCCGCAGCACTCGATCGCATCAGAGGCGACGGCCACGGCTTGCTTCCCCGTCGTCAGCTTCGCCAGCGGGATGAGCACGCGCGACAGGCGCTCGTCGGAGTCGCGCGACGCGGCCGTGCCGTGCTCGAGCTGACCGATGAGCTGCGCCGAGCGGAAGGCGAGCACGAATGCACCGGCGTACTCCGCCTCCAGGCCGGCGAGCGTGTCGGCGTGCAGCGGCTTGTCGACGAGCAGCGCCCCGAACGCCTTGCGCCGCCGCGCGAAGTCCTTCGCGAGCGCGATGGCACGCCGCATCCCCGAGGCCGCGCTGATCGCGTTCCACGTGCGCGTGATCGACAGCATCGGCGTGATCTGGCGAACGCCATCGCTCGAAGGGCCAACGATCGTGGCCGGCGTCCCATCGAGGGTGAGCTCCGCCGTCGGCACCTTGCGCGTGCCGAGCTTGTCCTTCAAGCGATTGACCTGAATGTTCCGGAGCCGGCCCTGCTCGTCGCGCAGCTCGACGTGGAACAGCGCGAGCCCGCGGCTGCCTTCGCCGTTGCCCTCGGGGCGTGCGAGCGTCAGCGCCATCTGCGACGTCGTCGCGGACGTGAACCACTTCGTGCCGTAGAGGCGCCACTGGCCGCCCTCGAGCTTCGCAACTGTCTCGGTCTGCGAGACATCGGAACCACCCGTGCGCTCCGTCATCCACTGCCCGCTCGTCCACATCGTGGCCGGATCGCGCGTCGTCAGCAGCGGGACGTACTTGTCGATCAGCACCTGGTTGCCCGACGACAGGAGCGTGCGCGCCGCGCCATCGGTCATCGCGAGCGGGCACGAGTAGACGTCGAGCGACGGCGCGAGCACGTGGGTGATGGCGAACTGGTGCGTGCGCGCCCCCGCGCCGTACCGGCCCTCGTAGCCCGCCGCGACCATGCCGTGCCGGGCCGCGAGCACCTGCGCCTCGCGCCACAGCGGCGAGACGTCGATGCGATCGATGCGATTGCCCCACGCATCCCACTGCGTCAAGACGGGCTCGTTCTCGCGATCCGCGAGCTGCCTGGCGTACGTCTCGATCGCGATCTCGCCCAGGGCCCGCAGCTCCTCGGCGACGGCCGGCGCATCGGGTCCGAGCTGCCGGGTGATCCAGGACGGCAGCAGCGGATCGTCGTCGAACTGGTTACCGAGGCGCGGCGGTTCCTGGATGAACGGCATGCGCGGACCGTATCACCGGACGGGAGCCGTCGATTGGAAGAGTCCGCTGCCCGACGCGAGGTACAGCGTGTCGTCGGGTGCGAACCGTTCCCTCCGGACCAGATACTCGCGGTGCGGCAAGCCGGTCAGGGTCAGCGTCTGTACCTCACCGGCGAGGTTCAGGAGCCCGTAGTGCATGAACCCGTCCGCGCCGTTGGTCCACACGAGCCCGCGGTCGGCGCCGTTGTAGTCACGGACCTGGGGGATCCCTGTCGTCTCCAGAAATGACACCGCACCATCCAACGACTGGAAGGTGCGGACCATGTTGTCGTTGACAGTGGCGTAGACGGTGCCGCCCCGCGTCTGCGTGAGGTACGCGACCGTGGCCGGCATCGGCACCTCGACATCGGCAGTTCGACTCGACCGGACGAGGATCCCCCCGGGCGGAATCCCCATGTCCAGCCACGAGACGAGCAGCTCGTCGTTCGTGCGGAGCTCGATCACGCTCGCGGGACCGAGGCGGGTCCCGAGGTTCGCGGCCACGTCGCGCTGCGTCCAGGTCCGGCCATCATCCGCGCTCAGGAAGAACGTGCCCGACCGGACGATCATGATCGTGCCGTCGCCGAGGACAGCGATCTTGCCGAGGCCGAGATGGTCATACGCCAGCGCGCGCCAGCCGGCGTCGGTGCGCCGGTACAGGCCCTGATTGGCCATGAGCACCAGCCGCCCCTCGGTATCGAAGGTGAAGTCACCCACACGCTCGCCGGAGATGCGTTCGAAGCCGCTGGGGATCCACTCGGCGCCGCGGTCGAACGTCTCGTACACGCCGCCGTACGGCCCGCCGAGATCCTCATCGGGCCAGCCGAGCCCGAGCGCGACGCGATCACCGGTCGCGGCCACGTCGTGGGTGTTGGCGGTGATGCGCTCGGTCCACGTGACGCCACGGTCCGTCGATTCGAACAGGGACATCGGGGCACGAATGGGGAAGCCGCCACCGGCGCCGCGTCGGTTCGCGATGCCGAGGAGCGAGCCGTCGGAGCGCTCGATGACGTCCGTCCAGAGCGGCGCCAGGTTGAACGGCGTGAGCTCGGTCCATGACTGTCCGCCGTCGCGCGAGACGAGGAGCCCTCCGCCGCCCGGCGGGTAGTGAAGGATGTCGCCACTGGCGAGGGGCACCAGGCGTCCGCCGTAGCCCGCACGCGGCCCGGGCGTGACGGTCGTCCAGGTCGTGCCGCCATCGACGCTGCGGCTGAAGGACTGAAAGGTCGACATGATCAGATCGCCGTTCGCGGCGTAGGTGACGTCGCCCCCGTTCGCGAGCACGTTGCCGCCCCCATTGAAGAGCGGCTGCGGGCCCCAGGTCGCGCCATGATCGTCGCTGCGATACGCGTACATGGCGGGGTTGTTGTTCGTCAGCGCGACCAGGGCGGCCCCCGTCGACGAGAACGAGAACCGCGCGCCCTCGACGCGTCGGTTGGTGGCCAGCGGTCCGGCGGGGTCGATCGGCACGATGGTCGGCGTGGTCGCGCCGGGTGCGTAGGTCCGGAGCTCGGTGGCGGTGACGGTGTAGATGGTCCCGTCGGGGCCGACGGCCATCCAGATGTGGACCGGATCGGCGTTGATTACCGTGAAGGGTCCGCCCGCGGCCGGCACCTCGACGAGCTTGCCGTCGCTGATCGCGACGAGCGTGCCAGCGGGTGTGTAGTCGACGGCCGTCGTCTGACCGATCGCGTACGGGAGCTCGACCGGGGCGACGGTCACGTTGCCATCCGTGAGCGGGCCTCCATCGCCACCGCCACCACACGCGAACAGAGCGACCGCCAGAAGCAACCTGCGCATCAGCACCACAGTAACATCGGACCCGATGAACCTCCTCCTCGTCTCGCGAGACGAGCTCGATGGCGACCAGGTGATCCTCCGCGATCGCCGCGCGACCCACGCGCGCGAGGTCATCGGGGCCAAGGTCGGAGGCACCCTGAAGGCCGGCCTCGTCGGCGGCAACCTCGGGACTGCCATGATCATGGGGGACGATGGGACGACGATCACGCTGCGCGTGGTGTTCGATACGCCTGCGCCCCCACCGATGCCCGTCGAGCTCGTGCTCGCCGTCCCGCGCCCGAAGGTGCTCTCGCGCACGCTGGAGATCGCGGCGTCCTTCGGCGTCGAGCGCATCGCGCTCACCAACTCGTGGCGCGTCGACAAGAGCTACTTGAAGTCGCCGCGCCTCGCGCCCGAGGTGCTCGCGCACGCGATCCGGCTCGGCGCCGAACAAGGCGGCACCACGCACGAAGCGCCCGTGGTGCTCCACGAGCGCTTCATGCAGATGATCGATCACACCGCACCGCCGTCCGGCGAGGCCGCACCGGAGCGTTCGCTCGGTCGCGGGTCCCGCCTCCCCCCCGGTGCGACTCGCCTTGTCGCTCACCCATCGGCCCCTCCCATCGAGTCCGTGATGCGCGACGGTCCGTGCATCCTGGCGATCGGTCCCGAGGGCGGCTGGATCGACCGCGAGCTCGAGACGTTCCGCGAGCGTGGCTTCCGTCCGTGTTCACTCGGCCCGGCCATCCTCCGCGTGGAAGCGGCCGTCGCCGCCGCCCTGGCCCAGCTCACGCTCCTCGCTCGTCTCCGCGAGCGCTGACGACTGGTTCACGCCACCGCTGGCCTGCGTGGCCGCGTCGCGGTCGTCACACGATCACGCAGGTGTCGCCGAGCTCGTGCGCCGACAGTCCTGCTCCTCGCGCGAGCGCGAGCATGCGGTCGAGCTGCGCAGCCGACGTGAACGCGCGCAGCAGATCGTGATGACTCTCGCCGGGCACGTGGAGTCCGCTGACGAGCCCATCGACGATGCGAGGTCGATACGTAGCGTCGAGGCGCAGCGTCGCGACGCCGGCGCCGGCCCGCGCCTCGCTGGCCTCGAGCGCACGCACGACGGACGTGCCGATCGCGATCACGCGACGGCCGGCCGCCTTCGTCTGCGCGACGAGCAGGGCGGTCGATCCGGGGACCTCGTACCGCTCGGGGAACGGCAGCATGCGGTCGGCTCGCGCGTCACCGATCGAACCGAGCCCGGCGGCGTGCGTGACGCTCGCCACTCGAATGCCGGCCCGGCGCGCCGCGAGCAGCACGTCCCATGTCAGCGGCCGCCCTGCCGACGGCATCTCGACGGCCCACGGCCGCGCGGCGTACGCGGTCTGTACCGACCATAGCGGCAACGGACGATCGCGATGCGAGTACTGCACGGGGCGCCCCGCGGCGTAGAGCGCGGCGATGATCGCGTCGACCGTGGGCTCGGCCGGTACGCCACCACGCTCGATCACCTCGTCGATGGTGAGCTCGATGCGCGTCCCATCCCACGCGACGACCTGCGCGATGAGCGCACCGATACGCACGAACGAGCCAACCGGCATCGAGGGCGCGGGCGCGCGATGCTCTGTACGCGTGCGCCAGTCGCCCGCTCCGAGCACGATGCCGACGAGGCGCGCGCCATCGACGGGCTCCGACAGCCGCAGCTCGAACGCGGCGCCTCGGGCCGTCGACCCGGCGAGCGACGCCGGCAGTGTCGCGGCGTCATTCACGACGATCAGATCA